>NZ_MUNE01000031.1 GCF_002154605.1 Streptomyces milbemycinicus | reverse complement strand
GGCGAAAGTTCCACGGGGGCGGGCGGAGGGTCTCCTGCCGCTGCGGCGGCCCGGGGTGCATCGGCTGCCCGGGCGCTGGACAAGCTGCCAGGTGTGCGCCTGTCGGCGGTCTATGCGCCAGGCGACGGCAAGCCCGTGACCCGGGCCGAGATGACCGTCACCTCCGAGGGAAAGGCGACGGGGACCCTCAAAGCGCCTGTGACCGGCAGGGCCGCCATGGCGTGGTCCGGTGACCAGCTCTATCTCAAGGGCGACAACGACTTCTGGGCGCAGCAGAACCCGCACTACGGCGGCGACCTGACCAGCAGCGGTCACTGGGTCAAGCCGGAGAAGCGCTACGGCTACTACATGCTCGACAGCTTCGGGGTGAACGCGGGCTCCCTGAATCCGAAGTCGCTGGCTTCCGTCGTACGCGAGGTCACCTCCGACCCCTCCGTGGTCCTGGAAGACGCTGGGAGTGTTCAGGGGCGCAGAGCTACGTCCTACGTTGCGCAAGGCCGAACGGTTACCCTCGCCGACGACGCCCCGCACACGCTCTTCGCTATCGGGATCAACCCTGCCGACGCGCGCCCGATCAAGACGGCGTCCTGGCGGCCACCGCCGGCGAGCAGCCGAGCGATCTCGGCTGTCCACCGTGAACCGTCCGACGACATCGACAGGACCTACAACCCCTACCTCATCGCGAAAGTGGAACCCGCCACGGCCAAGGAGGCGGCCACCGTTCGTACAGCCGCAGCCGAAGCGGATTCCACCGCCGTGCCTCCCCTGACATCCGCTGAGAAGGTGAAAACCTCCCAGGGGCCGGTCTTCACGACCACCTCGAACGATCCCTACCTGTGCACAACAAAGCCCTGCTCGTACTCGTTCACGGTCAAGAACGACGGAGACGAGCCGGCGGAGGCCACCCTGCATGTGAGTTTTCCAGGCATCCCCGACCGGGCTCACCCGCTCGGCACACTGGCCCCCGGAGATTCCAAGACGGTCAGTGGGACGCGTCCCAACGCGGCGACGGGTACGGGGAGGACCGTGCGGCACACCGACTACACGTGGGTGTACTCGTCGGCTCTGTACGGGTCTGACCCCAAGGTGGCCCAGCGCCTGAACGCACGGGCCCTGGAGCCGGACGACGTGTTCGTCGCCACCCCGCTGATGCCCACGGTCGCGAAGCTGCTGGACCTTATGACGAAGGACGCGGCCAGCACCGATACGGCGACCAACGAGAAGGCGGTCGAAGCCCTGCGTGACGCCAATTCCCGAGGTCAGCTTCCCCTGCTGATGGTGATCGCTGCCTCGGGACGCCTGCAGAACCCCGAGGACCTGGCCGAAAACCTCTCCACCACCGACAAGATCGGCGATGCCCGGGTCCTTCAGCAGGTCGCGCACCTGTTGAAGACCGACCCGAAGGCACGCGTGTGGTACGACGGGGGCTACAAGGCCGACGACGGCAAGACGTACAAGACCGACTACATCTTCATCAGCAACCAGGGCGGCCAAGAGATGAAGCGTGCCGTCCAGGTCAAGACCATAGAGTCCTGGAAGAAGCTGTGGCCACGGATGGGCGATGCCGCCGAACAGCTCAATGGTGAGCACAAGAAGGGAAAGGCCAAGGAGGGGAAGCGGGGTCCCGAGAAGGCTCCGCCACGCTTTGAACGGGTCGTCCAGATCAACCTGGAGCCGAGCGTGGGTGACGGGTACTTCTACAGCAAGGCTGACCTGGAGCGGATCCTCCGGCACAAGAACTACGCCCAGGCGCGGCAGAGGCTCTGTAAGGAGAACGGCGAACTCGGCCTCGACCGCTTGGTCATCGCCAACGCGACCGGCACCCACGAATGGACCGACCTGAGCAAACTCGACCTGCCCTGCCAAGCAGCCACACCGGCGACACCGTGAGTCCGCACGGCCCGCGGCCCCCGGGCGGACCGCGTCAGGGTCAGGGAACGATGCGGACCGCCCGGTAGTCGTACCCGTCCTGCTGGAAGCCGGGCGCTTCCCAATCGAGGGTCACCCGCTGCCCTGGCGCCAGGGAACGGAACCCCTGCGCCTCGACGGCGCTGAAATGACCCCAGCAGCCGCCCGGGGTATCCGGGCAGTCGAGCACGCCCCAGCCTTCCTCGTCGTGCCACTCACGCACTGTCGCAGTCACCATGAGCGGAGCTTACTGAAGTAGTGTGGCGATCATGCCGGAGGCGGAACAGGCGGGGGTTCCACGGGAGTCCGACGACGTGCCGGACGTCGTCGTGGTGGACGGGCGGGCGCAGTCCTACAGCGGCAATGTGCACGAAGAGCTCAAGGTCGTTCTCGTGCTCGACTCCGCCTTCACCGTTCGGAGACGCGGCACGACGTTCAGGGCCGCTCCCGGGCAGTTGGTAGCCCTCCATCCGGACGACGCGCATTCCGGGACGCCGGACGATCTCGGTTCGGCGCACTGGCTCATCATGTGTCTGTCTCCGTCCTTGATCGCCGAGGCCACCACGCCGGAGGCGGTGAGGTTCGGAGATCCGGTGATCCCGGACGCAGGGCTGGCCGAACGCTTCCGGGCCGTCCATGGGTCTTTCTACCGGCCTTCGGGGCCGTCGGGTTCGGCCCTGGCGCGGGAAACGGGCGTGCTGGAGTTCGTCTCGATGCTGGCGGGGCAGTCGCCCGGTGCGGAGGGCGAGCCGAGGGTCGGGCGACGTATCCCCGAGATCGTGCGCGAGTACCTGCGGGAGAACCTGGCGCGCAATGTGACGCTGGACGAACTGAGCGCGGTGGCGGGGCTGAGCAAGTACCGGCTCGCGCATGTCTGCAAGGCGTGGTTCGGTCTGCCGCCGCACAAGCTGCACCTGCGGCTCAGGCTCGACCGGTCCAGGGAGTTGCTGCGGCACGACATGGGTATCGCCGAGGTCGCGTTCGAGACGGGGTTCCACGATCAGCCCCATCTGACCCGGGTGTTCGCCCAGGCGTACGGATTGACCCCCGCCGTGTACCAGGCGACGTTTCGCGGCGCTGTGTGGCGGGGCCGGGACCCGTACTCGTCCGGCTGAGCTGGGCTGATCCGGTCGCAGCAAGAACGTGCAATACACCGGGCGGACGCCCCGCATAGCTTCATCCCCGACGCCGACAAGACGTAAGCGCAAGGGGATAAGCGATGCCGATCGAGAAGGTCGAATTTCTCAGCGATGGATACCGGCTGGCCGGTGACCTTCATCTGCCCGAGCACGATCCCGGGGCCGTGCGCGGCGCGGTGGTGCTGACCGGCCCGTTCTCCGGAGTGAAAGACCAGGTCACCGGCTACTACGCGGAGCGGTTCGCACAGCGCGGGTACGTTGCCCTGGCCTTCGACCACCGCAACTGGGGCGACAGCGAAGGAGAGCCGCGCCAGCACGAGGACGCCACCGCGAAGGTCTCCGACCTGCGCAACGCGGTCAGCTACCTGGCCGCGCGCCCGGAGGTCGACCCCGAGAAGATCGCGGCCTGCGGGGTGTGCCTGGGCGGCATCTATTCGGTGCAGCTCGCCGCGTTCGACCCCAGGGTCAAGGCCGTGGCGCTCGTCGCGGCCGCCTACAACAACCCCAAGCTGATCCGTGATCGGTTCGGCGCCGAGAACTTCGCCGCGCTGATGAGCCAGTTCGCGCAGATAGCGCAGCGGCAGACGGACACCGGCGAGATCGAGTACTGGCCCGCCGTCAACCCCGAGGGCATGCCTGCGGGGAACCCGGGCCCGGAGCCGTTCGAGTACTACGGGACGGGGCGGGGCGCCCGCCCGGGGTGGGAGAACCGCTGCACCGCCCTGTCGGTGCTGCAGGAGCTGACCTTGGACGTCGACTCCTACCTGCCCCTGGTCACCGCCCCCATGCTGATCGTGCACGGCCGCGGCGACCAGGCCATCCCCGTGGCCGACGCGGAGGCCGCGTTCGCGGCGGTGCCCGGGACGAAGGAACTGCTGCTGCTGGACACCAGTAACCACATTGACCTCTACGACGACGACACTTACGTACTGCCGGCCATCGAGCGGGCCGTCTCCTTCTTCGAAGGGAGCATGTGATGCGCTACCGACTGCTGGGCCGCACCGGGCTGCGGGTCTCCGAGGCGTTTCTGGGCACGATGACCTTCGGTGAGGAGTGGGGGTGGGGGGCCTCCGCCGAGGAGTGCCGCAAGATGTTCACCGCGTACGCGGAGGCGGGCGGGAACGTGATCGACACCGCCAACCGCTACACCGAGGGCAGCAGTGAACGGATCGTCGGTGAACTGCTCGGCGCGGAGCGCGACCGGTTCGTGCTGTCCACGAAGTACACCCTGACCATGGACGGAACCGATCCCAACGCCGCCGGCAACCACCGTAAGAACCTGGCCCGCTCCGTGGAGGCCAGCCTGCGGCGGCTGGGCACCGACTACATCGATCTGCTGTGGGTGCACATCTGGGACCCCAACACGCCGATCGAGGAGACCATGCGTGCCCTCGACGATCTCGTGCGCGCGGGCAAGGTGTTGTACGTCGGCATCTCCGATGCCCCCGCCTGGCTGATCTCGCGCGCCAACACCATCGCCGAATTCCGCGGCTGGACGCCGTTTGCCGGCCTCCAACTGCCCTACAGCCTGGTGAAGCGCGACATCGAGCGGGAACTCCTGCCTATGGCCGAGGCTTTGGAGCTGTCCGTGGCAGCGTGGTCGCCACTGGCCGGCGGCGTGCTGTCCGGCAAGTTCACCCGCCCCGGCGCCGACGGGCCCTCCCGGGTCGACCGCGGTACCGTCTCGGAGCGCGATCTGGAGATCGCGCGCACGGTCGATGCCGTGGCCGACGAGCTCGGAGTCTCTTCGTCACAGGTCGCCATCGCCTGGACCAGGGCGCACCACCCCTCGATCCACCCGATCCTCGGCGCCCGCAACCTGGCGCAACTGACGGACAACCTGTCCGCGATTGACCTGGCACTGCCCGAAGACGCGGTAGCCCGGTTGGACGAGGCCGGCGCCATCGATCTGGGCTTCCCGATGGAATTCATCCTGGACACCACCACCGACTTCGTGTACGGGCCGAGCGGAAAGCGGGTCGACGGCCGCCGTTCCCAGTGGAGGTGACAAGGCCGGAGTGAATTCCCGGAGGCATCGGTCAGCCGTCGTGCTCCTCTGCCGCATCGGCCGTCTCGACGAGCCGGGCGAGGTTGGCCAGCGCCATCCGCGTACCGGTCTCATTGTCGGCGGCGGGCACGGCGTCCGGAATGCCTTCGTGTACGACGAGGACATCCGTGCCGCCGCCGTCCGCGTCGGTGAGTGTGGTCGTCATCGTCATCGTGGCGCGCAGCGCGGTATTCGCGGTCTCGAACTCGAACACCTCGACCACCTGCTCGTCCGGTACGAGCTTCGCGAAGTGGCCGTGGTACGTGTCGGTGTGCGGAGCCGACTTGCCGGTGCCGACCGGCTCGTCGTAGGTGAGCGAGATACGGAACGCCCCGCCTTCGCGGGCGTCGAATGTGTGCACATGGCTGCTCATACCGGTCGGCACCCGCCATTTCGCGAGGGCGTCCGCGTCCATAAGCGCCCGGTAGACGGCCGAACGCGAGGCATTCACATGTAGGGAGACCCGCGTGGAGTACATGACGCCAACATAGCGTCGACCAGGAGCGGTAAGTAGGGTCGGGCCTCGTCTGTCTGATCTCTTCCCGAGGCGGCCCCGTGGGCGATACGTACTCACCGATACCTGAACTGAATCTGCTCAAAGAGTTTGATGATGAGTGCACGGACTTCTACTCACCAGGTTTCGAACTGCGAGAGTACGGCGAAGGGTTCTGGCTGGATTCGGAGAACTCGGAGTTCGATGACCGAGTAATTCCCTTCGCCCAAGCCACCATGTCCGGTTCCCTTTACGCGCTGTGGCGGTCCGACGGCCGGGCGGACCTCGCCACGCTGCCCGTCCTCTTCCTCGGTGACGAGGGGGATCTCTACGTCGTCGCGCACAATCTGCGGGATCTGTTCTGGGATCTCCTCGACGAAGAGTTCGACGGCCCCGCTCCCACCCGCCAGACGTACCTCGACACCCGCCACGCGTACCTCACCTGGCTGAAGCGGAACTTCGGGCCCACAGCGCCCACGTTTGAGCGGAGCCCCATGGAGGAGCACGGCTGGCGGTTCGTGGACTGGCTGCTGAGCGTGGGGGAGGAGGACGCCGCTGATGTGGTGATCGAGAATCTCGACCTTTTCGAGGTGCCGCGCCCCGCGTGATCGGTGACGGGACGGCGCTGCGACCGACATGAGTCGTCGGTCGCAGCGCCTTGCTGTGCTTGGTGTGCGCTTTATGCGTGGATTGCTCCCTTTGGTGGGGTCGACGGCTCCGCCCATCGAAGGCGAGATTGAAAAAGTTAAGGTTCTCGCGTTGCGAACTTAAAAAACTCAAGGTACAAATGAATGGTAGGCGCGTCACCGAGGGTAGGGAGCCGAGGGTGGACTGGCAGGAGCTGACGGACCTGACGCGCGGACAGCCGTTCGTGGTCGAACGGGTCCGCCTCGCCGACAGCGGCGTCGTGGTCGAGGGGCAGTTCGAGCCGCCGCAGCTGGCTCAGCTCAGCATCGACGACCAGGTGTTCATTGCCGCGTTCGTACGGTCGCACGGTTCGATCAAGGAGATGGAGCGGATCTTCGGGGTGAGCTACCCGACGATCAAGTCCCGGCTGAAACGGATCGCCGAGCACCTCGACTTCGTCGACACCAACCCGGCACCCAGCAGCGCCGATGTCATTGACCGCCTGCAGCGGGGGGAGATCAGCGCCCAGGAGGCGCTGGCCGAGCTGGAGCGGACCCGGTGATCCCGCAGTTGGTGACGGTGCGCTATCGCCGTTCCAGCGGTCGCCGCCGGCGGCTGTACGTCCCTGTCGTGCCGGTACTGCTGGTGCTGTCGCCGCTGCTGCTGCTCGCCGTGCTGGGCGGAGTGATCGCATGCCTCGCCACCCGGGTGAGCCCGGTGGGCGCGTTGCGCGGTGCGGGGCGGCTGCTGTGGGCGCTGCCCGGCACGCGGTTCGAGTTTGAGGAGGGCCGAACGGCCTTACTGATAAGCGTCAGATGAGTCAAAGGGGTCAGAGGAGTAAGGAGCAACGATGAACGAGCAGCGCCGCCAGATCCTGGAGATGCTGGCCGACGGCAAGATCACCGCGGACGAGGCTGAGCGGCTGATCGACGCCCTGGAACGACAACAGCCCGAGTCGCCGCCGGGGGCCGTATCCCGCCCGAAACCCCGGCCCAAGTACCTGCGCGTGGTGATGAACTCGTCCGAGACCTACGGCGACGGGCCCACCCGGCTCAACATCCGGGTCCCGCTGCAGCTGCTGCGCGCCGGGGTCCGGCTCACGAGCCTCATCCCCCCGCAGGCGCTCACCAAAATCAACCAGCAGCTGGACAAGTCAGGGGTGCCGATCGACCTCACTGAGCTCAGGCCGCAGCACCTTGAGGACCTCGTCGAGCAGCTCGACGAGGTGACCATCGATATCGACGACCCCGACTCCCAGATGCAGGTGTTCTGCGAGTAACACCGCCATGGCCCCGGACCACGGTCCCTGACGCCCGCCCGGACCACGGGGTCGCGCGGCCGTCCGGCCGGTTGACGGCCGCGGGCGCTCAACCCGTCGCGGCGGGCGCCGGGCAATCCGCCGACGATATAGCGGACACGGCTACGGCCTGCGGTCACACCAAGGCCGCCAGTTTCTCGATCTGGATCCCGCGGTTCGGTCGTTCTCGGCACCGCGTTCGGTGATCTGGATCTCGGCATCTCTGCGAGCGCCGCCGTATGGCTCGACGTCAACTCGCGCTTGGGGCAGGTGCGCAACGCGCTCACCGCGTCGGAGACCCCCACCCAAGACCGAGGACACCGTCGAAGTCCACGCCCGCATCCGACACGGCAGCATCGATATCCGCCGCGCCCAGGGCTGACCCCGGAAGAACGGGTCCTAACTCACTTACTGCATAAGCCACTTCAGGTTTCGAACGGGAGGGCTCCATGCCTTCATCTGTCATGCCCACATCCAGGCGCGGCGGCGGTACGCAGCCGCCGTCGGCCGCCATCTCCACTGTCGGTCTGCGCAAGTCGTATGGCGACAAGACCGTCCTCGACGGCATCGATCTCCACATCCCGGCCGGCTCGGTGTTCGCACTGCTCGGACCGAACGGCGCCGGCAAGACCACCGCCGTGAAGATCCTGTCCACGCTCATCTCCGCCGACGGCGGGCAGTCCCAGGTCGCCGGCCATGACGTCGCCACCTCACCGGACGGGGTACGGGCCGCGATCGGGGTGACCGGGCAGTTCTCCGCCGTCGACGGGCTGATCACCGGCGAGGAGAACATGCTCCTCATGGCCGACCTGCACCACCTCTCCAAACGCGAGGGGCGGCAGGTCACCGCCGAGTTGCTGGAGCGGTTCGACCTCACCGAGGTCGCGAAGAAGCCCGCCTCCACCTACTCCGGCGGTATGAAGCGTCGGCTGGACATCGCCATGACGCTGGTGGGCAACCCGCGGATCATCTTCCTCGACGAACCGACCACCGGCCTCGACCCGCGCTCCCGGCACAACATGTGGGGCATCATCCGCGAGCTCGTCTCCGGCGGTGTCACCGTCTTCCTCACCACCCAGCACCTGGAGGAAGCCGACGAACTCGCCGACCGTATCGCCGTGCTGAACGACGGCAAGATCGCCGCCGAGGGCACCGCCGAGGAGCTGAAGCGGCTCATCCCTGGCGGACATATCCGGCTCCGCTTCACCGACCCGGCCGCGTACCAGAACGCCGCCACCACACTGCGCGAGGCCAACCGCGACGACGAAGCCCTGTCCCTGCAGATCCCCAGCGACGGCAGCCAGCGCGAGCTGCGCTCCATCCTCGACTGGCTGGACTCCGCCGGCGTCGAGGCGGACGAGCTGACCGTGCACACCCCAGACCTCGACGACGTGTTCTTCGCCCTGACCGGCCCGGCCGGCGTCCCCAACCAGCCCAAGGAGACTGCCCGATGAGCGCCCTCTCCCTCGCCGTCCGCGACTCGAACACGATGCTGCGCCGCAATCTGCTGCACGCGTGGCGCTACCCGTCCGGAACCCTGAACCTGCTGCTCACGCCGATCATGATGCTGCTGCTCTTCGTCTACATCTTCGGCGACGTGATGAGCGCGGGCATCGGTGGCGGCGGCGCGGACCGCTCCGAGTACATCGCCTATATCGTCCCGGGCATCCTGATGATGACCATCGGCAGCACCGTGATCGGGGCCGCGGTGTACATCTCCATGGACATGACCGAGGGCCTCATCGCCCGCTTCCGTACGATGGCGGTCTACCGCGGCTCTGTGATCATCGGGCACGTCGTCGGCAGCGTGCTGCAGTCGATTGCCAGCGTGGTCCTCGTCGGTGCCGTCGGCGTGGCCATCGGCTTCCGGTCCACGGACGCCACCGTCCTGGAGTGGCTGGCGGCGTTCGGGCTGCTCGCGCTGTTCGCCCTGGCGCTCACCTGGATCGCGGTCGGGATGGGCATGGCCAGCCCGAACCCTGAGGCGGCCGGCAACGCGGCCATGCCGCTGATCCTCCTGCCGCTCATCTCCAGCGCCTTCATCCCGGCCGACACGATGCCGGGCTGGTTCCAGCCGATCGCCGAGTACCAGCCGTTCACCCCCGCCATCGAGACCCTGCGCGGGCTGCTGCTGGGCACCGAGATCGGCCACAACGGATGGCTGGCCGTCGCCTGGTGTGTGGGGCTGACCGTGCTCGGCTACTTCTGGTCCATGTCGCTGTTCAACCGCGACCCGAAGTAGCGGGAGAGGGACCGGTCAGCAGCTCGTCCCACTTCAGCTCCCACTTCAGCTCCCACTTCAGGGCGGCGTACTCCGACACCGCGTCGGCGTACGCCGCCCGGGGCTTGCGCGGCTTATCGGCCCTTCTCGGCCATCATGTTGAGCAGGCCGTGGGCTGTGTTGTTGTCGGAGTCGATCCCCTGCATCTCGGCACCTTCAAAGGTGGCGACCTCGGCGCTGCGGGGGAACATGGCCTGCTCGTACTCGGTGAGCGCGGCCTCAGTGTCGTCGGGGTGCGCGGCGAGGGCCTTGCCGAGTTCGGCGCCGTCGAGCATGGCCAGGTTGGCGCCTTCGCCGTTCGGGGCCTGGAGGTGGGCGGCGTCGCCGAGCAGGGTCACCCCCGGCACCCGGTCCCACCTGAGCTCGGCCGGCAGGGCGTGGAAGGAGCGCAGAACCGGCGCGGTGTCGCCGTCGGTGATCAGCGAGGTGAGTTCCGGTGCCCAGCCGTCGAACTCGGCCGCGATGCGCGTGGTCACCGCGGCGGCATCGGTGAAGTCGACGGCGGCGAACCAGTCCTGCGGCCTGCTGAGCATCACGTAGATGTGCAGCGTGTCGCCGCTCTCCCGGTGGGCGAAGATCTCCCTGCCCGGCGAGGGCGCCATCATCGACCCGCCGCCGACCGTTTTCGCGGCGGCGGGGTGCCGGGTGTCGGCCTCGTACAGATAGGTCTCGACGCACGACGTACCGGTGTACTCGGGTGTGGCGGTGGAGAGCAGCGGCCGCACCCGTGACCACGCGCCGTCCGCACCGACCAGCAGGCCGGTGACGGTGGTGGTGCCGTCGGCGAACGTGACCTCGTAGCGGCCATCGCCGAGGGCACGGGTGCCGCTCACCTTGTGCCCCCATCGGACGGTGCCGGCCGGAAGCGAGTCGAGCAGTATCCGTCGCAGCTCGCCACGCTGCACCTCGGGGCGGCCGCCCGTGCCGTCGTCGGCCTCCTCGAACACGACGGTCCCGTCCCGGTCGATGACCCGCATCGCCTGGCGGCCCTCCAGGATGATGGAGCGGAACTCGTCCATCAGGCCGGCCGCCTCGAGGGCGAGCTGACCGTTGTAGTCGTGGATGTCGAGCATCCCGCCCTGCGCGCGCGCCGACGGGGAGGTCTCGGCCTCGTAGACCGTGGCCGGGATGCCGTGGACGTGCAGGACGCGGGCCAGCGTGAGGCCGCCGAGTCCGGCGCCGATGATCGTGACTGGTGTGCGCATGATGACTCCTCGGGATCGGGCCGCCCGGTGAGTTCCGGCCGGCCCTCTCCGGAAAGGTGCCGGACCCCGCCGACGAGCTGCCGACACCCGGCCGACGGCCCCCGATGTGTCACCGACACGCGCAGGCCGTCAGCAGGCGTTCGGTGTCGGCCATCTGGTTCAGCCAGCCGTCGCGGACCTCCCTCTCGACCGCTACGACCCGCGGCCGGCGGGCGCCGGGATCGGGCGTGCGGCTGGTTACACAACAATGACATTCAGGCGTACAACCGGAGACCTGCCGTCCGCGTCGGACTGTGTGGGGGCGCGGCGCGCGGCGCGTGCCGTGTTGAACTCGACCACGTTGAGAGGCAGTTGTATGTCCCGAGCAGGACGCAGGATCCGTACCGCACGGCTGGGCGCGCCCCTGGCCACCGCGGTGCTGCTCGCCGGAGGGCTCAGCGCCTGGGCCCTCACCGGAGCTTCGGCCCAGGCCGCCCCCGCGTCGGTGGAGGTCCAGGACGACTTCAACGGCGACGGCTACGCCGACCTCGTCATCGGGGCGCCGAACGCCACGGTGTCCGACAAGGCGAAGGCCGGCTACGTGGCCATCACGTACGGCTCGGCGAGCGGACTGTCCACCGCCAACAAGAAGATCGTGAGCCGGTCGACCAGCGGGATTCCCGGCTCCGCGACCGCGGGCGAGCGCTTCGGGCTGACCTTCACCAAGGGCGACCTGGACGGCGACGGCTACGGCGACCTCGTGATCGCGGGCGGCGCCGGGGGCTCCGTCGTGCTGTGGGGCTCCGCCTCCGGGCTCACCGGCGGCACCAACCTCGCCGGGTACGGGCAGGCCCCGCAGGCCGGTGACTTCGACGGGGACGGCAAGACCGACCTCGCGCTGTTCGCCCACAGCACCGTCGCGGGTGACGACCCGCAGAGCGCCAAGGCCGCCCTGTGGAAGGGCCCGATCTCCCGGACCGGCACACCCGCCGCCGTGCTCAACATCCTCGACAAGTCCGAGTGGTGGGGCTACGACGAGGACGACGCCTCCTGCGCCACGGGCGGCGGCTGCGAGGAGGACGGTGACTCGATCACCGGGCCCATCGTCAACGGCCACGTCGGCGACATCAACGGTGACGGCAAGGACGACATCGTCCAGTGGCACTACACCGGTGACGGAACCTGGGGCAACCGGCTGCTGTTCGGAGGCGCGTCGGGCTTCACCAGGTCCTCGGCCCCCGGCGACAACACCACGGGCAACGTCTCGGGCACCGGCGTGGGCGACGTGAACGGTGACGGCTTCGACGACGTGGTGGTCGGCGGCGACGGCTGGGACAGCAAGGTCCGCGTCGCCTACGGCTCGGCCTCCGGCCTGTCCGACGCGAACACGAAGTCGTTCGACCAGAGCCTGCCCGGCCTCTACGGCGCGGAGGAGGAGGGCGACGGCCTCGGCGCGGCGGTCTCCGTGGACGACGTGAACGGCGACGGCTACGCCGACATCGCCCTCGGCATCCCCGGCGAGGACTTCAGCGGCCTCACCGACGCCGGTTCGTTCGCCCTGGTCCCCGGCAGCGCCTCCGGCTTCACCGGTACCGGCAGCCAGGTCTTCAACCAGAACAGCCCCGAGGTGCCTGGCGTGGCCGAGTCGGGCGACGAGTTCGGCGCCACCACCGCGCTCCTCGACGTCAACGGAGACGGCCACCGCGACATCGCCGTCGCCTCCATCGCCGAGAACGGCGACAACGGCGCGGTCTGGCTGCTCCGTGGCACGTCCACCGGTCTGACCACGAACTCCGCCCTCGCCTTCGGCCCCGACGACCTGTCCGCGCCGGCCACGAAGGCGCAGTTCGGGACCAGCCTGCGCTGACCGGCCTGTGCCGACCGGCCTGCGCTGACCGGCCGGGCGGACTGACGGCACGGCCCGTACGGCCGGCCTTACTCACGTGGCCCCTGGCTTCCCGCCAGGGGCCACGGCTCAGGCTCCGCGCCACCCTCGCGTATCGCTCGTTCGGGCGCGCACCTCGTGCGGGTCCCAGTCCAGGTGTCCAGGCTTGACCTCGGGATGTGTCTCCTCGTGAAGGTGAAAGAACATGCCGACGTACATCGCCTTGCTGAGCTGGACTGATCAAGGGGTCCGAAACTACAAGGACACTGCAAAGCGCGCCGAGACCTTCGGGTCAGCGGTGCACAAGCTCGGGGCGAAGCTCCTGAGCCTCTACTGGACCGTCGGTCCATACGATCTCGTGGCCATCATCGAGGCGCCTGACGACGAAACGGCCACGGCAGTACTCCTGCAACTGGGTGGGGTGGGCAACGTCCGTTCCACGACTCTGCGGGCCTTCGGCCAGGAGGAGATGGAGCGCATCGTCGCCAAGACGGCTGGCTAGGGCGGCTGGCTGACCTGACGATCACTGCTCAGGCGGCTCTTCGCCACGACCCGGCTCAGTGTGCGACACACTTTTTGCGCCGTAGATCGTGGCTGGCGCTGATGTGGCCGCCCGGCAGCAGGGGAACGGTTTGCTGTTCGTCAGCGTCGTCCCTCTCCGGGGCACGGTGGCCGTGCCCCGGGGAGGGGAGACCGGGTGCATACGGGCGGCTTCGCCAAGTGGGCAAGGCGGTTCGAGGACGAGCGTGAGCGCAGGCGCGTCCAGGGTGACCCGGACTGGGAGCAAGGCGCGACGTTGCATCCGGCGGTGTGGGCCAGCATCCAGCGCTTCCAGGTCGGCGAGGATGGTGACGGCGCCGTCCTCGTGGGCAAGGCCGATGAGGCGGGCGACGGTGACTACGCGCGGGCAGTCCGGCTCTTTGTCGCTGAGGAGCAGAACCACGCCCGTCTCCTCGCTCGGCTGTTGGCCGCAGGGGGTGCACCGACGTTGACAGGCCACTGGAGCGACACGGTCTTCGTCCGGCTGCGGCGTCTCATGGGCCTGCGCATGGAACTGCTGGTGCTGATGATCGCTGAAGTGGTGGCACTGCGCTATTACCGGGCCTTGCGCGACGGCACCGACGACTCGCTCACTTCGGATGTGGCGGGGTGGATCCTGTCCGACGAGCAGCGCCACGTTCCGTTCCATTGCGAGCGACTGCATACCTCCCTGGCGGAGCTGCCCCGCGCGATGCGCCGCCCGGTGATGGCCCTATGGCAGCTTCTTCTGCTCGCGGTCTCCCTCATCGTCGCCCTCGACCACGGTCCGGCGCTGCGACGACTCGACATCGGGCGCCTGCGATTCGTGGCCGATGTCGCGGCCTCGTCCGGCGAGGTCGTCTCCGCGGTGCTGTCGCCCCGCCCAGATGCATTTCCCTGAGATACGGGGCGACAAGCTCAAAGCACTACACCGACTACCACGTGCCGCACACCCCGGAGACTGTCCCCGCGCTGGGCGCCGCCGACGCAGCCGCGCCCGCGGAGGTCCCGACCGCCTTCTGGGTCGGCTACCAGGGCAGTGACAAGCGCGTTCCCCGCGCCGGCCTGGCCGCCGGCGGCTCCGTTCAGGACCTGGTGATCGCCGCACCGGGCTCCTCACCGTCGCAGCCGGACTGCTGGGTACGGCCGTCGAGACGCTGGTAGTGATACCGGCCTTCAACCCCGCCGGTCGGTTCGCCTGCTCCTAGAGCCTGCCGGGCTCGTACCGCTCGGGGAGCGGGGGCGCGTACCTGCTGCACGAGAACACGCTCGGGCTGCTCACTCCTGACACCAAGGCGCAGAGGCTGCTCGCTCTGCCGGCCATCGGCGGCTTCGTCGCCGTGCGCTCCCCGCTGCTGTGGGCCGCCGCCCCCACCCTGCTGTGGCGTTTCGCATCCGCTGCTGCTTCAGCACCCCTTGTGGCAGTTGACCCAGCCGGCGACGTGGCACACCCCTTCCAGGCTGGCCACCGCTCGCAGACTCATGGACCGCATACCCGACAGCGCCACCGTCGCCGCGTCCAACCGGTTTGCTCCTCAGCTCACGTCACGGACGAGCGTGACCGTCTTCGGCGCCGAGGGCAGCCGTCCGAACCCCCAGTGGATCGTCATTGACGTGGCCCAGCCGTATGGCTGGCCGATCACCGGCACTCAGCAGGGCACCCTCATCGCCGAGTCCCGCGCGCACGGTAATCGGACGGTGGCGAACGAAGACGGATACGTGCTCCTCAAGCGGTAGGCAGACAGTAGGAAGCGGCCTGCCTCGGCTGGGGCGGAGTCGTGCTCGTTGGTCGGGGGCGCCGCTGCTCGGACACACGAGCACAGAGTGAACGACGGACTGGGCAAGCCGTTCTTGAGGAGGTCCCGGAAGCAATGAGCGGAGCCACAGCAATCATCACTGTCAGTCCTTGACGGAGCCTGTGGAAAGGCCACCCTGCCAGTAGCGCTGGAGCAGGAGAAAGGCCGCGACGAGCGGGAGGATCGAGACGAGTGATCCGGTGATGACGATCGAGAACAGGGGTTGGGCGCCGCCCACTCCCCCTGCCTGGGCCTGCCACTGGGCCAGGCCGATGGTCATGGGATACAGCTTCGGGTTGTTGAGCATGATCAGGGGCAGGAAGAAGTTGTTCCAGCTGGCGACGAGCTGGAAGAGCAGGACGGTGACGAATCCCGGCAGGAGAAGACGGAAGCCCACTTGCCAGAAGATGCGGATCGCGCCGGCTCCGTCCATCCGTGCGGCGTCGATGAGGCTGTCGGGGACAGCGTCCTCGGCGTACACCCGCATCAGGTAGAGCCCGAAGGGGCTCATCAGCATCGGCACGATCACCGCGAGCGGCGTGTTGACCAGCCCGATCTTACTGAACAGAAGGTACGTCGGAAGCGTCAGCACGGTGCTGGGCACCATGATCGAGCCCAGCACGATGGAGAAGAGCAGATTGCGGCCCGGGAAGCGGAACTTGGCGAAAGCGTATCCACCCAGGGTAGCCAGAAAGGCCGCCCCGACCGAGCTGACCACGGCGTAGAGGGCGGTGTTGAGTAGCCACCGGCCGTAGATTCCGCCGTCGTGGGTGAACACGTCATGCAGGTTCTGGAAGAAATCGAAGCCGCCGCCGAACCACAGGCCGAATGTGGAGAACAGTGAGCCGTTGTCCTTGGTGGCCGAGACGATGAGCCAGAACAGCGGCAGCAGGAAATAGATCAGGAACGCCAGCATCAGCAGGGTGAGCACGTTGCTGCGTCGGCCGGGCTGACGGGAAGACCCGAGGGAAGCAGCCGCGGTTGAAGTGGTGTGGCTGGTCATGACCGGCGGGCCCTCCGATGGGACGCGAGTTGCACGGCGTAGGAGACGACCACGATCACCACACCGAGCAGGAAGGAGACGGCCGAGGCGTAGTTCACTTCCTGGTTGGTGAAGGCGAGCGTGTAGGCGTACATGTTCGGCGTGTACGAGGCGCTGATGGCGTCCGGCGCGATCCCGGCCAGCAGCTTGGGCTCGTTGAACAGCTGGAAGGTGCCGATCACCGAGAAGATGACGCTCAGCATGAGCGCCTGCCGGATGGCGGGGATCTTGATGTGCCAGGCGATGCGCCAGGCTCCGGCGCCGTCCATGGCCGCGGCCTCGTACAGGGTCGGCGGGATCGACTGGAGCGCGGCGAACAGGATGATCATGTTGTAGCCGATGAACTCCCAGGTCACGATGTTGGCGAGGGAGGCGAGTATCCAGTCAGGGGTGAGGAACCCGGGGGCGTCCAGGCCGACACCCCGAGCCAGTTGGGCGAACGGGCCGAAGTCCGGACCGTACAGATAGCCCCACATCAGCGCGGCGATGACGCTGGGGATCGCGTACGGGATGAAGATGCCCAGCCGGATGAGACGCGGGAAGCGCAGTCGGCCGCTGTCCAGGGCGAGGGCGAAGAACAGGGCGGCGCCGAGCATGACGGGCACCTGGATGACAAGGAACCGCGCCATCCGCAGCACGCTGTCCCGGAAGAGGGGATCATCCAGTGCCTGCCGGTAGTTGGCGAGGCCGGCGAAGACCTTGCCGCCGACCAACTGCTCCCGGTACAGGCTAAGATAGCCGGCGTAGCCGAGGGGGATCACGAGCAGGGCTACGAAGAGGATCACGAAGGGGGCGGCGAACGCGTACGCGGTCAGCGCCTCGCGGGTGGAGCGCCGCCACGGGCGGCGGGTGGTGCGGATGACCGGCGGCGGGACGGGGCGTGCGGGCGCCGGTGTGACGGTTCGGCTCATGTCGTTTCTTTCCTCCACCCCCGTGGACACCGGTGGTGGTCCACGGGGGTCGGGTGTGCTCCGGTCAGCTGACGGTGAAGCCCTGCTTCTTGGCGTATCCGGTGACCGAGTCCTGCCACTGGGTGAGCGCGGCGGTGAGGTTCTGCCTGCGGGTCATCGCCTTGCCGACGGTCTCGTTGAAGGTGTTGAAGACGTAATCCTGGAAGGGGCTCCAGGTGAAGTCCGTCTTGACCGTTTTGGCGATGTCGGAGAAGACCCGGTTCACCTTCTGTCCGCCGAAGAAGGGCAGCGACTGGTCCAGGAACTTCGGGTCGTTGAGCTGCGCCGTCGTGGCCGGGAAGAGGGACTGTTTGGAGGCCAGCATCTTCGTCGACGCGGGATCGCTGTTCAGGAACTGAGCGAGGGCCGCCGCGGCGGCGGGGTGCTTGCTGGTGCGGATGACCGCACTGGTGGACCCGCCCATGTTCCCCGATGCCGGCTCTTTGGCGTTCCATTGGGGAAGGGGCGCGACGCGCCATTTGCCCGCTGTCTTCTTGGCGGTTCCCTGGAGGAACATCGGGCCCCAGGCGGCGGTGAGCCATGTGGCGTATTTGCCGCTCGCCAGACCGCGGTACCACTGGTCGTTGAAGTCCGGGTCGGTCGAGACGTTCCCCGACTCGATCAGACCGCTCCAGTAGTCGCTCACCTTCCGGGCAGCCGAATCATCGATGCCGACCCGGAGATTCGTGGCCGTGGTGCTCTTGAACGGCCGTGATCCCGCCTGCCACAGCAGTCCGGTGTAGACCGTGCCGTTGGTCGGGGGAATGTTGGTCAGGTACGCCTTCGGGTCGGCCTTGTGGAGCTTCTCGGCCGCGGTCGCGAACTCCGCCCAGGTCGTCGGTACTTTGATGTGGTACTTGTCGAAGATGTCCTTGCGGTAGAGCATCCCCATGGGGCCGCTGTCCTGCGGGATGGCGTAGACCGAGGAGCCCTGTGAGACCTGGTCCCACGTCCATCCCGGGAACTTGCTCCTGATCTTGTCGGCTCCGTACGGGGCCAGGTCGAGCAGGCTCTTGGTGATGGTGAAGGAGGGGACCTCGTGCGTCTCCAGCTGGACCACGTCGGGGGCCCCGCTGCCCGCCTTCAGTGCGGTGCGGAGTTTGGGGTACTCGGCTGAGGGCTGGCCGGCGTTGACCACCTTGACCTTGATGTTGGGGTACTTCTTCTCGAAGAGCTTGACCTCGTCCTCGATACCGTCCAGCCAGCTCCAGAACTCGATCGTGGCCGGCTTCTTCAGTTCGGCGGCCATGTCGACGGATTTGGTGGTGCCACCACCCGCCCCGTTCGACGAGCCGCCGGAGCAGGCCGTGAGCACGAGCAGGGCGAGCCCGCCGACGGCTGTGGTGAACAGGCGCGAACGCCTGCCCGTGTTCGGAGATTTCATCGTATCTTCTCCTGTCTGTCGCTGTTCGCCGTGTTCTTGGCGGACTCGGTGTTCCGGGCACTTTCTGCCTGCTCGGTGGTCCGCTCGATGAGCACCCGGACATCCCACGGTCCGAGCGATAGTTCCGATCCGGCATCGAGCGCTTCGCCGGAAAGGAGATCCATGACGGGCACGGGCAGGCGTGCGGATGCCGTCTCCCACGACCAATTGCTGACGAACCGCAGGCGGCGTCCGTCGGCCGCGCGAGCCCCGGTCACGGTGACGCAGGCGGGCGTGGTGCTCCACGGGTCGTCGGGCAGGGTGGTCTCCGCCACCCAGCGGGCGAGGTCCCGCGCCATGGCCGCATCGGGCAGCGTGCCGGTGTAGGTGACGCGGCCGGCACCGTGCTCGTTGGTCACGACGGCGGGCCAGCGGCCCACGTGCTTGTGCTCGTACCACGCCAGTGGCGTGGCGGTGTCCGGTACGAGAGCGTCAGCCCAAGCCGTCGCGTGGCCGTCCAGCCCCCGTACGGGCACCGGCTCGGCGAGGTTGCTGTACTCCAGGTAGTGCGCCCCGACGGCCTCCCGCAGGATTCCGGGCATGACCTGAGGGCGTGGCCTGGCGTCCTCGTCCGCGTAACCGGAGCGGAAGGTGAGCAGTAGGTGGCCGCCGTGATGCGCGTACCGTTCGAGGAGCTGCAGGAGTTCGTCGCTCGCCACATACAGGGCGGGCACCACCAGCACCGGCCAGCGGGCGGCGAGCGCCTCGGCGTCCGTCCCCAACTGCTCCGGGCTCAGTACGGCGGCCTGGAGGCCGGCGTCGAACAGGCCGCGATGGAGGGTCGCGACGACGCGGTCGTACGCCCTCCGGTCCGGGTCCCCGCCGGTCCCCGCAGCGATGGGCGGCTGGAACTCCAGCGCCCACTTGCTCTCCAGCGAGTAAAGGATCGCTACCTCGGCCTCGGGCTCCAGACCGGCGAGCACGCCCCCGGCCTGTCGCAACTCCTCACCGGTTCGGCTCAACTCGTCGTAACAGCGGCCCGGTTCCAGGCTGTGCCCAAGAACTCCGCCCCAGTACGTCTCCATGCCGAAATGCAGGGTGTGCCAGTGCCAGTACTCGATCGCGGCGGCGCCCCGGGCGACCATCGCCCAAACGGCCTGGCGCCACTGACCGTCGTACGCCGGGTAGTTGACATGGGACTCGCCGATGGACTGGGCGTGCGTCTCGGTGACGAGGAAGGGCTCGCGGCGGATCCCGTACGACAGGTCGGCCTTGAGGTACAGCCCCCACGCGCCGGACCAGGGCAGCCACCACGGGCGGCCGGCCGCCGGCGTTTCAACGGGTGACGGGTGCCGTAGTCCCTCCTGCATGGGGAAGTAGATATTGGTGGCGGTCACGTCCAGCCGCTGTCCGAGCGCCACTTCGTCGAGGGCCTTGCGTCCCATGTCCATGCAGGTCGTGACGAACTGCCCGGGGACAGCGAGTTCGCGTACGATTTCGGCCTGCCAGCCGATGAACTCGGTGGTGAGCCGGGCCTGGTAGCGGCGCCACGCCAGGTCGTAGGACGGCGTGGTGTTGCCGTCCGGTGTCCACAGTTGCGACCAGTCGCTGATCCGGTGGGACCAGTAGGTCAGCCCCCAGCGGTCGTTGAGGGTGTCCACGTCGCGGTACGCCGTACGCAGGTGGTCGACGAAGCCCTGGAACACGGCGGGGTTGTGCAGCAACTCGATGCCGGGTTCGTTGTCGACCTGCCAGCCGATGACGGCCGGGTGGCCTGTGTAGCGCCGGACGATCTTGCGGATGACCCGTTCCGCGAGATATCGGAAGGCCGGGTGGGTGAAGTCCACGTCCTGGCGCCCGCCGTACGGGATGGGCAGTCCCGGTCTTCTGTGCGCAGTCGTCTCCGGGTACTTGTGGCGCAGCCACGGCGGGACGGCGTACGTCGGCGTGCCGATGATGACCGAGATGTCCCTGGCGTGAGCCTCGTCCAGGACCGGTTGGAGCCAGTCGAGCGCGAAGTGCCCGTCTTCGGGTTCCCAGGTCGACCAGACCGACTCGCCGACACGGATCACCGAAAACCCGGCCTGCGCCATGAGGTCCAGGTCGGCGGTCAGCCGCTCGTAGGGCTGATACTCGGCGTAGTAGGCGGCGCCGAACAGGACCCGTTTACGGTCCGAGTTGACCAAATCCGCAGCCGAGTTGACGGGCATTCGACCGTCGGACGTAATGGAGTTGGTAACGTTAACATTCATGGCTTGAAACTGCGACGCGTCGGCGTTCGCGTTCATGAGATCGGTTCCCTTGTGTCAGTTCCGGGCCGCTGGACCCGTGCTGCCGCGTACGACCAGTTTGGGCTGGACCACGGTCAGCCTGTCCCGGGCTCCCGTGCCCTCGATCTGGTCCATGAGCAGATCGAGGGCGAGCCGTCCCGCCTCGTCGAAGTCCTGGCGCACTGTGGTGAGCGGCGGCCAGAAGTAGGCGGCTTCGGGGATGTCGTCGAAGCCGACCAGGCTCACATCGCCCGGCACGTCGAGGCCGGCCTCCCGGAGGGCGAGGAGCACTCCGAGGGCCATCTGGTCGTTGGCGGCGAAGACGGCGGTGACGTTCTTGCGCCGGACGAGCCGTTTGCCCTGCTCGTAACCCGATCGCGCGGTCCAGTCCCCGCGCAGCGGCGGCGGCGCCATCCGTCCGGCCTCGGTGAGCGTCGTGTGCCAGGCGGCTTCGCGGGCCCTCGCCGAGGGCCAGGTCACCGGTCCCGAGACGTGCCAGACCGTCTTGTGGCCGAGAGACAAGAGGTGCTCCGTGGCCTGACGGGCGCCCGCATGCTGGGCGATGCCGACCACCGGGGCGGAGTCCTGCTCGACGTCGACGTCCACGACGACCACGGGCGTGTTTCTGCTCAGATGCCGCAGCGCTTCCGCCGCCCAGTCGTGCGGTGCGGACAGGATGACGCCGGCGAGCGACTCCGACATCAGGCTGCGCATCACCTCTCCACCCGAGTTCTGGCCGGTGGACTCCAGTGTGGTGACCCGCACGGTGTAGTCGGCGTCGCGGGCCGCCTGCTCGATGCCGAACAGCGTGGTCGCGGGTCCGTACAGCCTGGTGTCGAAGGCCACCACACCGAGTACGCGTGACATGCCGGTCACCAGCGTCCGCGCGGCGCTGTTGGGCCGGTAGCCCAACTCCGCCACTGCCGCCAGGACCCGGGCACGGGTGCTGGCCTTGACTCCGGGGCTCTCGTTGAGCACCCGCGACACGGTCATCACGGAGACCTGCGCCAGTCGCGCCACGTCGCCGAGGACCGGAGGGCGCACGGGCCGGTCAGCGGACGGCGTCACAGGACATCACGTGGAGATCACTCCCTTTGTTTCCGGGGTGTTGCAGCGGACGTTAACGTTAACAACGCTTACCGTGCAAGACCTCTGCACGGGAAAACCGCCGGAGGAGCGCACCCGGGCCGGTCGTCTACGCGCCAACACCGACGACGTCGTCCGCCGCGGCCGCCGACGCCCGGACCGTCGCCAAAGCACTGTCGGGCGGTGAATCCGGGGAAGGCGACGACGTGCACCGTCATGCCATCAGAGGTCGCTGCTTGCTCCCGAGCCTGTGCTCTGCGGTCGCCACCAGCAGCGCCTCCATGAAAGCAAGGCTCGTACCGACGCGGACATGTACGGCGGTGCCCGGTGGGGTGTGGGTGCGCGGAGACGGGGTGCATACGGGCGGCTTCGCCAAGTGGGCAAGGCGGTTCGAGGACGAGCGCGAGCGCAGGCGCGTCCAGGGTGACCCGGACTGGGAGCAAGGCGCGACGTTGCATCCGGTGGTGTGGGCCAGCATCCAGCGCTTCCAGGTCGGCGAGGACGGTGACGGCGCCGGCCTCGTGGGCAAGGCCGATGAGGCGGGCGACGGTGACTACGCGCGGGCAGTCCGGCTCTTTGTCGCCGAGGAGCAGAACCACGCCCGTCTCCTCGCTCGGCTGTTGGCCGCAGGGGGTGCACCGACGTTGACAGGCCACTGGAGCGACACGGTCTTCGTCCGGCTGCGGCGGCTCATGGGCCTGCGCATGGAACTGCTGGTGCTGATGATCGCTGAAGTGGTGGCACTGCGCTTTTACCGGGCCCTGCGCGACGGCACCGACGACTCGCTCACTTCGGATGTGGCGGGGCGGATCCTGTCCGACGAGCAGCGCCACGTTCCGTTCCATTGCGAGCGACTGCACACCTCCCTGGCGGAGCTGCCCCGCGCGATGCGCCGCCCGGTGATGGCCCTATGGCAGCTTCTTCTCCTCGCGGTCTCCCTCATCGTCGCCCTCGACCACGGTCCTGCGCTGCGACGACTCGACATCGGGCGCCTGCGATTCGTGGCCGATGTCGCGGCCTCGTCCGGCGAGGTCGTCTCCGCGGTGCTGTCGCCCCGCTCAGACGCATGGACGAGCGCGGGCTGACAACAGACAGCCCACCGCTTCGGCGTAGGAATGGCATGCGAGGGCGGTGCGGCACCGCTCCGTGGACACAGTGTGTGCCCGCGCCTCATGCCGTAGCGCACGCTCGTGCCGCCTCACCGAGGCGGCGGACGCCCTCGGCGAGGTCGGCGAGGTCTTCCGAGGCCGCGAAACCGAGCCTCAGGCAGGCGCCTGGTTGCTCGGCCGGGAAGTAGCGGACGCCCGCGTTGACTGCCACACCATGGGCCCGTGCCGCGTCCGCGGTGGCGGAGTCCTCAAGGCCGGGCGGGAGCTGGACCCACAGATGCAGGCCACCCTCCGGGATCCGGGCCGGCGTCCAGTCGGGCAGTTCGCGCGCCATGGTTGCGGCCAGTGCTGCACAACGCTCTCTCAGGCGCGCGGAAAGGGTGCGCAGATGCCGGTCCCACGCGGGAGTGCTCACCAGCTCCAAGGCCGCCTCCTGCAGCGGTCTGGCGACGAAGAAGTCGTCCACCCGGCGCATCCCCTGCAGCCTTCGCATCACCGGTCCACGGGCGATCACCGCCCCGATGCGCAGGCTCGGCGAGGCCGGCTTGGTCAGCGAGGTCAGCTGGACCACTGTGCCGTCGCGGTCGTCCGCGACCAGGGGGAGAGGCACCCGGCCGCCATGGCCGAGGTGGCGGGCGAAGTCGTCCTCGAGGAGGAACGCCCCGGCGGCGCGGGCCACGTCCACGACCTGGCGGCGTCGCGCGGGCGCGAGCACGGTGCCGGTCGGATTGTGAAAGGTGGGCTGGCAGTACAGCAGCCGGGCACCGGTCACGGCGAAGGCATCGGCCAGCAGGTCGGGGCGGACACCGTCGCCGTCCATCGGTACGGCCACCGGGCGCAGCCCCGCCGCGCGGGCGGCGGCCAGCGCGCCCGGGTACGTCGGCGACTCCACCAGTACCGGGCTGCCCGGTGCGGCCAGCGCCCGGAACAGCATCGACAGTGCGCCCTGGCCGCCGCTGGTGACCAGCACATCCTCCGGGCCGACTGCGCTTCCCGCCGCTTGGGCGAAGACCGCGCGCAGCGGCGCGAGGCCCGCGGCGGGTGCCCGGTCCCAGGCGCCGGGACGGCGGGCCGCGCGGGCCAGCGCCGCGCTCAACGCCCGTTCCGGCCGGAGCGATGGGTGCAGATAGCCGCCTGCCATGGCGATCACGCCCGGGGGCGGCGCATCCGAAAGGCCGTCCGCGGCGCCCGGATCGAAGGCATGTCCGGCGAGTGCCACTGCCTGCCAGGAGGTGTCCGGCGCATCGGCGGCCGAGCGGGTGCGGCGCGGGGCGACGTAGGTGCCGCTGCCCGGGCGGGTGACCACCTCGCCCTCGGCCGATAGTTGGGCGAACGCCCTCGACACCGTGACCGGGCTGACACCGTGACGTGCCGTCAACTCCCGGCTGCTGGGCAGCCGGTCACCGGGGGTGAGGCGGGCGATCTCCGTACGGAGCATCCCGAC
>NZ_MUNE01000309.1 GCF_002154605.1 Streptomyces milbemycinicus | reverse complement strand
CCGCCCCACCGCCGCCCCGGCACCGCCCCGCGAGTCCGCGAGGGTGGTGCCGGGCTCGCTCAGATCTCGTCTGAGGTCTCGTCTGAGGTCTCGTCTCAGATCTCGTCTCAGATCTCGTCCTCGACGGCGCGGTCGCGCCCCGCCAGCAGACCGGCGGCGATCTGCGGCAGCATCAACCCGGCCATCAGCGCGATGGGCAGATCCCAGCCGCCGGTGTGCTGGTAGAGCGCGCCGACCAGCAGCGGCCCGGGGATGGACAGCAGATAGCCGGTGCTCTGGGCGAAGGCGGACAGTCGCACCACGCCCGCCGCGGTCCTGGCCCGCATGCCGATCATGGTCAGGGCGAGCGGGAAAGAGCAGTTGGAGATGCCGAGCAGCACCGCCCACACCCAGGCGCCCTCGGCCGGGGCGAGCCACAGCCCGATGTACGCGCTGAGCCCGAAGGCCCCCAGGATGGCCACCAGCGGGCCCTGGGTGCGCAGCCTGGCCGCCACCGACGGCAGGACGAAGGCCAGCGGCACACCCATCACCATGGTGACCGCGAGCAGCAGGCCGGAAGTGGAGGCGGAGACCCCGGCGTCGCGGAAGACCTGCGACATCCAGCCCATGGTGATGTAGGCGCCGGTGGCCTGGAGGCCGAAGAAGACGGCAAGGGCCCAGGCCGTGGGGCTCTTGGTGATCCGGGTACGGGCGGGGACGGCGGAGGCGGGAGCAGCTGCGGAGTCGGGGGCGGGGGCCGGATCGGGAGCCGTGGCCGCGGCCTGACCCGTACGGTCGCGGGCGAGCATCAGCCAGGGCAGCACGGCGACGCCCGCGAGCACCGCCCACGCCCCGAGCCCGGCCCGCCAGCCGCCGCCCAGTGCGTCGGTCATGGGGACGGTGACGGCGGCCGCGACGGCCGAGCCCAGCGACAGGGCCATCGAGTACGCGCCGGTCATGGGCCCCACCCGGTCGGGGAACCAGCGCTTGACGATGACCGGCATGAGGACGTTGCCCACGGCGATCCCGGCGAACGCGAGAGCGCTGGCGGCGAGGAAGCCGGCGGTCCCGCCCATCAGGGGGCGTACGGTCAGGCCCACGGTGATGGCGACGAGCCCCACGCAGACGACGGCGCCCGGCCCCCAGCGGCGGGCCAGCCGGGGCGCGGCGATGCCGAAGAGGGCGAAACAGGCCGCGGGCATCGAGGTGAGCAGCCCGGCGACGGTGCCGCTCATGCCCAGGTCGGCCCGAGCCTCTTCGAGGAGCGGGCCGAGGCTGGTGACGGTGGGGCGGAGGTTGACCGCGGCGAGGACCAGGCCGAGGACGACAAGGCGGCGCCGCCACCGGAGGGCGGCGGGCTCCGGAGCGCTTCGCTGCCGTATCGGGGCGGCGGTGTCGGGAGTCGCGAGATCCTGGTCAGCCATGGACATCATCATAGAATGATGGGATGAATGGCTGTCCAGTAGTTTGCAGCCGCCCGGTGACGGCCGGACGGCATCATGGGAGCACCCGCATCCCCGCCCCAGGCACAGGAGAGTCATGCCGCTGACCTCGCCCCGGCGCTCCGCGCTCGCCGACCAGGTGATCGCCCAGCTGCGCGCCCAGATCACCTCAGGCGAGTGGCCGGTGGGATCCCGGATCCCCACCGAGCCCGAGCTGGTCGAGCAGCTGGGGGTGGCCCGCAACACCGTGCGCGAGGCGGTGCGCGCGCTCGCGCACAACGGCCTGCTGGACATCCGGCAGGGCTCGGGCACCTATGTGCTGGCGACCAGCGAGCTGGCCGGGGTGATGCACCGCCGCTTCGCGGACGCCGACCCGCTGCACGTCGCCGAGTTGCGCAGCGCCCTGGAGACGAAGGCGGCGTGGCTGGCCGCGGAGCGCCGTACCGAGCAGGACCTCAAGCAGATCGACGCACTGCTGGACCGGCGCGAGCGGGCCTGGGCCTCCGGGGACGCCGAGGCCTTCGTCGAGGCGGACGCGACGCTGCACATGGCCGTGGTCGCGGCCTCGCACAACGACGTACTGGAGGAGCTGTACGCCGATCTGGGCGGGGTGGTGCGGCAGTTTCTGCACGGGGACGTCAAGGGCGGACTGCGGCCCGAGGCGTACGTGGACCACGCGCGGCTGGTGGAGGCGATCCGGGCGGGGAACGGCGAGCGGGCGGCGGCGGAGGCGAGCACGCACCCCTTCAGCTGCCGGTACGCGGACCGATCAGGCGACACAAGAACGGCCCGCTGACCCCTCAGCGATGGCTCACCCAGGCCTTCCGTATCTCCTTCCAGCAGCGATCCGCGAGCCGTACGTGCTGGGCCGGGCCGACCTCGACGGAACGCCCGTCCATATCCGGGTCCCACCAGCGCGCGCACTCGACGTGCAGCTGGACCCGGTCCACATCCGGGTTCGGGTTGAAGCAGCTGGCCGTGGCGTGCGAGCCGCGCACCCAGGTGCTGCACGCCGCCTCGCGCGGCCGGGGGCGCTCCTGGGCGGCCGAGTTCGAGGCGTTCGACGCGACGGCGATAAAGCCGACCACGGCCGCCACCAGTACTGCGGCCGCGACGCAACGGGACGTACGCATGGCAGGACCTCCTCGACCGTGCTGAACCGCCGCGCCTCAAGCCGCCGCACCCGATACTCACTCCACAGTGCGGGTGACACCACTCGGTGCGCTCGGCGCACTGGTCCGAACGGGCGAACGGCCGCCGCCCCGGCCCCCGCGGAGCGCGGGAACCGGGGCGGCGGGCCCAAGAAGGCGGAGCAGGCGTACGGACGGGCTCAGGCGCCCATCATGTGCACCCCGCCGTCGACGTGCACGATCTCACCCGTGGTGCGCGGGAACCAGTCCGACAGCAGGGCGACGACGCCACGGCCGGCCGGCTCCGGGTCGCTCAGGTCCCAGCCGATGGGCGCACGGTTGTCCCACACGGTCGCCAGCTCCTCGAAGCCCGGGATGGACTTCGCGGCCATGGACTTGATGGGGCCCGCGGAGACCAGGTTGCAGCGGACGTTCTTCGCGCCCAGGTCCCGGGCGAGGTAGCGGCTGGTGGACTCCAGCGCCGCCTTGGCCACACCCATCCAGTCGTACTTCGGCCAGGCGAACTGGGCGTCGAAGGTCAGGCCGACGATCGAGCCGCCCCGCGGCATGACCGGCAGGCAGGCCATGGTCAGCGCCTTGAGCGAGTACGCCGAGACATGCACGGCGGTGGACACGTCCTCCCAGGAGCCCTCCAGGAAGTTGAACGCGCCCTGCGGGCCGAAGGCGATGGAGTGCACCACGCCGTCCAGGTCGACACCTTCGCCAAGGTGCTCGCGGACCTTGTCGGCCAGCCCGTCCAGGTGCTCCTGGTTCTGCACGTCCAGCTCGATGACCGGCGCGGGCTTGGGCAGCCGCTTGGCGATCCGTTCGACGAGGGAGACCCGGCCGAAGCCGGTGAGGATGACCTCGGCGCCCTCGTCCTGGGCGAGCTTGGCGGCGTGGAAGGCGATGGACGCCTCGGTGAGGACGCCCGTGACCAGGATGCGCTTACCGGCGAGAATTCCACTCATGACGTTCAGTGACCCATGCCCAATCCGCCGTCGACAGGGATGACGGCTCCAGTGATGTACGCGGCCTCCTCGGAGGCCAGGAAGCGAACCGAGGCGGCGATCTCCTCGGGCTGCGCATAGCGCGCGAGCGGCACCTGCTTGACGTATGCCTCCCGCTGCTTCTCGTCGAGCGCGCGGGTCATGTCGGTGTCGACGAAGCCGGGCGCGACCACGTTGACCGTGATGTTGCGCGACCCGAGCTCACGGGCGAGGGAGCGGGCGAAGCCCACCAGGCCGGCCTTGGACGCGGCGTAGTTCGCCTGACCCGCGGAGCCCAGCAGGCCGACCACGGACGAGATCAGGACGATACGGCCCTTTCGGGCGCGCAGCATTCCGCGGTTGGCGCGCTTGACGACACGGAACGCACCCGTGAGGTTCGTGTCGAGGACGGTGGAGAAGTCCTCCTCCGTCATCCGCATCAGCAGCTGGTCGCGGGTGATGCCGGCATTGGCCACCAGCACCTCGACCGGGCCGTGCTTCTCCTCGATCTCCTTGTACGCCTGCTCGACCTGCTCGGGCTCGGTGATGTCGCACTTGACCGCGAGAAAGCCGGCCGGCGGCTCCCCGGACCGGTACGTGATGGCGACCTTGTCGCCTGCGTCAGCGAAGGCGCGGGCCACGGCGAGGCCGATACCGCGGTTTCCTCCGGTGACGAGAACCGAGCGGCTCAAGGGACCACCCTCTCTGTTGGATGTCGTACCGGGCGTCACTATGTGTGGCGACCCTTGTGTACGCAAACTATCGGGCAAAGGCCCGGTGCGGGGAATCGAGCACGCACAGGGGCGCCACTCGGTCACTGTCGACTTCCTACAGAAGCCTCCGGAAGCCCCACGACGGGCCGCTTCTGCGTTCGCCTGTCATTCCACGGCGTACTCGCACCACACCGTCTTGCCGATGGTGCGATCCGTCACCCCCCATTTGGACGCGAGCGCGTCCACGAGCACCAGCCCGCGTCCGTGCTCCTCCTGGTACGCCATTGTCTCGGCGACGTAATCGCGGAGCTCAGGGCGCCGCTCGCCCCGGGCGTCGGACACTTCGATACGGGCGGTGACCGGAGTCCGACGCACTCCGGGCGCGGGCGGGGGCTGGACGGTGAGGCGGAGGTGGAAGTTCCGGCCGGGCACATGTCCATGGCTCACCGCATTCGCCGTGAGCTCGCCCGCGAGCAGGGCGATGCCGTGCGAGGCATCGCTGTCCCGCGGAATGCCCCACTCCTCCAACCTGCGGACGACAAGGCGCCGGGCGAGCCGCGCGCCATGCCGGGAGGAGGTGAAGAACATCTCGAACGTGCCGAGCGTATTACCAGGGGGATTTTCGCCATTCACGTCACCGAGCGTGGCGAAGCGTGCATAGCCTGACCAGACACCCCGCAAGTACCCAGGGTCGCTGTACGGGCACAGAAAGTGCGCGTACGGGAGTGATGCCGTGACGCGGGCGGGGAGGCATGACGTTCTTGCGTACGGGAGGTGGCGGGACATGGCAGATACAGAGCGGCCGGAGCAGGGCGAGTACGGGGCGGACTTCCTCAAGTTCCTGGGCAAGCAGGTGAAGCTCTTCCGCGAGCGGGCGGGGCTCACGCAGCCGCAGCTGGGCGAGGCGATCGGGTACAGCGAGGAACTGGTGTCCTCGGTGGAGCAGGGGCGGCGGGTCCCGCAGCCGGAGTTCCTGGACGCGGCGGACGACGTGCTGAACGCGTTCGGGGTGCTGCGGGCGGCGAAGGAGGAGGTGGCCAAGGCGCGACTTCCGGCGTTCTTTCGCGGGGCGGCGAGGCTGGAAGCGCAGGCGACGGAGTTCCACGCGTACGAGAACCAGGTGGTCAACGGGCTGCTGCAGACCGAGGATTACGCCCGTGCTGTGTTCACGATGCAGCGTCCAGCACTGGAGGAGGAGACCATCGAGCACCGCGTGCATGCCCGGATGGCCCGACAGGAACTTCTCACCCGCCGACCAGCACCGGTCATGAGCTTCGTTACCGAAGAGGCGGCACTGCGCCGCCCATGCGGTGGTGCATCAGTGCTACGTGGCCAGTTGGCACACCTCCTGCACGTCGGAGAGATGCGGAACATCGAGCTCCAGGTACTGCCAACGGCGGTGGAGGAACACGCCGGAAACGGCGGCCCCTTCGCCTTGCTGGAGCCCAGCAGCCGTCAGATGATGGCCTACGTCGAGGTGCAGGACATCGGCAGATTAGTGACCGACCGAAAAGCAGTCCGCACGCTAGAGCAGCGGTACGGCATCATCAGGGCACAGGCGCTCACGCCACGAGAGTCGCTGGACTTCATCGAGAAGCTGCGGGGAGAACTATGCACACCAAGCGAGACGGAGCGGGCGCGTCCGAACTGACGTGGTTCAAGAGCAGCTACAGCAGCGGCGAGGGCGGCATGTGCGTCGAGGTGGCCGCGGGCCCGACCGCCATCCACGTACGGGACTCGAAGCACGCGCAGGGACCCCAGCTCGCCTTCCACATAACCGAGTGGGGCGCATTCATCAGCAGCCTCCGCGCCGAGGAGTTCGACGCGTAGAGACCGACGGCGCGTCAGCGCAGCTCGCCTTCCAGCAGGCCCATCGTGAACATGTCGTACCACCGGCCATCGCGTCGGAACTCCTGACGCAGCCTGCCTTCGTCAACGAAGCCGATCTTCTGGTAGACGCGATGAGCGGCAAGGTTCTCGGTGACGACGGTCAGCGTGATCTTGTGCAGCCGCATCTTGTCGAAGCCGTAGCGGCACATCGTCCGCATCGCGTCGGTGCCGTAGCCGCGCCCCCAGTACTCCTTCTCACCGATGTAGATGTCGAGCTCGGCCCTGCCCGTCTCCGGCTCGGCATCGCGCAGTCGGACCACGCCGATGAGCTTTGCGTCGGCAAGGACTTCGACTCCGTAGAGCACTTCGCCGTAGGCGTTGCGCGGCCGCTCCTCCAACCGCTTCCTCACGTGGGACAGCGGCTGGGCGTAGCCATCGCTCATCCAGCGCATGACCTCCGGGTCGTGGTTCCACCGCCACAGCGCCTCGGCGTCCGACGGCTCCATCGGCCGTAGCCGGATCAGGTCTCCAAGCACGATGTCCGGCCTGCCTTTCGATGTCTTCTCGATCCCCGTTCGCGGACCCGCCGCCAGTGGTAACACGGGCTCAGCCCGCACTCAACCCATTACCCGGCGTACGTGGCGCGGTTGCGAAGAGCCGCGAGTCAGTCACCCAAGGTGTCGGTCACCTGTGTGAAGATGGCCCTCATGTTTGGGGGAGGGAACACCAGACCGCCTGGTCAGGGCGGCAAAGCGAGCCTGGCCGATCTGGTCTCGGAGACGGCGGAGGCTGGCCCACTCGTGCCGGTCTTCACCTCGGTCGAGGGCCTTGCGCGTTTCGCGGGGGCGTGTGGTTGGGCGTCCACGACGGTCGAGGACCTGGTGGGGCTGTTGCCCGAGGGCGTACGGGCGTTGGTGGACCCGCTGGGTGAGCGCCCGTTCCTGCTGGACGCGGAGGTACTTCGGGCCGCGGAAGCCGCAGGAGTGGGAGTGGAGTGACGGATCATGGTGGGTCATCGTCTTCGGGTGGGCCGAAGCCGGGTGATGGCTACAAGATCGAGATTGCCTCGGTGCGCAAGGTTTTGACGCCGTTGGAGGAGTCGGTGGTCGCCGCGCGCAAGATCAAGGGCGATTGGAAGAAGCTCGCCGATCACATCCAGAACTCGGCCGACTTCGATGTCTATGACGAGGCGGAGAAGATGCTCTCGTCGTGGGGGTTCGGGATGGGGCGGGTGGCGGAGCACACGGACACGGTGGTGGAGACGCTGCGGCAGGTCATCGCGGCGTATGTGCTGGCGGATCTGCTGCGGATCAAGGACTTCGCGCCGACCGAGGACAACATCGCCAAGCTGCCGTTCGGCGAGGCGGGACTGAGGGCGTGGCAGAACGGGTCCCGTCCGAAGTTCGACCCGCCGCCGCAGATCTATCAGGAGCCCTGGCTCGACGACTACGGGGACGGCGGCAGCTATGACGTGCCGACCAATCCCCGCAAGCGCTATGACGGCGGCTGGGAAGTCGACGGCGGTTCGAAGGGGACGATCGCATGACCCAGGGTGATTCGGCGGGGGACGGTTCCGCCGAGCGCATACCGCAGGGCGCGGAGCCGTCGGACGTCATTTATGGCAATCCGTCCGACGTCGATGACCTGGTGGTCAAACTCCGGGCTTACGCGGGCGCGTTCAAGGACGGGCGTGACCAGTTGGACGCCCTGATGCTGATGGACTGGACCGGGGCCGGTTCGGAAGGGTTCGAGAACGCGACGAGGAAGCTTCCCCGGGAGCTGGAGTCCGCGCAGACCTACTTCAACGCCGCCGCGAACGCCCTGGACGCGTACGCGGACAAGCTGCGCTCGGTGCAGAAGCGGGTCAAGCCGATCATCGAGGACGCGGACGCGGCGCGGGCGGCCTCGAAGAAGTACTGGAAGGACTACAACGACTACATCGCCGCGGAGAATCGCGGGGATGATCCGCTGCCGGAGCGCCCGCCAGAGGACGATCCGGGGATCTCGGCGCTGGAGGGGTGCTACCGCCGGCTGGACAAGCTGGAGGGCGAGTTGCAGCCGGTCATCGACGCGGCGAAGAAGAAACTCGCCAAGGCGGCGGAGAAGGCCCCGGACAAGCCCCCGGCACCGAAGGGCTGGAACAAGGTCAAGAAGGGACTCGGGGATTTCGTCGGTGGCACAGGCGACACCCTGTACGACTGGTACGAGGGCTTCGACGACCTGGTCAAGGACGGGCCCCAGGGGCTCGGCCTCCACCTGGCCGGCATCCAGGACGGCATCGCCTACGCCGTCGACCACCCCAAGGAGTTCGCCAAGGCCGTCACCAACTGGGACGAGTGGCAGCGCAACCCCGCCCGCGCGGCCGGCCAGCTCACCCCCGAACTCCTCCTCGCCCTGGCCACCGGCGGCTCCGGCACCGCCCGCCGCGCCGGCTCCACCGCCAAGAACGCCGCACAACGCCTCCTCAACCGCGAACGCGCACTGCGCCGGGACGGCAGCGCCCGCAAACGGACCGACAGCGACCCCAAGCGGAACTGCACCCCTGGCGGGGAGAAGTGCACCACTGGTGAGCCGATCGACGTGGCGACCGGCGAGATGGTCATGTCCGCCACCGATGTCAGCCTGCCCGGCGCCCTGCCGCTGGTACTGGAGCGGCACTACGTCTCGGGGCATCCGTGTGGGGGCTGGTTCGGCCGCACGTGGGCGGGCACGCTCGACCAGCGTCTGGAGATCGACGACTCGGGAGTCGTCTACGTCACCGACGACGGCATGCTCCTGACGTACCCGGTGCCTGAGCGTGATGTGCCCGTGCTGCCAGCCTCCGGGCCGCGCTGGCCGTTGTGCTGGGACGGCAAGCCCGACGGTACCTTCACGGTCACCATCCCCGAGCAGAACCGCACCCTCCACTTCACGCCTCTCCCGGCAGGCGGCCGCGAACTGGTCCTGACGGCGATCACCGACCGGACCGGCGTCGGCGACCGCATCGGCATCATGTACGACGAATTGGGCGCGCCGACCGAGATCGCTCACTCCGGTGGCTACCGTCTCGCCGTCGACACCGACCCCGCTCTGCCGCGGATCACCTCCCTGCGTCTGCTGCACGGCGAGGAGTACGAACGCAACACCACACTGATCTCTTTCGGCTATGACCAAGCCGGGAATTTGACCGAGGTCATCAACTCCACCAGCCTGCCGCTGCGGTACCAGTACGACGACCAGCACCGCATCACGTCCTGGACGGACCGCAACGGCACGACGTACGCCTACGTCTACGACCACCGGGGCCGGGTGCTGCGCACCATCGGCCCGGACGGCATCCTGTCGGGCCGCCTCCACTACGACACGCAGGCCCGCACCACCCGTTACACCGACTCACAGGGCAACACCACCACCTACCTCTGCAACGAGGCGTACAGGGTCATCGAGCAGACCGACCCACTGGGTAACACCACCCGCACCCAATGGGACGAGAACAACCGTCACCCCATCGCTGTCACCGACCCCCTGGGCCACACCACCCGCTACCACTACGACGACCAGGGCCATCTGGCAGGCGTCGAGATGCCCGACAGCACCGTCACCGAGGCCGTCTACGACGACTGGGGCCTTCCGGTGGAGGTCCGTGAGCCCAACAGCGCAATCTGGCGCCACACGTACAACCAGCACGGGTCACGCACCTCTACGACCGACCCCAGCGGAGCCACCACCCACTACGCCTATGACACTTCCGGTCACCTGTCGTCGATCACGGATCCGCTGGGCCACACCACCCACGTCACCACCGACGCGGCGGGCCTCCCGGTCACCGTCACCGATCCGCTGGGCCACACCACCCGCATCCGCCGGGGCCCGCACGGCCGGATCACAGCCATCACCGACCCGCTGGGCCACACCACCCGCCACGGCTGGACCATCGAGGGCAAACCCGCCTGGCGCCAGGACCCGGACGGCGCCCGCGAGGTATGGCAGTGGGACACCGAAGGCAACCTCGCCCACCACACCGACAAGGCCGGACACACCACCACCCACACTCACACCCACTTCGACCTGCCCGCCACCCGCACCGACCCCGACGGCGCCCACTACGCCTTCGAGTACGACACGGAGCTGCGCCTCACCGCTGTCACGAACCCCCAGGGCCGGACCTGGACGTACACCTACGACGGAGCAGGCCGGCTCACGGCCGAAACGGACTTCAACGGCCGCACCCTCACCTACGCGCACGATGAAGCGGGCCGCCTGATATCCCGCACCAACGGCGCGGGCGAACCCCTCACCTACACACGCGACACACTGGGCCGCACGATCGCGACGCGTACGGCAGACGGCACGGAGACGACATTCGGGTATGACGCCGCGGGTCGCCTGACACAGGCGGCGAACCCTGACACGGACGTGCGCCGTACCTACGACGCGCGGGGCAGAGTCCTGACCGAGACAGTCAACGGTCACGCGACGAGGTACGCGTACGACCAGGCGGGCAACCGGACAGCACGGATCACCCGGAGCGGCCTGCGCTCGGAATGGATATATGACGCGACTGGCCGTCCCACAATGCTCACCACGGCGGACAACTCCCTGCACTTCGCCTACGACGCGGCAGGCCGCGAGACAACGCGCACGTTCGGCGACGACGTAAGCCTGACCCAGACCTGGGACAGCCTGGACCGCCTGACGGCCCAGACCCTCACCCACGGCAACACTTCCACGCTGCTCCAGCACCGGGAATACGCCTATCGCCCAGACGACCACCTCACTGAGATCCGCGAGCTGACCTCGGGCACCCGCCGCTTCGACCTCGACCCCATCGGCCGCGTCACAGCGGTCCACGCCCACGGCTGGACCGAGACCTACGCCTACGACGCGGCAGGTAACCTGACCCACGCCACCGCCCCCGACCACGAAGCCCCCGGCGACCGCCAGTTCACCGGCACCATCCTCCACCGCGCCGGCCGCACCATCTACGAACACGACGCCCAAGGCCGCCTCGTCCGCCGCACCCGCAAACTTCTCAACGGCCAAACCCGCACCTGGACCTACACCTGGAACGCGGAAGACCGCCTCACGGACGCCACCACCCCCGACGGCGAACACTGGCACTACATCTACGACCCCCTGGGCCGCCGCACCGCGAAACAGCGCCTTGGCGACGACGGCACGGTCACCGACCAGGTCCGTTTCACCTGGGACGGCACCCGCCTGGCCGAACAAACCACGTCAGACGGCACCACAACAACCTGGGATTACGCCCCAGGAACCCACCGCCCCCTATCCCAAACCGAGCGCCGAACCCCGCTGGACCCAATGGAGGAGAAAGCGTCACCCATCCTCCACCTGACCGACACCACCCCCCAATCGGAGTACGACGCCCGCTTCCACGCCATCATCACCGACCTCGTCGGCACCCCCACCGAACTCGTCACCCCCAACGGCACCCTCGCCTGGCAACACCGCACCACCCTCTGGGGCACC
>NZ_MUNE01000308.1:248-6178 GCF_002154605.1 Streptomyces milbemycinicus | reverse complement strand
CGGCACGGAGGAGCAGAAGCGCGCCTGGCTGCCGGGTCTGGCGGACGGCAGCAAGACGATGGCGTTCGGCATCACGGAGCCCGACGCCGGATCCAACTCGCACCGCATCACGACCACGGCCCGCCGCACCCCCGACGGCGGTTGGCTGCTGACCGGCCGGAAGGTGTTCATCTCGGGCGTGGACATCTCGGACGCGACGCTGATCGTGGGCCGTACGGAGGACGCGCGGACGGGCAAGCTCAAGCCGTGTCTGTTCATCGTGGAGCGCGGGGCGCCCGGCTTCTCGTACCGGCATATCCCGATGGAGCTGGCGGCGGCGGAGAAGCAGTTCGAGGTGGTGCTCGATGATGTGCCGCTGCCCGCCGAGGCGCTGGTGGGGGACGAGGACGCGGGGCTGCTGCAGCTGTTCGCGGGGCTCAACCCGGAGCGGATCATGACGGCGGCGTTCGCGCTGGGGATGGGCCGGTACGCGCTGGCGAAGGCCGTGGAGTACGCGCGCGTACGCCAGGTGTGGAGGGAGCCGATCGGTGCGCACCAGGCCGTGGCGCATCCGCTCGCGCAGGCCCATATCGAAGTGGAGCTTGCGCGGTTGATGATGGCCAAGGCGGCCCATCTCTACGACGCGGGCGACGACGCGGGCGCGGGGGAGGCGGCGAACATGGCGAAGTACGCGGCGGGGGAGGCGGCGGTGAGGGCGGTGGACCAGGCGGTGCACACGCTGGGCGGCAACGGCCTGACGGCGGAGTACGGGCTGGCGAAGCTCGTCACGGCCGCGCGGGTGGCGCGGATCGCGCCGGTCAGCCGGGAGATGATCCTCAACTTCGTCTCACACCAGACGCTCGGGCTGCCCAAGTCGTACTGACGCTGACGGAACAGGACACCTATGGAGGGATCCGCGATGGCGTGGCGCAGTGAGTACCCGGATGTCCCGCTCTTGGACCTGCCCATCCACGAGGCCGTACTGGCGCGGGCGAGCACCGAGTTCGGCGATCTGCCCGCGCTGGTCGACGGGGTGGGCGGCACGGCGCTGAGCTACGCGGAGCTGGACCGCGCCACGCGGCGGCTCGCGGCGGCGTTCGCGGAGGCGGGGGTGCGCCAGGGGGATGTGGTGGCGCTGCACAGCCCCAACTCGGTGCTGTATCCGGTGGTGCTCTACGCCGTGACGCGCGTGGGAGCGGCGGTGACCACGGTGCATCCGCTGGCGACGGCGGACGAGTTCGCGGCGCAGCTGCGCGATGCGAAGGCGGAGTGGATCGTCACCGCCTCGGCGCTGCTGGGCGTGGCCCGGCGCGCTGGGGAGCGGGCGGGCGGGGTGCGCGAGGTGTTCGTCTGCGACGCGGCGCAGGGGCACAGGTCGATCGCGGACATGCTGGAGTGCACGGCGCCCGAGCCGGTGGTGGAGATCGACCCGGGCGAGGACGTCGCGGTGCTGCCGTACTCGTCGGGAACGACGGGGACCCCCAAGGGCGTGATGCTGACGCATCGCAACCTGGCCACGAATCTGGCCCAGCTGCATCCGGTGGTGCCGATGGAGCCCGGGGAGCGGATTCTGGCGGTGCTGCCGTTCTTTCATATTTACGGTTTGACGGCGCTGGTCAACGCGCCGCTGCGGGAAGGCGCGACGGTGATCGTGCTGCCGCGCTTCGATGTGGAGAAGTTTCTCGCGGCGATCCAGGAGCACCGGGTGACCGCGCTGTACGTGGCGCCGCCGATCGTGCTGGCCCTCGCCAAACACCCGGCGGTCGCCGGATACGACCTGTCGTCGCTGCGGTATGTGATGAGCGCGGCGGCGCCGCTGGACGCCGAGCTGGCCCAGGCGTGTGCGCGGCGGCTGGGGACCGCGCCGCTGCTGCAGGCGTTCGGGATGACGGAGCTGTCGCCGGGCTGCCATATGGTGCCGCGCCATGCCCGGGACGTGCCGCCGGGCACGGTCGGCAAACTGCTGCCGAGCACCGAGATGCGCATCGTGGAGACGGCGGGGGAGCGGCGGGATCTGGGGGTCGGGGAGGACGGCGAGATCCTGATCCGGGGGCCGCAGGTGATGAAGGGGTATCTGGGCCGGGCGGCGGAGTCGGAGGCGATGGTCGACGCGGAGGGCTGGCTGCGCACCGGCGACGTCGGGCATATGGACGCCGACGGCTGGCTGTATGTGGTGGACCGGGTCAAGGAACTGATCAAGTACAAGGGGTACCAGGTCGCCCCCGCCGAGCTGGAGGCCGTGCTGCTCACCCACGAGGCGATCGTGGACGCGGCCGTGGTCGGGGTCCACGACGCGGACGGCAACGAGCTCCCCAAGGCGTATGTGGTGCTCGGGCCCGGGGCCGAGCTGTCGGGGGACGAAGTGATCGATTACGTTGCCGGGCGGGTGGCCCCGTACAAGAAGGTGCGCCGTGTGGAGTTCACGGACGCCGTGCCGCGCTCGGCCACCGGCAAGATCCTCAGGCGTGAACTGCGCGCCAGGGAAGGGAGTACGACGGCCTCATGACGGACGCGCCACCACCTCTCGTACGGCACGCGTACGCGCGCGGCATCACCACGCTGACCCTCGACTCACCGCACAACCGCAACGCGCTCTCCACGCGGCTGGTCGCCGAGCTGAGCGAGGCGCTGGCGGCGGCCGGGCGGGACGCGGGCACGCGGGCGGTGCTGCTGACCCACACCGGCACCACGTTCTGCGCGGGCGCGGATCTGAGCGAGCCGCCCACGCGGTCGGCGGCGCTGAACCTAGTCGCGCTGTTGCGGTCGATCGTGGAGCTGCCGAAGCCGGTGGTGGCCCGGGTGACCGGACATGTCCGGGCGGGCGGTCTGGGGCTGCTGGGCGCATGCGATATCGCGGCGGCGGGCGGGGGCGCGAGCTTCGCCTTCACCGAGGCCCGGCTGGGGCTCGCACCCGCGATGATCTCCATACCGCTGCTGCCCCGGCTGGACCCGCGCGCGGCGGCCCGCTACTACCTGACGGGCGAGCGGTTCGACGCGGCCGAGGCGATGCGGATCGGCCTGGTGACCCTGGGGACTCCGGCGGGAGACCGGACAGTAGACCCGGCAGCAGACCCGACAGCAGGCCCGGCGGGAGATGTCGACGAACTGCTGGCGCCGGTCCTCGACGGGCTGCGGCGCGGCTCCCCGCAGGGGCTCGCCGAGTCCAAGCGGCTGGTCACGGCGGAGGTGCTGGCGGCCTTCGCCCGGGAGACGGACCGGCTGGCGGAGCGGTCCGCGGCGCTGTTCGCCTCGGCCGAGGCCCGCGAGGGCATGACGGCCTTCCTGGAGCGACGGGACCCGGCGTGGGTGTCGGACGTGCTGGGAGAGGGTTCGGCCCCCGGCGGCGGGGAGGCGCGGTGACCCCGCCGCGTACCCCGCCGCGTACCGCGCTGCGGGACCCCAAGCAGGACCGCAGCCGCGCCACCCGCCGGCGGCTGCTGGAGGCCGCCGTGGCCTGCCTGGCCGAGCACGGCTGGACCCGGTCCACGGTGGCGGTGGTGGCCGAGCGGGCCGGGGTGTCGCGGGGCGCGGCCCAGCACCACTTCCCGACCCGCGAGGACCTGTTCACGGCCGCGGTGGAGCACGTCGCCACGGAGCGCTCGGCCGCCCTGCGCGCCCTGCACGTACGCGAGCGGCAGGAGCGCGAACGGGCGGAGGAACGTGGCGGGGCGGAGGTGGTCGGCCTGGTTGGGGTTCTGGTCGACCTGTACACCGGCACGCTGTTCCGGGCCGCGCTCCAGCTGTGGGTGGTGGCCTCGTACGAGGAACAGCTCGGCGCGCGGGTGGCCGCCCTGGAGGCGCGGATCGGCCGGGAGACCCACCGGATGGCGGTGGAGCTCCTGGGCGCCGACGAGAACGTGCCGGGCGTACGGGAGTCCGTGCAGGGCTTCCTGGACATGGCCCGCGGCCTCGGGCTCGCCAACATCCTCACCGACGACCGCGCCCGCCGCGACCGGGTGGTGGCGCAGTGGGCGCGGATCCTCGACGACGCGCTGCGCGCTCCGCACTGAGGCGTGAGGCGTGAGGCGTGAGGCGGGTCAGTGGCTGGAGGTGTCCCCGAAGCCCTCGATGTCGTGCGGGCTGCGCGGGCCGGGGCCGGTGTAGCGGGCGGAGGGGCGTACGAGGCGGCCGGTGCGCTTCTGCTCCAGGATGTGCGCGCTCCACCCGGCGGTGCGGGCGCAGGTGAACATGGAGGTGAACATGTGCGCCGGGACCTCCGCGAAGTCCAGGACGATGGCCGCCCAGAACTCGACGTTGGTGGCCAGTACCCGGTCCGGCCGCCGGTTGTGCAGCTCGTCCAGGGCCGCCCGCTCCAGCGCCTCGGCGACCTCGAAGCGCGGCGCGCCCAGCTCCCGGACGGTGCGCCGCAGCACGCGGGCGCGCGGGTCCTCGGCGCGGTAGACGCGGTGTCCGAAGCCCATCAGCCGCTCGCCCCGGTCCAGGGTCTGCTTGACGTACGCGGTGGCGTCGCCGGTGCGCTCGATCTCCTCGATCATGTGGAGGACGCGGGAGGGCGCACCGCCGTGCAGCGGGCCCGACATGGCGCCGACGGCCCCGGAGAGTGCGGCGGCGACGTCGGCGCCGGTGGAGGCGATGACGCGGGCGGTGAAGGTCGAGGCGTTCATGCCGTGCTCGGCGGCCGAGGTCCAGTACGCGTCGACGGCGGCGATGTGCTTGGGGTCGGGCTCGCCGCGCCAGCGCCGCATAAAGCGCTCCACGACGGTCTCCGCCTTGTCGATCTCCCGCTGCGGGACCATCGGCAGGCCCTGGCCGCGGGCCGACTGGGCGACGTACGACAGCGCCATCACGGCGGCGCGCGCCAGGTCCTCGCGGGCCTGCGCCTCGTCGATGTCCAGCAGCGGTTTGAGGCCCCACACGGGCGCCAGCATGGCCAGCGCGGACTGCACATCGACGCGGATGTCGCCGGAGTGGACCGGGATGGGGAACGGCTCGGCCGCGGGCAGACCGGGGTTGAACGCGCCGTCGACCAGCAGCCCCCACACGTTCCCGAAGGAGACATGGCCCACCAGGTCCTCGATGTCCACGCCTCGATAGCGGAGCGCGCCGCCCGCCCTGTCGGGTTCGGCGATCTCCGTCTCGAACGCGATGACTCCTTCGAGTCCGGGTACGAAGTCGGACATCAGGCGGCTCCTCGTGCGCGGCTCGCGGTCCGTACCGGTCACCCTGGTGATGCCCCGTGCGGACGAGTGTCATCCGGCCGCGCCGGGTACGCGACCGTACGGCCTGCGCGACGGGCGATGGTCTGCCACAGTCTGGTCTCTGAGGTACCCCCGGGGAAGCGTGAGAAGCGGCACACGTCCCGTCACCCGCGGAAAGGGTTACCGGGTGACCGGAACGGGGAGGGGATTCGCCCGTACGGGGCAGTACTTGAGGCGCGGCGTTGATGTTGCAAGATATGCGCGTGCCTCACGTTGATCCGCAATTCTCGGCGCGTCCGGCCGCGCGCACCTACGACCCGGCCGCCATGCGCGAGCACTACCGCGCGGAGGGGATCGCCGAGCGCGAGCTCGCGGCCGATCCGTACGAGCAGTTCACGCGGTGGTTCGAGCAGGCCGTGGCGAGCGGACTGTTCGAGCCCAACGCCATGGTGGTCTCGACGGCGGACGCCGCCGGGCGCCCCAGCTCCCGCACGGTGCTGATGAAGAGCTTCGACGCGCGCGGATTCGTCTTCTACACCAACTACAACTCGCGCAAGGGCCGTGAGCTCACCGAGAACCCGTACATCTCGCTGCTCTTCCCCTGGCACCCGATCGCCCGCCAGGTCATGATCACGGGCACGGCGCGGCGGACCGGCCGGGACGAGACGGCGGCGTACTTCAGGACCCGGCCGCACGGGTCGCAGCTGGGGGCGTGGGCGAGCGCGCAGTCCTCGGTGGTGGGCTCGCGGGAGGAGCTGGACCGGGCGTACGGCGAGCTGGCGGACCGCTATC
>NZ_MUNE01000308.1:0-179 GCF_002154605.1 Streptomyces milbemycinicus | reverse complement strand
CGGGAGAACCGGCTGCACGACCGGCTGCGGTACGTCCCGGGCCCGGGCGGCGAGGGCTGGCGGGTGGAGCGCCTGAGCCCGTAGCGGGACAAACGGGGGTGAAAACGCAGGGCCGGCAGGGTGGGCGAAAACGCAGACGACCCGTGGGTCTTTCCCCTGCGCCGTGAGGCGCGGGGGGG
>NZ_MUNE01000307.1 GCF_002154605.1 Streptomyces milbemycinicus | reverse complement strand
GGTGGCGAGGGTGGGGTGGTGCTGGGCGCGGGCGAGGCGGGCGCGGGCCAGGTGGAGGAGGCAGAGGTGTTCTTGGGAGCCGGAGGTGACGATCCACTGGGTGGCTTTGTCCAGCAGGCTCTGGGCCATGACGAGGTCGCCGGAGTGGCAGGCGAGGGTGGCCTCGATCAGGTCGTAGCGGGCGACCTCGTCGTTCCAGTCGGCGCCCTGGGAGGCGCCGGCCAGCTCCGAGCGGGCGCGGGAGACGTAGGCGCGGGCCGGTTCGGGGAGGCCGGCTTCCAGGAGGCATTCGGCCGGGGAGAGCGGGAGGCCGAACCAGACGGGGGCGGTGGCCAGTTGGTCGATGGGCAGGGCGCCGGTGAGGGCGCGGGAGACGGCGAGGATGGGGTCGCGGCGGCTGCCGCGCAGGAGGTCGGCCACTTCGGCGAGGCGGCCTCTGAGGGTGCCGATCATGGCGAGCCACCAGCTGTCGTCCGGGTCGATACGGGCCAGGGCGGCGGGGAGGTCGCCGATGGCGCGGTAGCACCAGAGGAGGCCGCCGGGGTCGGGGCAGGTGGGGAACTCCTCCAGGACGCGGACGCAGCGGCTGTACTGGCCGATCTGCCAGGCGAGGTGCTGGTAGCCGCCCATGCGGAGCCGGTAGACCTCCTCGGCCTCGGCGATATGGCCGGCCGCGAGCGAGTGGTGGACCAGCTCTTCGAGGAGGTCCAGGGTCTCGGGGTGGTCGGCGGGCCGTACGCCGGGGCCGGTGACCAGGGCGCTGTAGTGGCGGCGTATGGCCTGGTGGACGGAGCGTGGGTCGGTGAAGGAGCGGTAGAAGTGGTCGCGGACCGCGGGGTGGACGGTGAACAGGCTGCCGGATTCCCGCAGGACGAGGTGGAGTTGGTGGAGGTGGCGCAGGGCTGCGAGGACATCGCGCAGGTCGAGGCCGCGCAGCGGGCCCGCGATCTGGGGGTTGGCGGCGCGGGTGAAGACGGAGTGCAGCTGCTCGGCGGACGCGCCGAAGCGGAAGATGCACAGCCGGGCGAGCAGGGCCGTCTCCCGCTCGCTGAGCGCCGTCTCGTACGCGTCGAGCACCCGCGCCAGGCGCCGCTCCTGTGGCTCTCCGGAATCGGCGCGCGGCTCGGGCAGCGAGGCGGCGCCGGACGGGTCGGCGGCGGCGTATTCGACGAGGTAGCCGCTGAGGTGGTCGAGGGTCAGGGCGTGGGCGCCGTACTCGTCGATCAGGGCGTGCAGCGCGTCGTCGTCGCCGCGTACGCCGCGGTCGCGGATCAGGGAGACCGCGTCCTCGCGGCACAGCTGGTCGATGTCGAGCCAGGCGTAGCCGCGGCCGCGCCAGGGCGCCAGCCGGGGCAGCGGGAGGCGGCTGGTGATCAGGCACTTGGTGGCGCCCAGGCCGTCGGCCAGGCGGTCGATGATCTGGGCGAGCAGCCGGTCGGTCAGATCGCCGAAGGCGCCCTGACGGTCGGTGGCCGGGCGCTGCACCCGCTCCAGGCCGTCCAGCACGAGCAGCCTGCGGCCCGGTCCGGTGAGGAGTTCGGTGAGCAGGTAGAAGGTGCCCATGGGGCTGCCGCGCGCGACCGCGCCACCGCTGAAGTAGGCGTAGGCGACCTCCAGGAACTCCTTGACGTCCTGGTTGAGGTAGAAGCTCCAGATGAACAGCTCGTCGGGCGGCGGGTCTCCCTGTCTCCGCAGCCGGGCCAGGAACTCCCCCGCCAGCGCGGTCTTCCCCGCGCCGCCCAGCCCGAGGAGCGCCAGCACGCCCGGCTCGCCGTCCTGCCAGAAGCGGTTGAGCGCGGCCAGTTCGTCCGCGCGGCCGACGAAGCTGGGGGCGGGGGGCAGGGCGTGGATGATGCCTGCCGTCAGGGGGCGTTTCCGGGGCGCGGCCTCGGAGTGCCCGTCCGGTGAGTCCTGCGAGTCCTGCGAGTCCTGTGGGTCGCGTGGGTTGCGTGGGTCTTGTGGGTCGCGTGAGTCCTGTGAGGGCGCGGCGAGCGCTTCGGTGTGCGCCACGACTGCCTGCGCGTTGATCTCGGCGACGCGGGCGACAAGCGCCCCGAGCTCGCGCCGGTCGTGGCACCAGGCGACCAGCCTGCGGATGCACTCGCGGCGGCTCATGGCCGCCGCCAGCTCCCGGTACACCTCGGGGTAGTGGTCGAAGCACAGGTCCCGGATCTCGTCCTCGGACAGCGCCCGGTCGATCAGCGCCCGTACGACGCCCGCGTTGCGCACGGCGCCGTACGCGTCACCGTACGCGTCACCGTGAGGGTCGCCGTGGCGGTCGCCGTGGGGGTCGCCGTGGGGGTCGCCCGTCATGGCGTCGCCGTGGGCGCGAGGCCCTTGCGGCACAGCCGGAAGCCGATGTTGGGGGTCATATGCGCGCCCCATCCGCCCTTCCTCCAGCTCTCCGCCTCACGGGACATCCGGAAGGACACCGTGACCGCCTCGGCGCAGTCCGCCCAGGAGCCGCCGCGCAGCACCCGCTCCTGGCCCCGGTCGGGCCCGGTCGGGTTGGCCTCCGGGCCGGTGCGGTAGTACGCCGCGTCGTACCAGTCGGCCGTCCACTCCCACACCCCTCCGCTCATCCCGTACAGCCCATAGCCGTTGGGTGGCAGGCGCCGCATGGGCAGGATGGCGAACTGGTCGAAGCGGTCGAAGTCGCAGCGCTCAGGGGTCGGGGGCGCGTCGCCCCAGGGGTAGCGGTGGCCGGGCAGGCCGCCGCGCGCGGCCCGCTCCCACTCCGCCTCGGTCGGCAGGCCGTATCGGACCTCGCCGGTGGACAGCCGCTCGCACAGCTCCTCGGCGTCCTGCCAGGACACGCTGACCATGGGCTTGCGGTCGTAGGCCCATGGGCGCCGGGGGTCGTCCCGGCGCGGGGTGCCGAACAGGGTCCGGGAGTCGACCCGCTCGCCGTCTCCGCTGACCCAGTCGTGGCGCGGGGCGTGGGCGTGCCAGTCGGTGGCGCGGACGGTCGCGTCCTCGCAGTACTGGAGGCGGATCTTGTTCGCCTCGTGCAGATACCAGCTGGGGTCCAGCGCCGCGCTCCGCTTCCGCTTCCGCTGCTCCCGGGGCATCCCGGCGGGCGCCGGCTCCCAGTCCATGAGGTCGCAGAAGGCCGCCCAGCTCACCGGGGTCTCGGACAGCCAGTAGTCGTCGAGCCGGACCGGGTGCACCGGGCGCTCGTCCGGGTCGCCGTCGGCGGAGCCCATCGCGAAGGAGCCGGCCGGGACATAGCGGAAGAGGATGCCGTGCTCCTCCACCGCCATCCGGTCCAGCAGGGCGCCGCGGGCCTCGGCGATCTCGGGGTCGGCCGGGGCGACCATGCGCGCGCGGTCGTACGCGGTGGCGGCGGTGCGCACATCGCCCCGGGCCTCCAGTTCGCGGGCGAGCCGCAGCAGTTCGGGGGCGCTGCCGGTGGCGGTGTGGTCGGTGCACAGCCATGCGTACGCGGAGCCCGTGTCGTACGCGGAGCCGGACTCGTTCTCGGAGCCGGACTCGTTCTCGGATCCCATGTCGTGTGCCGATCCCATCGCCCCTACCCGCACGATCCGTGGCAGCCGCGCCCGCGCGGTTGGGCCGATACGTCGAGGATGACGAGCGGATTGCGGACCGCCGAACCCGAGCGCGCCTCCGCCTGAACCTGTTCGGCGATCCAGGGGTCGGGGGCGTTGACCGAGCCGGCCAGGACGAGGGAGCGGGCGCGGCAGCCGCCGGCGAAGGTGGCGGTCTGGCCGTGGCCGCTGGCCGGGTCGGTGTGCGGAAGGGCCCGTATGGCCTGGAAGCCGGCGCTGTGGTGCCAGATCTCGGCCAGGGACGTCTCCCGTACGTTGGCGGCGACGAAATCCGGGCCGAGGAAACTGCACGGGTTGACGTCGCCGGACACGGAGACGGAGCATACGAGGTTTCCGGCGCCGCAGCCGTAGTTCTGGTGGATGACGGACTGCGTCTCCTGCCGGGAATGCGGGCTGAACGGGTCGATGTGATGCAGAGCCACGGGATCGCCGGGGCTGGCGGGGTTACCGGGGCTTGGGCCGCCCAGCCGCGACAGGCCGTTCAACGCCTCGGTGTAGTCCGCGAAACTCGGCATCAGCTCCTGATTCCGCTCGGCCACGCCGACCGGGTACAGCGGCCGGAACACCGCGGTGTCCGCCCCCACTTCATGCGCGAGTTCGGCACACGCGTCGATCTCGTCGAGATTGGTCCGCATGATGGTGAAGGCCAGGGTGAAGCGGGCGTGTTCACGGAGGACGGCGAGGCGGTCGAGCACCTTGGCGAAGGTGCCGGGCCCGCGCACCCGGTCGTTGGTCTCGGCCGTCGCGCCTTCCAGACTGACATTCAGCCAGACCAGTTCGCGCTTTCCGAATTCCTTGGCTATGTCCTCGGTGATGAGCAGGCCATTCGTGGTGATACACGGGGCCAGACCATGGGCCAGAGCCAGATCGATGATCTGGAAAATGTCCTTCCGCAGCAGCGGTTCACCGCCCGTGAGCCCGAGCCGGAAGGCGCCGAGCCGCGCCATCTCCGCGAAGAGCCGGTCGATCTCCTCCAGGCTCAGCCGCTTCTCGCGGCGCGGGAGGTCGCCGGCGAAACAGTGCGTGCAGCCCAGGTTGCAGGAGGCGATGACCTCCAGATGGACCGCCAGCGGGCCGGTGAGATGGTCCGGCGGCACATCCAGGTCATCGTGGACGGCACCGGCGAACCGGCCGTCGACGGTGAAGAACCCCAGGTCGTAGAAGTGCTCGAAGAACCGCTGGATCCGGCCGCGCCGGTCCGCGTCGTCCGTCTCCGCGAGCAGGCGGTCGATGGGGTGCGCGCGCAGCCGCCTCAGGACGTCCGTGGCCTCCGCGTCGAAGGGCAGATATCGCGACGTACGGCGGTCGAAGACCAGGCTGCCGAAGAATTGCGGGATGAGCACCAGCGGGGCCCGTTCCGGCATCGTAAACCTCCGTGAGTTGTCAGGCCGCGCCCGGATCGGAAAGGTTGAAGACCTTACGGACCCAGACCCGGCCGCCACCGCCACCGCCACCGCCACCGCCACCGGGAATCCCCAGGCCGGCCGCGCCGAATTCCCTCAGCTTTCGCACCCGATAAGGCTCGGCATTCCGCTCCGGATCCTCCGGCGGCCGCCGCTCGGACCGCTCCGCCATGGGCCGCCAGCCGTCGTCGTCGAAACCGGGGCGCGTCCAGGCGTCGTCCTCCGGCTCGTCGAGGCAGTATTTCCAACTGCCGTCCGCCGCCGAGAGCACGGACGTCTCCACGACGCCGTCAGAGGCCGTGGTCCGTACATGGATGTCTTCATCCTGTTTGTAGAGCCCGGCGAACATCAGCGTGGTGTACGCGGGGTCGTACGAGGCTATCTCGAACGCGAGGACGTGGGTGCCGAAAGGGACCAACGGGCGGGACGAGGAGGGCGCCGTGCCGTCGAGATACATCTCGCCCGGACCGTCCGTCTCCAGCCACATCGTGAAGGGGACTCCGGCCCGCGGATTGCGCCACCGCAGCACCACACCGCCGCATCCGGCGGGCACCTCGCAGTGTCCGTGTTCCTCGAGGATGAAATGCGGAGATGTCTTGGCGTACCGCGACAGGGAATTGAGTTTCAGCTCACGCTCGTCCATGCTCACCTCTCGTCTCGGTTTTCCAGGCGGTCGGTGAACTCGCGGTGCCTGACGGGGTTGACCTCGCCGACCCGTCGTACGAGATCCGGTAGCCGATCACGCCGCGCACAGTACTCGATCAGCCGAAGCGTCTTTTGCGATTTGCTCATGCCCTGGGCGAACTGGTCGTACACGGAAGGAAAATGATCGAGGCAGAGTGCGCCCAGTTCATCGTCGTCCAGGGCGTCCATGACCAGTCGGCGTACGTCACCGGGCTGATAGGAGAGGGGCGCGGGCGCGGGGGCCGCGGATGTGGCGATGGGCGGGGTGGCGGCAAGCCGCGCGATGATCCCGTACGCCGCGCTGTTGGGGTCCTCGGCGATCAGGCCGACCAGGTGCCGCAGCCTCCCCTGGTCCGCCGCCCGCCGCAGGACCTGCGGCCACACCTCCGCCATGGGCGCCGTCCACGCGAACTCGGCCGCGCGCATCCCCGCCGCGAGCACGAACGCCCGTACCTCGGCCCCCTGGTCGTACGCGGTGAGGAGCGCGGCGAGCAGTTCCCGCGCCTGCGGGTCACCGGCGGCGAAAGGCGCGTTGTCCAGCAGACTCATATCCCTTACAGCACCCCCGCCGAGGCAAGCCCCTCCGCCACCCGGGATATCCGGCGCCCCTGATTACGGAATTCCCGCTTCCCGAACTCCTCGACGGCCACCCATCGATGGTGCAGCCCGACCAGTTGCCACCGTTCATTGAAGACGGGCGAGCCGGAGGAACCGGCTTCCGTGTCCGTCCAATACTGGATCACATCGTCATCGACATGGCGGACGATGTTGTGGTGCATCCCTATCTTCTTCACCCCGCCGTTCGGATGCTGAATGACAGAGACCCGCTCGCCGACCGAGACGGGTTCGGCGTCCGCCAATTCGACGACGGGAATGTCGTCCGGCAGCGGCCCGTCCGCCCGGATCACGGCCCAGTCGTGCACCGGGTCGCCGGTGATCGTCTCGGGGCGACAGCGCACCACGGTTTGGGCGCGGTGCCGGGCGGCGGTGTCGAGCTCGTAGTGCAGCCAGGCCTCGACGCGCGTCGCGGGACGAGGGCCGGGGCCGGGACCAGGGCCAGGGTCAGGGTCAGGGTCAGGGCCAGGGCCGATGTCGTAGAGGACGTGGTGGTTGGTCAGCAGCAGGTCCTCGCCGATCCGGAACGCGGTCCCGTAGGCCCGTCCGCTCTCCAGCGTCACCAGCAGCCGCACCACGGCCGGGGCGAGCTCGACCCCGCGCCGCATGAACGCCACATCGAGCAGAGTCGGCTCGTCGAAGATCTGCCGCTCCCACGCCTGACGGGCGTCGAACCCTTTCCAGACGACCCCCGAATCGACGGCCGCCGGGGCCTCCACCACCGGCTCCGCCGCCATCAGCTCGCGCAGCCGCAGCGCCACCGCCTCATCGTTTTCCGCCACTTGTTCGAGCAGGGCGTGGAGTCGATTCTGGTTACGGGCCTTGGTGATCAGGTCGTGCCAGACGGAATGCATCGGCCGATCCCATGCGACCGTCGCCGGTTTCACCCCCGCCCGCACGGCGAACTCGACGACCGGCCCTTCCCGGAAATGGATACCCGCGAGGAAGTCGTGCAGTTCACGCGACTCCGGCCTGCTCCAGTCGAAGGGCAGTGTGTCGAGAAAGTGCGGCATTCGAACCACCAGCGGCTGGGAGCGGAGCAATGCCCTGCGGCACGGTTCCCAGCATAGGGGAGACATACGACGCGCCCCGGGCCGGATCCGTAACGTAACCGATCCCGCGCGCGCCGACATAGGGCAGTTAGGGCCGTGCGTCCGGCCGCGGACCCCACCACCGGCGGTAGCGGGCCGGGGTCCGCGCGCCCGACTTCCGGCCCGAGTCCCGATTTGATCTCATACGGCGCGGACGCCCGCACCTTGCCCGGTCGGACCATTAGCGTTCGCGGCGGTATTCGCGCGGATATACGGCCGGAAGACGGACAGCCGGAAGGAGCCAAGGAATCGTGGCGGACCAGGACAAGGTGACCGTACGGCTCAGCCCCGTCCCCGAGACCCTGCTGTGGAACCTCTACCACCGGGCGTATGAGGCCCGGCAGCCCCGGACCGTGCTCCACGACCCCAAGGCCATTGAGCTCGTCGACCGCCTCGACTTCCCCTTCGAGGAGACCTTCGGCCCGCCCCACCCGCTGCTCGCCCAGGGCCAGGCGCTGCGCGTACGGTCCTTCGACGCCGCCGTGCAGTCCTTCCTCGCCGACCATCCGACCGGCACCGTCGTCAACCTCGCCGAGGGCCTGGAGACCCAGTTCTGGCGGATCGACAACGGCCGGGCGCGCTGGCTGGGCGTCGAGCTCCCGGAGACCGCCGAACTGCGCCTCGCCCTGCTGCCGGACACCGAGCGGCGGCGCACCCTGGCCCAGTCCGTGCTCGACCTGTCCTGGATGGACGAGGTCGACACCGAGGGCGGTGTGCTGCTCACCGCCCAGGGGCTGCTGATGTATCTGCGCCCGCCCCAGGTGCGGGAGCTGATCGCGGCGTGCGCCGAGCGGTTCCGGGGCGGGGCACTGGTCTTCGACGCCGTGCCCCGCTGGCTCAGCGCCGGCACCCAGCGCGACGAGAGGCGCGGCGAGAAGCGGGGCGAGAAGCGCCCCGCGCCGGGCTACCGCATGCCCGGGATGCCGTGGGGTCTGAACGCCGGCGAGCTGGAGAAGGTGCGTACGGCCCACCCGGGCGTCGTCGACGTGCGCGAGCTGCATCTGCCGCGCGGCCGGGGCCCGTACTTCGGGGCGCTGACGCCGGTGCTGCACCGGCTGCCGGCCCTGCGGAACCTGCGGCCGACGATGACCGCCATCGCGCGGTTCGCCTGACGGGCCGCGTACGTTCGGGCTGTTGCGTGGATGTCCCGGTAGCGGGCGAGGGCGGGGTCGCCGTTCGACGGCCCCGCCCACCCCTGTCATCCGAAGACGTTGAACGTCACTTCGGGCCGGTCGCGGTCGGCGTACAGCCGCCAGGCGGCGTCGGCGAGCTCGTCCGGGTTCAGCGTCTTGACCTCCAGCGACGCGACGTCGATGTCGATGTCGCCGTCGCCGCCGCCGAACTGCCCCGGCTGCGACGTGAACATCTTGTGGATGTCACCGCGCTCGATGAGCCCGCCGATGGTCACGGTCCCGGCGTAGATCCCCTGCCCGGACAGGGCCGCGTTGAGGGTCAGCGCGTAGTTGCGCAGCGCCGCCGAGCTGAGGGCCAGGCTGCCGAGGACGGGCATCGGCACGACGGAGCTGAGACCGCCCGCGAACAGCAGCCCGCCCGCGCCGCGCTCCACCATGCCGGGCAGCACCTTGCCGACGATGTCGACGGCCGGATACACCATCTCGTCCATCGCCCGCCGGACGGCGTCGGAGTCGGCCTCGGTGATCGAACCCGGCCGGGCGCCCCCGTCGATCGCGCCCGGCCCGTAATAGAGGACGTCGATGCTCCCCCGCTGCCCGGCGATGGTGTCCAGCGTGGCCAGGATCTGCTCGCGGTCGCGTACGTCCGCGACATGGGCGCTCGCCTCGATGCCCGCGTCGGCCAGGGACGACAGATATCCGGCGTGCCGGGCGGCACTACGGGACACCAGGGCCACGGCGTAGCCCTCGCGGCCGAAGCGGTGCGCGATGGACATGCCGAGGCCGGGGCCGACGCCGATGACGACGGCGGTCCTGGAGTCGGGTGCGGGTGTGGTTCCGGGCATGGCGATGCCTTCCGCGTCGAGTGGTCTGTAATTCGTTCGGATTAAGTCGAGGCAGCCCTCAAGTTATCCCGACGGTAGCATGAATCCTGAGGATGCCCTCGAGTTAGGTGTGATGATCCGTGTCCCCTGGAGCCAGGCCGCTGCGTGCCGACGCCGCACGCAACCGAGACAAGCTGCTGGCCGCCGCGGCCGAGGTGTTCGGCGAGCGGGGCCTCGACGCACCGCTGGAGGAGATCGCGCGCCGGGCCAAAGTGAGCATCGGGACGCTCTACAACCACTTCCCCACCCGGGAAGCGTTCTTCGACGCGATCTTCCCGGGGCGGCTGGCCGCACTCGACCGGCTCGCAGCGACGGCCACGGCCGACCCCGACCCGTGGAACGGCTTCGTGGGCTTCGTCGAGGGCATGTTCGCCCTACAGGCCGAGGACCGCGGGCTCAACGACGCCGTGACCAAGCGCTTCCCGCTGGCCCCCGAGCTGAACGACGTCTGCCAGCGGGAAGCGCTTGGTC
>NZ_MUNE01000306.1 GCF_002154605.1 Streptomyces milbemycinicus | reverse complement strand
ATCGGGTCGGTCGGGTCGCGGTCGACGAGCGCCCGCCGCGCCCCCGGCGGAGGCGCCCGCCCCTGCTGTCCGTCGAACGCGGCATCTTCCCCCAACTGGGCCGCAACGGTCGGCTGGCGCTGCTCTTCTCCGTACTCACCGGGCTGCTCAGCCACGGCTACCACCTGTTCCGCTATCCGCTGTACCTCACCGACGAGGGCATCTATATGCAGCGGGCCTGGTCGCTGGTCCGGGAGACCCGGCTGTCCCCGTACACCTACGACTACGACCACGCCCCGGCGGGCTGGATCCAACTGGCCGGCTGGGCGTTCCCGCTGCCGAAGCAGTTCGAGGCATTCGGCAACGCGATCAACACCGGCCGGTTCCTGATGCTGCTGGTGCACCTGGCCTCGGTCGTGTTGCTCTTCGAGGTCACCCGGAGGCTGTCCGGCACCGTGCTGGCCGCCACCATCGCCGCGTTCTTCTTCAACCTCTCGCCGATCTCGGTCTACTACCAGCGTCAGGTGCTGCTGGACAACCTGATGATCTTCTGGATGCTGCTGGCTCTGTACGCCCTGCTGCGCCGCGAAACCACGATCAGATCCGCGCTCGCCGGCGGGATAGCCCTGGGAATCGCGCTGATCACCAAGGAGAACGCGCTCTTCTTCGCCCCGACCTTCATGTATCTGCTCTATCGAAGAATCCGGGGCTCCGCGAGCCAGCGGTTCACCCGCACGCTGTGGCCATTCGCCGCGGCGGCGCCGGTCGGCGCGTATGTCACCTACGCCCTGCTCAAGAACGAGCTGATGCCCAGCGGGCTCGACTTCGACCTGGCCAACCCGCCGGCTGACCACGTCTCGCTGCTCTACACCCTGTGGTGGCAGATCAACCGTAGTCAGGGCAGCCTGCTCAACCACCACGGCCTGCTGTACACCAGCTGGCTGCCCCGGGACTCGTTCCTGCTGCTGGCCGGAATGGCCACCACGGTCATCAGCCTGTGGTGGGGAATGCGGAAACACCGGCGGGATCTGGGGTTTTTCGTCGCCGGGACGCTGGGCTTCGGATATGCCTTCTATCTGCTGCGCGGCAGCGTGGTGCTGGACTTCTACATCACCCCGCTGATTCCGATGTTCGCCATGAATATCGGCATGGTCACGGACCGACTGCTGAGGCGTCCGGTGCTCCGCAAGGTACTCGGGCGGGCGAGTTCCAAGGTGCGGATAGCGGTGCCCGCGCTGCTCGCCGTCATGCTGCTGGCCTCGCCCTCCACCGGATATGTCCTGACCGTCAACACCGAGGGCCGCGTCGCGGTCGCGGACCAGTACCAGTCCAAGCTGGCCCTGACCCATATGCAGCTGGCACAGATCGCCTGGGTGCGCAAGCACGTCTCGCCCAAGGCGCGCATCATCATGGACGACGACATGTGGGGTGAATTGCATGACGTGCATCCGTTCTATCCGTACGCGCATTCCCACTGGAACGCCTCGTCCGACCCTGCCCTGCGGGACAAGCTTTTCCGCAAGAGATGGCAGAACGTCGACTACATCATCATGTCCAACAAGATGCGCAACGCAATTCACCGCAATAACGGCGATGGCCGGGAGAACTGGATCCTGGCGGCGCTACGGAATTCGGAAAGGGTATGGGCGGACATCCGGGGTGGCATCAGGCTGGAAATCTATCGGGTGAACAAATAGCCCGCCGGAAGAGGAGGTGAAGGCCATGCCCGAGTACGACGACTACGACGAGTACGAAGAGTACGACGACGACTACGACACCCGTGAGGCAGACGGGCAGCGCGGGGACGACGGAGACGACGGAGGCGACGGAGGCGACGGAGGCGACGGAGGCGACAGGAACGACACCGGGGACGACAACTACGGCGAATACGGCGACGACGAGAAATACGACAAGTACGCCGAATACGACGACTACGACGGCTCCGGCGACGATTACGCCGACTACGACGAGCCCCCGCCGAGGCGCGACACCAAGTCCACCAAGACCACCAGGACCCGTAAGACCTTCAAGGCTTCCAAGGTCTCACATGCCTCCGATGCCTCCGAGACCTCCGATGCCTCTCTCGGAGAGCCGAGCGCCGGCGAGAGGAAGCGCAAGCGGGTCTCCTGGAAGACGGTCCTGCTGGGCATCGTGGCCATCGCGATCGTCGGATCGCTGGTCAAGATGGTCGCGGGCGGCGGCCTCGGGAACGCCCTCAACACGTCCGGTGGCGGAGGCGGCCAGAAGAAGAGCGACACCCAGCAGCAGCAGGAGGTCGTTCCGACGAAGAAGCCCAAGACCATCAAGCTGGGCAACCAGCGGGTCCCGCAGGCCTCCGGCCCGATCATCGTCATCAACCCGGGCCTGGTCGCCCCCGGCGGCAAGGCGTCCGTCGAAGGCGGCGGCTTCGCCCCCAAGAGCACGGTGGACCTGCTGCTGCAGACCAAGCGGTCGGGCACCAAAGGCCGCGCGATCCGCACGGTCCGCACCGACAAGCACGGCTCGCTCTACGCGAACTTCACCATGCCGGAGTCGCTGGGCGGCAAGCCCGGCACGCTGGTCGCACAGCAGCGCGGCGGCGGCCGGACGGCCAAAGCCGAGCTGATCAGCGGCGGCGCGATAGGCACCGCGAGGATCAACAAGATGGTCGGCAGGCCGGGCGACGTGGTCTCGATCAGCGCCCGCGGCTTCAAGCCGGGCGAGCAGATCAACGTCTTCTGGGGCCGGACCACCGGCACCCCCGTTGCCAGGCTGCGCACCGACGGCTCCGGCGGGGTGGGCCGGGCCGACATCAGGGTCGGCGTCGCCCCGACGGGCCAGAGCACCCTGGTGCTGGTCGGCCAGCAGAGCAAGACCACGGCCACCGCCCCGTTCCAGATGCTGAGCCTGTACCCGGCGATCAAGTCCTCCCCGTACGCGCTGAAGGCCGGACAGCGGATCAGGCTGTCGGGGAACCGGTTCGCGCCGAACGAGCGGGTGCTGGTCTACATCAACGCCACCAGCGGTCTCCCCGCCTTCACCACACAGGCCAATTCCTTCGGCCAGATCCGCGACGTGGCGTTCGACGTGCCGTTCGGGCTGAAGGGCAGGCAGAGTCTGACGGCGATCGGCGACCAGAGCCGGGCCGTGGTCCGCTCGGGCTTCACCGTGCTGCCGTACTCCCCCAGCGCCGAGCCCAGCACCTTCGGCGGCAAGGCGGGCACCACGCTGAGCTTCTACTGCTCCGGGTTCGCGCCCAACGAGACGGTGACCGTCTACGCCGGCAACGGCAGCAGCATCTCCGGGCGGAAGATCGCCGTCTTCCAGGTCGACGGCCGGGGCAAGGCGGCGGCCGTGGGCTCGTACCGGATCACCACGGCCGACGAGAACGGCGTGTCCTTCAAGCTCATCGGCTCCAAGAGCGGCGGGGTCGCCAAGGCCGGCATCAACAACACGAGTGGCCAGGGCCAGGGGCACTAGGCACATGTGCGCACAGGCCGGGGGGGCCGGCCAGGGACAGTCACAGACAAGCCCGGTGTTCCATAGTTGTACCATGCATGTCCTGGAGTGTCCTATGAGTGTTATTTTCGGCCCGAATTCTCGAAGAGTCCTACAATTCCTCACCCACATCGAGGACCTCTCCCCGGAGGAGATCGACCGCGTGGCCGATCTGTGGAAGCAGACCTCCAGCCAGACCCGCGCCGAGGGGTGGGCTGAGGTCCACCGCACCACGTCCGACGAGGAGCAGTACCGGATCCTGGTCGCCGCCTCCGTGGCGCGCCGCGCCGCCCTGGACACCGCCCGGGCACACGGCCGGCACGACTGGGCCTTCTGGGCCGCGGTGTGGGACGCCGCGGCAGCGGTCGCCGTATGCGACCGCATCGGTGGCCACTACAACGTGCTGGTGGCCCCGCTGGCCGCGGTCATGCCGTCGCTGGCGCACTGCCGGCGTGACGAACTGACCACCTTGGAGCTCCAAGGTGCCGTCCTCAAGGGAGGTGGAGGTTGATGCGCGACGACCGGATCCGAGTCGTGGTGGCCGATGACGACCCCGTGGTCCGGGAAGCACTCGCGGACCTGGTCGACTCCCATCCCGACCTGGCGCTGGTGGGCCTGGCCGTCAATCACGAGCAGGCCGTCCGCGCCGCGGTGGAGCACCGTCCCCGTGTCGTGGTCATGGATGTGCACATGCCCAAGGGCGACGCGCCCAGCAGCGTCCGCGCCATCCGTGAGCAGGTGCCCGGGGCCCGCGTGGTGGCCCTCTCGGCCCATGGCGACCGGGAGACCGTGCTCAACATGCTCGCGGTCGGGGCCACCGGCTACCTGGTCAAGGGGACCCCCGCCGAAGAAATACTCGAGGCGATCACCCGGGCCGCCCGCGACCAGTTCTCCATGGCCGGGGAGCTCGTCGCCGACTGCACCGAGCCGCTGCGCCGGGCCGACCGCGCCTCCTGGCGGTTCGAGGAGCTGGTGGGCAACCGGCTCGAGGAGTCGTATCTGGAACTGCTCGGCCAGGCGCCGTGCGGGGTGCTGATCGTCGGCGCCCGCGGGCGGATCGAGTCCGCCAACGCACACGCCCGGCACATGTTCGGCTACAGCTCGGCCGAGCTCCGGGACAAGCGGCTGCGCGACCTGGTCCCCGACCGCTACCGCACCGCCGCCGAGCAGCTGCTCGGGCGGCAGTTCACCGCCCCCTCCGCGATGACTGGCCGGCGCCGGGACGGCACCGAGTTCCCCGCCCAGTTCAGCGGCGGCCATCTGCAGGGCAGACGGCCCCGGTGTGTGGTCTTCGTCGCGGACCTGAGCCAGCTACGGGCGGCCGAGGGCCGGTTCCGGCAGGTCATCGAGTCCTCCCCGGACGCGATGGTGATCGTGGACGCCGCCGGGCGGATCCAGACGGCCAACCGCCGTACCGAGGCACTGTTCGGCTACGACCGCGACCAGCTGATCGGCCGCGCCGTCGAGGCGCTCCTCCCCGACCAGCCGCTGACCATCTCGCTGCGCGACTGGGCCGACTCCGCCGAGGAACCCATGGGACACAGCATGGAGCTGGTCGGACGGCGCAGCGACGCCAAGCAGTTCCCGGCCGACGTCAGCATCATCCCGCTGCGCACCGAGGACGGGCTGCTGACCGTGCTGGCCATCAAGGACATCACCGAGGTACAGCGCGCCCAGTTCGTCCTGGAGCGCAGCCTGGAGCTGCTTGAGGTCACCGACCGGGACCGCCAGGCGCTGCTCAGCCATCTCGTCCACGCCCAGGAGGCGGAGCGCGGACGCATCGCCGCCGACATCCACGACGACACCATCCAGGTCATCACGGCCGCCAGCCTCCGGCTCCAGCAGCTGCGGCGGCGGCTGCGCGACCCCGACGAGCAGCGGATCATGGAGAAGCTGGACGAAACCCTCAAGCTCTCGCTGAGCCGGCTGCGTCAGCTGATCTTCGACCTGCGGCCGTCCAGCCTGGAGCACGGCTGCCTGGCCGCCGCGCTGCGCGGGCTCCTGGAGCAGATACGTACCGAGACCGGTGTCGAATACCGGCTGGAGGACCGGATCGCGGCCAAGCCCCCGCCCGAGACCATGGCCCTGATCTACCGCACCGCGCAGGAAGCCCTGATGAATGTGCGCAAGCATGCGCGGGCGAAGACGGTCCATGTGCAACTGCTGGGGCTCGACGAGGGCTGCCTGGTACGGATCGTGGACGACGGACAGGGCTACAACCCGCTCGAGGTGGAGTCCCGCCCCGGCCATCTGGGCCTGTCGCTCATCCAGGAGCGGGCCCAGATCGCGGGCGGCTGGTGCCGTATCGAGAGCGCGCCGGGCGCGGGCACCACGGTCGAGTTCTGGGTGCCGCTGGGCGAGACGCCCGGCCACGGCCCGCTCCCCTTCGGCCCGGCGGATACTTCGGGCTTCCCGGATTCCCTGGGTCCGGCCGGGTCTCTGGAGCCGTCCGACTCTCTGGGTTCCCTGGATGTAGTACCGGACTCGTCCGAGGCACCGGACCTGCGGGACGGGCCCGACCTGCCGGACGCGCCGGACGTGTCGAACGAGTCGGACGCATCGGCCCTCCTGGACCGTCCGGAAGGGGACACGCAACCGTGACCGCGCCGGCCGATCTCACCAAGGTGCTGATCGTCGAGGACCACCGGGTGGTGGCCGAGGGGCTGTGGGCGCTGCTCGCGGAGTACTCGGACCTGACCGTGGTGGGGTGGGCCGACTCGGTCGCGGAAGTCGTCCCCATGGCCAAGGAGCTGGGCCCCGATGTGGCGCTGGTCGACTTCCGCCTGCCCGACGGCACGGGAGCCGACGCGGCGGCCGCGATCCGGGCCAACGATCCCTCCACCGCCATCGTGATCCTCAGCGCGGACGCCAGCGACTCGGCGCTGCTGGCCGCGGTGGAGGCCGGGGCCTGTGGCTATCTGCTCAAGTCGGCGAGCGGTGACGAGATCGCCGACGCCATCCGCTCGGCGGCCGAGGGCGAAACCCTCATCCCGGCCAGCACCCTCGTCGAGGTCCTGGCCCGGCACCGGGAGACCGCGCGCTCCTCCGCCCAGCAGACCGAGCGGCTGGAGAGCCTGACCCCGCGCGAGCAGGAGATCCTGACCCTGATGAGCCAGGGCCTGGACAACCGGGCGGTCGCGGAGCGGCTGAGCATCAGTTACGCCACCGTACGCACGCATGTGCGCAAGATCCTGGAGAAGCTGGAAGTGCGGTCCCAGCTGGAGGCGGTCGCGAAGGCCGCCGACTGGGGGTTCCGCCACGTGGAACCGGAGTGACACCGAGTCCCGTCTGGCTGACCCCGACCGGCCGGCCCCAACCGGCTGACCCCAACCGGCCGACCTCAACCTGGTGACCCCAACCTGGTGACCCCAACCTGGTGAGACAAAACCCCCACTAGGGGGAATTCCGGACGGCCCGAGCCGAGTTTCCTCCCCATGCGCCGCAGCCATCGGATCCTCTTGCTGGCCGCCGCCGCGACTTACGCGGCGGTCGCGGCGGGCGTGTTCACCACCTCGCCCCTGGTCCGCCTCGACTGGCACGTGGCGATGTTCAAGCCGTACAAGCAGTGGCCGTGGGCCCAGGGCCCGCTCGATGTGTTCATCATCGCGGGCCAGCGCGGCCCCACCGCCCTGGCGGCGCTGGCCTGGCTGGGCCGGCGCTCCTGGCGTACCGGAAGCGCGCGCCCGGTGCTCGTCTTCGGCCTCGCCCTCGCGCTCCTCAACGCGAGCGTGGGCGCCGTCAAGCTCGGCGTGGGCCGCCTGGGCCCGCATTACGCGCACACCTTCGGCTCGGCCGAGCTGTTCCACGGCGGCATGATCTTCCCGTCCGGCCACACCGCGAACGGGGTCGTCGTCTGGGGCACCCTGGCCTATCTCGCGACCCGCCACCGCCGGGCGGCGGGCGCGGCGGCCGGGGTCATGGCCCTCGCGATCGGTCTCGCCACGGTCTATCTGGGCACTCACTGGGTCAGCGACGTGCTGGGCGGCTGGGCCGCCGGGGCGCTGGTGCTGCTGGCCCTGCCGCTGTTCGAGCCGTACGTCGCCGTGGCGGAGCGGCGGCTCGAACGGAGCGGATGGCTCGGCCGACTCGGCCGTCTCGGGGCACGCTCGCCCCCGGCCGACCGCATGTGCCCGTCTCCGCACTCGTCCCGTGAGCAGGTGAGCCAAAGTGGCACTTCGAGTTCTGATCGCCGACGATCATGCGGTCGTCCGGCAGGGCCTGCGGATGATCCTGAGCCTCGACGACGACATCAAGGTGGTCGGCGAGACGACCAACGGCCGGGAAGCCGTACGGCTGGCCCGCGAGCTGTGCCCCGACGTCGTCCTGATGGATCTGCTGATGCCCGTCATGGACGGGATCTCGGCCACCGCCGAGATCCGCCAGGACCTCCCCGAGGTGGAGGTCGTGGCGCTGACCAGCGCCCTCGACGACACCATGGTCATGGGCGCGGTCCGGGCGGGCGCGATCGGCTTTCTGCTGAAGAACGCCGAGGCCGACGAGTTGAGAAGCGCGGTGAAGGGCGCCGCCGCCGGCCGGATCCAGGTCTCGCCCGACGCGACCTCCCGGCTGATGGGCCAGGTCAGGGCCCCGAGCGGGCCGGAACAGCTGACCGAGCGGGAAGCCGAGGTCCTGACGATGCTCGCGCGCGGCAAGTCGAACAAGGAGATCGCCCGCGACCTGCGGATCGGGCAGCAGACGGTGAAGACGTATGTGAGCCACATCCTGACCAAGCTCGGGGTGCACAGCCGCACCCAGGCCGCGGTGTACGCCGTGCAGTCGGGGCTGGTGCCGGCCGGGGAGCTCACCACGCCCGAACCGCTGGACGCGACGCGGGACCACTGGTGGTCGGCGTGATCGCTGTCCGACGCCGGGCCAGGGCGCGGCGGCGCGCCCTGGCCGATATCCAGCGGCGCATCCTCGACGCGGCGCCCGGCGAGGACCTGCTGCGGCTGGTCGTACGGCGGGCGCGGGAAGCCGTGGGTGCGGACGCGGCGCGGGTGCTGGTGGCGGACCCCGCCGAGGGCCTGGCGCTGTACGGCGAGGGCCTGGCGCTGTCCGCCGAGGGCCCGGCCGCGGGCTGTGCCTCAGGCATGGCTGACGCCCCGGGCACGGCTGACGCCCCGGGCACGGCTGACGCTTCGGGCATGGCTGACGCTTCGGGCATGGCTGATGCTTCGGCCTGCGGCGAGGCCCTGACCGTTCGGGCCGCCGACGGCACCCAGGCGCCCGCTCCCAGCGGCCCGTCGGAGGCCGCGCGGCGGCAGGCACTGCGTACGGCCGGGCTCACGGCCGTACTGGACACACCGCTGACGGTGGGCGGGCGGACCGTGGGTGTCCTGGAGGTGGCCGACCGCCGTCGGCGCCACTTCACCTCGGGCGACCGGCGCACACTGAAGCAGTTCGCCGGGCCCGCCGCCCTGGCCGCCGCCCAGCTCCGTGCCCGGGAACAGCTCCGCCGGCTGGCCGCCATCGGGGCTGCCGCGGACAGCGTGCGGCGGACGCTGGACCGGCTGACCGCCGCGGCCGTGGCGCATACGGGCGCGGCGGAATGCGCCGTCCGGCTGCTGGAGCCGGACGGGGAGGCTCCGGGAGGCGCGCCGGAGGAGGTCCGGGAGGCCATCGCCTCCGCCGCCCCCGCCATCCGTACGCTCCACGACGACCGCACCGGCGCGGCCTGGCCACTGCTGTGCGAGGGGCGGGTGACCGGGGTGCTGCACTGCCGCTACCCGCCCGGCCGACGGCCTGACAGCTTCGATCTGACCCTCCTCGACGGGATCGCCGGACACGCGGCCCACGCGGTGGAGGGCGAACGGTGGCGGGCGGCCGCGCGGGACAAGGGCGCCCTGGACGAGCGGCGGCGGCTGTCCAGGGAGCTGCACGACTCGGTCTCCCAGGCCCTGTACGGCATCATCCTGGGCGCATGTACCGCCCGCGAGCTGCTGAACCGGAACGCCGCAGGCGGGGACACCGACGGTGACACTGCCAGGGACCCCGCCGGGATGTCGGAGCTGGCCGAGCCGATCGACTACATCCGGCAGCTCGCCGACGCCGCGATCGCCGACACCCGGGTCCTGCTGGGCCGTCTCAGGCCCGAGACGCTGGAGACCGAGGGCCTGGTCGCCGCGCTCACGCGACATGTGGCGGCGCTCCGCGACGGGTACGGCATCGCCGCCGAGGCGACGCTCGGCGCGGAACCGGAGACGACTCCGGAGGCCAAGCACGCCCTCTACCGGATAGCCCAGGAGTCCCTGCACAACGTCGCCAAGCACTCGGGGGCGCGGCATGTGTGCCTCCACCTGCTCAGCGGTCCGGGCACCGTCACATTGACGGTCGCCGACGACGGAGTGGGCTTCGACTCCCGGAGGTCCTTCCCGGGCCATCTGGGCCTGCTGTCCATGCGGGAGCGGGCCCGGGAGGTGGGCGGCACGCTGAACGTGGACAGCCGGCCTGGCCAGGGCAGCCGCATCCGGGCCACCGTCCCGGCGGAGCCGTAAACTGCCGCAAGAGCCCGTGAACCATCACAAGCTTCGCCCACAAGCAGCCGCCCACAAGCAGCCGCCCACAGACAGGAGACCCGTCCGTGACCCTCCTCGAGCCCATGGGGCTGAGCCTGCGGGACCGCACGGTGGAGGCCGGCGTCCGAGCCGGTCTTGCGGCGGTCGAGGCGGGCCTGCTGGAGGCCACGAAGAGCGATGTGCCGTTCATCACCGAGGCCGCCCAGCACCTGGTGCGGGCGGGCGCCAAGCGGCTGCGGCCGCTGCTGGTGCTGCTGGCCGCGCGGTTCGGCGACCCGGACGCACCTGGCGTGGTGCCCTCCGCCGTCGTCGTCGAGCTGACGCACCTGGCGACGCTCTACCACGACGACGTACTGGACGACGCCGACGCCCGGCGCCGTACGCCCGCCACCGACGCCAACTGGGACAACTCGGTGGCGGTCCTCACCGGCGACTTCCTCTTCGCCCGCGCCTCGCATCTGCTGGCCGACCTGGGCCCGGAGGCCGTACGGATCCAGGCCGACGCGTTCCGGCAGCAGGTCACCGGCCAGATCCTGGAGACGGCGGGCCCCAGCGGCGACCGCGACCCGATCGAGCACTATCTGGAAGTCCTCGCGGGCAGGGCCGGCTCGCTGATCGCGGTCTCCGGGCGGCTGGGCGCGCTGGCGTCCGGCGCCGGGCGGGAAGTCGCCGGCGTACTCGCCCGGTACGGCGAACGGCTGGGCGTGGCCTGCCGCCTGGCCGAGGACGTGCTGGACATCGCCGAGGCCGGCGGGGCCGGGGGCGTACCGCGCGGCCACCCGGGCGCCGCCCTGCGCGAGGGCTTCGCAACGCTGCCGGTCCTGTATCTGCGGGCGCGGGCGGAGGCGACCGGCTCGCCCGAGGACCGTGAGCTGTGCGAACTGCTCACCACCGAACTCACCAACAAGACGGACGAGACGCGTTACGCGGAGGCGCTGCGCCGGTTCCGCGCCCACCCCGCCCTGGAACAGGCCCGGGTGGCCGCGGACCGCTACGCCGAAGAGGCCCGCGCGGCGCTGGCGCCGCTGCCCGCGTGCGCGGCGCGGCGTGCGCTGGAAGACCTCTGCGAGGTGGTGACGCGCGACCGCCCGGCCGTACCCCCGGCCTCACCCTCGTCCTCGCCCTCACCCTCGTCCCCGGTCTCAGCCCCGGCCGCGTCCCCGCTGGTCGCCGCGGAGCAGCGACTCCCCGAAGCGGCGCAGCCGTGAGACGGCGTCGGGGTCAGGGCCGGCGCCGGGCTCCGGCTCCGTAGACGTACGACAGCGGCAGTCCTCGGCCGTCACGGGAGGCCCGGGGCGGTCCGCTCCCCGGCGCCGGCGCCCACCGCCGACCCGCGAGAACCGCCGGACGGCCTCCGACAGCCGTCTGAATCGCTCGCTGGCAACCACAGCGAGGAAACCCGCCCGTCGGCGCCCCGTATTCCAGCGCGCGTCAGCGCCTGCGCTGCCCCGCGTAGAACATCGAGCCGCCGGTCACCACGGACAGCCCGCCGGAGATCGCCAGCGTGAGAGCGGTCTGGCCCTCCTGGTCGGGCCCGTCCGACAGCCGGGGCTCCAGGATCCCCATCGGGTCCTTGCGGAGCGTGACGCGCTGCAGCCGCTTGATGTGGTCGAAGCAGTTCTGCTGCTGCGATACCTCATGCACGGCGTGGTCCGCCCCGGCGGTCTCCTTCACCGTGCAGTACTGCTTCTCGTCACGGTCCTCGACCTTGGTGACCACGGCGGCCGCCGCACGGGGCGTATGGCTGACCGGCGCCGCCATCACCGACATCGGCCCCGGCACCATCAGCCCCTCCGGCGGGGCGGTCCTGGTCGCCCAGGGCGATGCCCTCTCCGAGATCGACACCGCCACCGGCTCCGTACGGCGCACCGTCACCCTCGACGGCGGTCGGCGCCTGGCCGTCGATCCGGCCCGCAAGGCGGCCTGGTCCGCCGGGACCTCCGGCGGCGCGCTGCGCCGTATCGACACCTCAGGCACCACGGCGTTCACCGTCACCGCCACCGCGCAGCTCCCGGACGGCGCCGTCGGGTTCGTGGAGACCGATCCGGCCACCGGCAATGTCTGGGTGGGCGTCGACGGCTCCGTTCTCGTCTTCGACCGGAACGCCAAGCGGCTGGCCACCATGGACGGCGCCAATACAGGCGCCAATACGGGTGACAGGGCCACAGCCGCCGCCTTCGACACCGCCACCGGCCGCGCCTTCGTCGTCCGCCAGGACGGCGGCGACACGGGCGGCGGGGACGACAACAACGGCTCGCTGACGGCGTACGACACCACGACGTACAAGGAGGCCGCCGAACCGGTCACCCTGGCGGGCAACCACTCCCAGTCCGGCTCGGCGGCGCTCGCCGTCGCCCCGGGCGGCGGCACCGTCTATGTCACCAGCCCCGCCGAGGGCAAGATCACCAAGCTGGTCCGCCGGATATCGCCGAAGATCACCCAGTCGCCCACGGACCGGTCGGTGCGGCCCGGCGAGAAGGTCGCGTTCACCGCCACCGCCGAGGGCGAGCCGAAGCCCTCCGTACGCTGGCAGATCAGCCGCGACGGGGCCCGGACCTGGACCGATGTCGAGGGCGCGACCAAGAACGCGTACACCTTCAGCGCGCGGACCGCGTACGACGGCTACCGCTACCGCGCCGAGTTCACCAACGCCGGCGGCACCACCCGCACCGCGCCGGTGACGCTCACCGTCGCCGAGGAGGGCAATGACCCGGGCAGCGGCGACGGCAAACCGTCCGGTACCAAGACCGTCACCGGCCCCGAGGGCCAGAAACTCACCGTCACCCCCGTCAACAACCTGGCCACCGAAGGCCAGAAGCTGAAGATCACCGGCAGCGGCTACGACGAGACCAAGGGCATCTATGTCGCCCTGTGCGTCGACAACGGCAAGGGCGAACTGCCCACCCCCTGCATCGGCGGGGTCGATATGACCGGCGGCTCCCACACCTCCGCGTGGATCTCCTCCGACCCGCCCGACTACGGCGAAGAGCTCGCCATCCCGTACGGGACGGGAGGCACCTTCGAGGTCGAGCTCACCGTCGATGCCAAAGACGAGTACACCGACTGCTTCAAGGCCACCTGCGTCCTGGCCACCCGGGCCGACCACACCCGCTCCGGAGACCGCTCCCAGGACGTCAAGGTCCCGGTCTCGTTCGTGGGCCAGCCCCCGGTGGACACGGACGACGGCACCGGAGCGGAGGACGGCGGCACCAGCGGCTCCACCGGCGGCACAGCCGACGACGGCGGTACGGGCGGCGATACCGAGGGCGGTACGGACGGGGGTACGGACGGCGCGGGGCCGTCCACCACCGCCCCCTCCGGCAGCCTGGCCGCCACCGGAGTCACGGTCCTCGGCGTGGCCGCGGTGGCCGCCCTGCTCATCGCGGCGGGCTGGCTGGTCCGCTCGCGAAGTTCCCGACGCGCTGTCGACAACTGACCGGAGGTCCGCTGTGCACCAGAACATCCCGTTCTCCACGCTGATCCGCACCGCCTCGCACGACCAGCACACCGAGGCCGAGAACTCCGGTTTCATGACCAACCTGCTCGGCGGCGCACTCGGCGTGGACGCGTACACGCGCTATACGGAGCAGCTCTGGTACGTCTACCGGGCGCTCGAGGACTCCGCCCACGCCCTGCGGGAGGACCCGGTCACCGGGCCGTTCATCCGGTCCGACCTGTTCCGCGTCGGCGAGATAGAACGCGACCTGACCCATCTGCGCGGACCGGGCTGGCCCGAGCGGATCAGCGCCCTGCCCGCCACACGGGCGTACGCGGCACGGGTGGAGGAATGCGCGAGAACCTGGTCCGCGGGGTATGTGGCGCACCACTACACCCGCTACCTCGGGGACCTGTCAGGCGGTCAGATCATCCGCGCCAAGGCCGAGAAGAACTGGGGCTTCGCGCACCGGGGCGACGGCGTCCGGTTCTATGTCTTCGAAGGCATCACCAACCCGGCCGCCTTCAAACGGGACTACCGCGCGCTGCTGGACGCGATCGGGGTGGACGACCTGGAGAAGCAGCGGGTCATCGACGAGTGCAACCGCGCCTTCGACTTCAACGCGGCCGTCTTCCGCGCCCTGGGCGAGGAAACCAGGCCGGCGGCGTGACCCCGAACCCCAGCCCCGGTCCCAGCCCCAGCCCCAGCCCCGGCACCGGCACCGGCACCGGCACCGGCACCCAGCTGACCCCGGCGCGATCCCCGGCACCCCCCGCACCAGTACCTCCGACGCGGCGCGGCGGCCGGGGCACCGCCTGGCTCCTGACCGCGGCCATGGCCACGGCACTCACCCTGCTCGTCCTCGCCTCCGCCAGGCTCGGCGCGTACCCCCTCGCGCTCGGGGACGTACTCGGCTCCATCCAGCACCGCATCGGCCTCGGCGGCGCGGCGCTGGACCGGGTCGGCGAATCGGTGCTGTGGAACGTACGCTTCCCGCGCATCGTGCTCGCCCTGCTCGTGGGGGCCTCGCTCGGCTGCGCGGGAGCGCTGATGCAGGGCGTGTTCGGCAACCCGCTGGCCGAACCCGGGGTCATCGGCGTCTCCTCGGGCGCGGCGGTCGGCGCGGTGGGCTGCATCTCGCTCGGGCTGGACTTCCTCGGCAACTGGACCATCCCCGCCGCCGCCTTCGTCTCGGGCCTGGCAACCGTGCTGCTGGTGTACGGAATGTCCAGGTCGGGCGGGCGCAGCGAGGTGGTCACCCTGATCCTGACCGGCATCGCCGTCAACGCGTTCACGGGGGCTGCGATCGGCCTGTTCATCTTTCTCGCGGACACCGCCGCCATCAACCAGATCACCTTCTGGCAGCTCGGCTCGCTCGCCCAGGCCACCTGGCCGAAGGTCCTCGCGGTGCTGCCGTGCACGCTCCTCGGCCTGATCGTCGCCCCGCTCTACGCCCGCCGCCTCGACCTCCTCGCACTCGGCGAACGCCCGGCCCGCCACCTGGGCGTGGACGTGGAGCGGCTGCGGATCGCGCTCATCCTGGTCATCGCGCTGCTGACGGCCGCCGCCGTCGCCGTCTGCGGCGTCATCGGGTTCGTCGGCCTGGTCGTACCGCATCTGCTCCGCATGGCCGCCGGCCCCGGGCACCGCTTCCTGATCCCCGGCAGCGCACTCGGCGGCGCGACGGTCCTCCTCGCGGGCGACCTCGCCGCCCGCACCGTGGCCGCACCCGCCGAACTCCCGCTCGGTGTGCTCACCGC
>NZ_MUNE01000305.1 GCF_002154605.1 Streptomyces milbemycinicus | reverse complement strand
GAGACACCCACAGTAGTCCGCTGAGCGACGCTTTCAATATGCCCGCCGCAGCAGAACAACGGAATCAGTGATCTGGTGGCTCCTGAACGACGAAATTCATTGATCGAGGGTTGCGGGACAGTCAACCCTCGTGCACAGTGAGGTGCGTGGCCACACCTGACAAGAACGGCACGCCGTCGATCGACTCCGTATCCCTGGCGATCATCGAGCAGCTCCAGGAGGACGGTCGCCGGCCGTACGCCGCCATCGGAAAGGCCGTGGGGCTGTCCGAGGCGGCCGTGCGGCAGCGCGTGCAGAAGCTGCTCGACCAGGGCGTGATGCAGATCGTCGCCGTCACCGACCCTCTCACCGTGGGGTTCCGACGCCAGGCGATGGTCGGCATCAACGTCGACGGTGACCTCGACCCGGTCGCGGACGCGCTGACCGTCATGGACGAGGTCGAGTACGTAGTCGTCACCGCAGGCTCCTTCGATCTCCTCATCGAGATCGTCTGCGAGGACGACGATCACCTCCTCGACACGATCAACAAGCGGATCCGCACGCTGCCCGGCGTGCGCTCCACCGAGAGCTTTGTCTACCTCAAGCTCCGGAAGCAGACCTATACCTGGGGAACGAGATAGCAATGAGCGCCGACCTCTCCAAGACGGCGTACGACCACCTGTGGATGCACTTCACCCGCATGTCGTCGTATGAGAACGCCCCCGTGCCCACGATCGTGCGCGGTGAGGGCACGTACATCTACGACGACAAGGGCAAGCGGTACATCGACGGCCTTGCCGGGCTGTTCGTGGTCAACGCGGGCCACGGCCGCGTCGAGCTCGCGGAGACCGCGTACAAGCAGGCCCAGGAGCTCGCCTTCTTCCCGGTGTGGAGCTACGCCCACCCCAAGGCCGTCGAGCTTGCCGAGCGGCTCGCCGGCCACGCCCCCGGCGACCTCAACAAGGTCTTCTTCACCACCGGCGGCGGTGAGGCGGTCGAGACCGCCTGGAAGCTGGCCAAGCAGTACTTCAAGCTCACCGGCAAGCCCACCAAGTACAAGGTGATATCCAGGGCGGTCGCCTACCACGGCACCCCCCATGGCGCCCTGTCCATCACCGGACTGCCGGGGCTGAAGGCCCCGTTCGAGCCGCTGGTCCCCGGTGCGCACAAGGTGCCCAACACCAACATCTACCGGGCGCCGATCCACGGTGACGACCCCGAGGCGTTCGGCCGCTGGTGCGCCGACCAGATCGAGCAGCAGATCCTCTTCGAGGGCCCGGACACGGTGGCCGCGGTGTTCCTGGAGCCGGTGCAGAACGCGGGCGGCTGCTTCCCGCCGCCGCCCGGGTACTTCCAGCGGGTCCGCGAGATCTGCGACCAGTACGATGTCCTGCTGGTCTCGGACGAGGTCATCTGCGCCTTCGGACGGCTGGGCACGATCTTCGCCTGTGACAAGTTCGGCTATGTCCCGGACATGATCACCTGCGCCAAGGGCATGACCTCGGGCTACTCCCCGATCGGCGCGTGCATCGTCTCCGACCGGCTCGCCGAGCCCTTCTACCGCGGCGACAACACCTTCCTGCACGGCTACACCTTCGGCGGCCACCCGGTCTCGGCGGCGGTCGGCGTCGCCAACCTCGACATCTTCGAGCGCGAGGGCCTCAACCAGCATGTGCTGGACAACGAGGGCGCGTTCCGGTCCACCCTGGAGCAGCTGCACGATCTGCCGATCGTCGGCGATGTCCGGGGGAACGGTTTCTTCTACGGCATCGAGCTGGTGAAGGACAAGGCAACCAAGGAGTCCTTCAACGACGAGGAGACCGAGCGCGTCCTCTACGGCTTCCTCTCCAAGGCGCTGTTCGAGAACGGCCTGTACTGCCGGGCCGACGACCGCGGTGACCCGGTCGTCCAGCTCGCGCCGCCGCTGATCGCCGACCAGTCGGTGTTCGACGAGATCGAGCAGGTGCTGCGCGGGGTGCTGACGGAGGCGTGGACCAAGCTCTGAGCGGTCACCCCTGAGTGAGGGCCCCTCACCCCGGGGCCCTCACCGCCACTTGCACACGGACGTCCGCGTCGGCCAGGTCCGCCCCCACCAGGGCCGCGGCGCGGGCAATCCGCTGTCGGACCGTACCGCGGTGGACCTCGAGCGCCACCGCGGCTACGGTCCCTGTGGGTGCCGGACACCGTGTCACCCGAGCTGACCTGCAGGTTTCGGGTCTCGATATGAACGGGGCGCAGCTCGTAAGGGGCCTCCCGCGATCTGTACCGACAGTCGGATAGGGATGGTCCCCCGCTCCCGGCTCCGTCATGCCTGCTCCGTGTCAGGCCTGTGCCGACTCTGGGATGCCCAGTCGGCTGGCGACGGCGCTGAGGGCCGTTCCCAGTGGGAGCGCGACCCGGGTGACGGCGTGCCGGTCGCCCCGGGTCGGGTCCAGGTTGACGATCAGCACCGGCTTCCCGGCCTGGGCCGCCTGGCGGACGAACCGGAGCCCGGACATCACCGTCAGTGAGGAGCCCAGGACCAGCAGCGAGGTCGCCTCGCGGACCAGCTTGCGGCAGTGTTCGACCCGCCGTGGCGGAACGGCTTCGCCAAAGAACACCACGTCCGGTTTGAGAATGCCGCCGCAGACCGTACAGGGCACCACGCGGAAGTCCCCGACCTGTTCGTCGGTGAGGTCGGCGTCACCGTCCGGGTTGATTCCGGCGGCCACCGGCTCGAAGCCCTCATTGGCCTCCTCCAATCGCCGGGCGAGTTCGCGGCGCGGGCCGAGGGCGCCGCAGGAAAGGCAGACGACCCGGTCCAGGCTTCCGTGAAGTTCCACGACGCCCTCGCTGCCGGCGGCCTGGTGAAGGCCGTCGACGTTCTGGGTGATCAGACCCGAGAGCAGGCCATTCCGCGCAAATGCGGCCACGGCGCGGTGCCCGGGGTTGGGACGGGCGCGGCCGAAGGTGCGCCAGCCGAGGTGGCTGCGAGCCCAGTACCGGCGCCGGGCCTGGGCATCGGCTATGAAGTCCTGGTAGGTCATCGGGGTATGCCGGCTCAGGCTCCCGCCCTCGCCCCGGTAGTCGGGGATGCCCGACTCCGTGGAGATGCCGGCCCCGCTGAGTACCAGCACACCGCCGGTGCTCAGCGCTTCGGCGACCGGTTCCGGATCCGTGCTGCCCGGCGGCAGGTCCTCGGCAGGGGTCCAGCTCAAAGTGGGACGCATGCGCATGCCGCCAGAGTACGGAACAGGCTGCCACCCCCGCTTCCGCCGTCGATGGCACCATCTGGGCGTTCACGGGCCCGGCGCATGGGGCCGCTGGGGGCAAGGGGGCGCAGGTTCCAATCCTGTCGTCCCGGCCAGTGATCTCGACGTGATCCCTACCGCGCCCCCGCCAGCCGCCCCCGTGCGGCGGCCTGGATCCGAGAGGGCCCGAGCCCCCACTGGAGGGTGCGTCCGACGGCTGTCGCCAGGGGCCGGTCCCAGCCGGTGCGGACGGGGGCCGGGCGGTGGATGCCGAGTTCGGTGCGGGCCCAGTCGGGGAGGAGTCCGACCGAGGCGTTCGTGAGCAGGCCTACGACCAGCCGCTCCCGTCGTGTGCGTCCGAAGCGGCGGAGGAACACTACCGAGTCCAACGCGGCCGGAGTGGCGTGGAGTTGGGGGCGGAGGCGGGCCAGATAGCGCTCGGCTTCGAGGGACGTGCGCGGTACGTTCCGTGCGCCCAACGCCTCGGCCACGGGGGCGGCTTGGCGGTAGTAGGCGTCGCACTCGGCGGGGGTCAGCCGGAGCGGCCGGGGTGCGTAGGTCTGGTGGCCGGCGAGGAAGCTGCGTACCTCGGCGGTGTGCACCCAGGTGAGCAGGTCGGGGTCGTCCGCGCGGTACGGCCGGCCGTCGGGGGCGGTGCCGTGCACCCGGGTGTGGATCCGCCGGACGAGGTCGATCACCTCGCGGGCGGCGGCCGAGGAGCCGAAGGTGGTCGTGGTGATGAACCGTACGGTTCCGTTCAGCCGCCCGACCGGATCGGCGCGGAAGTCGGAGTGCTGGTCGACCCCCGCCATGGCCAGCGGATGCAGCGACTGGAGCATGAGCGCGGCGAACCCGCCGGTGAGCATCCCGGTGGCCTGCCCGTGCACCCGCCACACCGGGTCCCCCGGCGCGATCCCGAACAGCCCGGGATCACCGGGCGGCCCCGCGTACCGCTCCAGCTTGAGATCCCCGCCGTGCATGGTCGCCGTGAGTTCCGCTGCGATCCGTTCCCGCAGTCCCACCAGCACCTCCAGGGTCCGTGTCCCTCAGCCGAGGGTACCGATCCGCCCGGCGAGCACGGCCACGAGGATGAGCAGTCCGCACAGGGGGTTGGTGCCGAACGCCCGCCCGCAGGCTCCGACGTCCGCAGGGTCGGCCCGCCATACCTGCCATCCCAACTGCCCCGCGACCACGCACAGTCCGGGCCAGTACAGCGGCCCGAGCCCGGCCACGACCCCGAACCAGGCGAGCAGCACCACACACCCCGCGTACACGCCGCCCACCAGCACCCGGCTACGGCGCCCCAGCAGCACGGCGGCCGACCGCACCCCGGCCCGCACATCGGCTTCCCGGTCCTGGCAGGCGTAGATCACGTCCGTCCCCACGGCCCAGCAGATCAGCGCCCCGTACAGCACCCCGCCCCCGAGCCCGAGCCCTCCGGTGAGCAGGCCGTACACCAGCGGCAACGTCCAGTTGATGGTGATCCCCAGCCACACATGCGGCCAGTGGGTGACCCGCTTCATATACGGATACACCGCCGCGAGGGGCGCCCCGGCCGCCGCCCACACCACGGCCTCCACACTCCAGAACCCCATCACCAGCGGAGCGACGGCCCCCACCACGACACACAGCACCAGTGCCCGCCCGGCCGCCAGTCGCCCGGAGGCGACGGGCCGCCCCGCCGTACGCGGCACCTGCGCGTCGAACCGCGCGTCCAGCACATCGTTGAGCCCGCAGGCGGCCCCTCTCGACAGCACCCCGTACACCAGGAGCAGCAGCCCGAGCAGGCCCCCGTCCCGGGGCCCGGCGATCGCTCCCAGGGCGATCCATCCGGGCACCACCAGCAGCCAGGCCCCCACCGGCCGGTCCAGCCGCAGCAACTCCAGATACGGCCGCACCCCGGCGGGGGCCCGCCCCACCAACCGGGCGGTACGGCCTTGGGCCGGGACTTGAGTCGAGACTTGGGCCGGGGCTTGTGAGGCTACGGTCATACCGATTCATGTCCCTTTCCAGGTGGATTGCATGCCGATCGGTCCAACCTAGCTCCGGCCAGGGCGAGTTAACTGTCCTTCCATGGAGAAGCGACGGTCTTATGGGCAAGGGAAATGGTCTATAAGTGCAGGCCGGGCGGTGGCCGCGATCAGTTCCGCGGTCGTCACGACCCGTGCGAAGCCTCCGCCGTGCAGGGACACGGCCGGCGCCCGCGCCAGTTCGGCGGCGGTGAGGTGCCAGCCATTCGGGCCGGCAGGTCGAAGGTGTGGGTGGCGTCGAGGGCGAGCAGGACGTCATGGCCGAGGTACCAGGCAGCCGTCACCCTCGCATCGCTCCTGATGTGGGCGTGACATTTGAAGACAACTCCTCGTAGTCCTTCGTTAGGTTCTGGCTCTGGTTCTGCTGGTGGTGAGGGGGCGGCCGCAGGTGGTGCAGATGCCGGTCCAGCAGCCCCAGGGCCAGGCGCGTCTTGGACACATGCCCGACCTCGTCAGGGACCCCGGCCCGTCGGCGCCGCCGGTCATCATCCGTCCACTCCTCGGGCAGGAACAACTCCCGAATGAGGTTCGGAGCTTCCGAAACCAGATGATGTTGCAGGCGAGTTGCAGCAGTCCCCGGTGAAGGTCGGCGCGTATCTCGTAGTGGATCCGCAGACGTTCGAACTGGCGGAGCGGACCTTCGCCTTGTACTACAGCCGCGGTGGTAGGCCAGCCCCCCGTCACGCAGCCTCGTCACGCAGCGGGTCGAGCTCGTTGACGGAGATGGCGTGCGGCGGCAGTCCGGACAGCTCCTCGACCGTCGCGTGGTAGGGCCAACAGAGGGGATCGGTGGCGTGCTCAGCACCGGGGTCGTAGACCTGAGCGAAGACCGCGGTCCCGTCGCACGCCATGAAGTACCCGTCGTTCTTGACGAGCGACGGTAACGCCGCTTCACGCTCCTCGGCACTGCTGCCGTAGCGGCCCGAGATGGACGGCGCCAGAGCGTAGACACCATCGACGGCCGCGAGCCTGCCCTCGCGCTTGGCACGGATCGCTGTGGCGAGCGCAAGGTTGCCCCCACCCGACTCGCCCGCGACGGTGAGTGTGGAGATCCCCAGCTCGGCCCGGTGCTCGTGCACCCAGTCGAGCGCTGCTGCGCAGTCGTCGAGGCCGGCTGGGAACGGGTGGGGACCGAGTTCGCCACCAGCCCAGCCTCGTCACCCTCCTGCCGGCGTTCTCCCGGGAGGTGGCTGAGCGTCAGGGCGCGGGTGTGACCGCCACATCCAGGTAGTCGAGACCGCGCAACCCGTTGTTGATCATCGGCCGGCGTTCGAGGATTTCGAAGCGGGCGACCCGGTCGGCGAGCCTTTCCAGCAACGCGCTCATTTCCAGCCTGGCGAGGTGCATCCCGACGCACACGTGCTCGCCCCGCCCAAAGGCAAGGTGGTCCGAAGGGCGGCGGGTGATGTCGAAGCGCGTCGGGTTCGGGTAATGGCGCTCGTCGCGGTTGGCGGAGGCATAGAGCAGCGCGACCCGTGAGCCGGCAGCCAGTGGAACTCCGCCGATCTCGTGGTCTTCGGTGAGCACCCGGCTGAACTGGGGCACCGGGGATTCCAGGCGCAACGACTCGTTGATCGCGTGCGGAATCAACGAGCGGTCCTCGCGCAGCAGATCCCACTGGTCCGGGTTCTGGGCGAACAACGCGACCGCGTTGGCGATCGCGAGGATGGTCGTGTCCAGGCTGGGAGTGACGTAGTCGAGCATCATCACCGGGCACTTGTCGTGCGGGATCTCGCCACGGTCGGCGGCCTCGTAGAGCTGCGCCGCCCAGCCGTCGGGGTCGATTTTTCCCGGCACGGCGTCATTCATGGCGAATGCCATGAACTCCTCGACGGCCGGCCCCGCCGCGGCTGCCCGGTCGTCGGCGGGTCCCTGGGTGTTCCAGATGGCCGCGGCCCACTCCAGCATCTTTTCCCGTCCGTGATCGGGAAGCCCGACCAGGTCCGACACCACGGTCATGGGCAGGTACTCCGCCAGTTCGGTGACGACCTCGAACCGGCCCCGGCCGACAACCCGCTCGACGACCTGGTCGGCCTCGGCCTCGATCCGCGGAGTCACCTCGCGCATCCGATCCGGCCGCAGTGGCCGCCCCAGCACCGAGCGCATCGCCGTGTGCTCGGGCGGATCGCTGCACAGCGTGATCCCCTCCAGTTGGGCGTTCACGTCCGGATCCACGAACACTCCACGCGCTGACGAGAACGTCTGCCAATCCATCAGTGCCGCGCGCACCTCGTCGTAGCGGGGCAACGCGTAGAGGTCGTAGCGGGACAGGTGCACCACAGGACCGAGAGCCCGAAGCTCGGCATAGATTTCGTACGGGTCGGTGCGCGCCGATTCGGTGTAGAGATCGACGTCGCTGGCAGGTATCTGGGACAACGGTCCTCCAGGAGACGGGTTTAGCGAACACCGCGACGAGCAACTTAACGGTGCCGCGCGGCAGGAAGCGGCGAAAAGGCCCGTACGGACCAGTGTGCCCGGCCTTGATCAACTGCGCTTGGTGACGGGCGTGGGCGTCCAGTGCGGTGATCGGCCTGCGAAGCGCGGCCACGGCCGACAGCGCGTTGAGCGCCAGTCGACCTCGTGCAGGCCCGCGGAACGGTCGGAATGCATGGAGGGCATGCCAGCGGGCTCCTCAGGAACGTACGGTCGAGAACGGTCCACCCGGAAGGGACCCATGGGAAAACTCTCCCGCGACAGGGGGATCCTTCGCGTCGGTAAGAACTACGTTCAAAGGTCCTCCTGGGGCCGCGTCAGGGTGCCCCGGCTGGGGCCCGGCAGGCCGCGTACGCGGCCGGGGCGGGCTTGCGCCGACAAGGCGTACGCCTCCCACGAGAGCCGCGCCTGCCTGGGGCAGACGCGGCTTTCGCTGTAGCGTCCCGGTCAAGGTCGAACAGGCCCGCTACCGCAAGGAACTTGGCTCCTTGCGGCGGCCGTTCGCCGAAGTTCGACCTGAGGACTACGAGGACTACGAGGACTACAAGGCTTGGCACGCGGTCGAGTGCGGTATCAGTCACATCAAAAGGCACCGCACCGTGGCCACGAGATACGACAGGCTTGCGGTCCGCTACGAGGCGACCGACCTCGTAGCGGCCATCAAGGAGTGGCTCTGACCTCAGATTCGATACAGGCCCTGGTCAGACCCTGGTCGAGTCCTTCGTGTGAGTCGGAGCCGCTGGGACGGGTACGGGTACGGGCGCGGACGTCGGCTCGGGGCCGCCTTCGCTGAGGCCGTACCGCATGTGGAGTCTGCGCAGGAAGCCGGGCGCGTACCAGGCCGTGTGCCCGAGCAGACGCATCGCGGCGGGGACGAGGACGCCGCGGACGGCGATGGCGTCGAGGAGGACGGCCAGTCCGCTGCCGAGGCCGAACATCTGCATGAAGCTGAGCTTGGCGGTGCCGAACGCGAAGAAGCTCACCGCGAGGAGGCAGGCCGCCGCGCTGACGATGCGCCCGGTGTGGCCGAGACCGTTGACCACGGCGGTCTCGTTGTCAGCTCCGTGGTCGTGGAGCTCCTTGATCCTGCTGGTGACGAAGACCTCGTAGTCCATCGAGAGACCGAAGGCTATGCAGAACATCAGCACGGTCATGGACACCTCCATCGGCTGCGCGGTGAAGCCGAGCGATGAGGAGAGGTTGCCGTCCTGGAAGATCCAGGTCATCACGCCGAGGGTGGCTCCCAGGCTGACCAGGTTGAGGAGCAGTGCGCGCAGCGGCTGCACGATGCTGCCGGTGAACAGGAAGAGCAGCAGGAAGGTGGTGAGGACGACCAGGGTCACCGCCAGGGGGAGCCGGTCGGCGATGGAATCCTTGGCGTCGACGAGCACGGCGTCCGTCCCCCCGACCAGAGGGTGTGTCCCAGGGGGCGGGGTGACCGAGCGCACCTGCTCGACCAGGCTCTGGGCCGCGTCCGACTTCGGTGTCAGGCTGCTCACCACGCTGATCTGCTGTGCGTCGGGCCGGCCGAGGGCGGAATTGGCCGGGCCGGTCGCCGCGGACTGTCCCTCGGTGTAGATGCCCATGCTGGTCTCGACCCGCTTGACGCCTTTGAGCGCGGACAGCCGGCCCGCGTACGACGCCAGCGGGGCTGCGTCCACGGACTGGTCGATGGCGATGCGGAGGGCCGAGTCCTCACTGCCGCCGAACGTCTCTCGCAATACCTTCGAGACCTGGCGGCTCTCGGCGTCCTTGGGCAGCACGCGTTCGTCCGGCGTGCCGAAGGTGATGTTCAGCAGCGGGCTCGCCGCAAACAGCAGCACGGCGAGGACGGGCAGTGCTGTGAGCGCGGGCCGCCGCATGACGGTACGCGCCAGCCGTCCCCACAGCGGTTCCTGGGCGTCGGAGCGCTGCGACTTTGTCCAGGGCAGCCGCCCGCTGTTGACCCGGTGCCCCAGAACCTTCAGCAGGGCCGGCATCACGAACAGGGTGCTGAGGGCGGCGATGGCGACGACACCGACTCCGGCGAAGCCGAACGAGCGCAGGAAGTACTGCGGGAACACCAGGAGCGCCGCCAGGGCTGCCGCCACTGTCGCGGCGGAGAAGGCGACGGTGCGCCCCGCGGTGTGCACCGTCCGCCGGACGGCGTCGTCCACGTTCACCCCGGCCGCGAGCTGCTCCCGGAAGCGGCTGACCATCAGCAGGGCGTAGTCGATGCCCAGTCCGAGGCCCAGGGCGGTGGTGAGGTTGGTCGCGGTGTCGGCGACATCGGTGACGCTGCCGAGCAGGAAGAGCTGGGCGAAGGAGCCCATGACCGCGATGAGCGCGATGGCCAGCGGCAGCAGGGCGGCGACCACGCTGCCGAAGACGAACAGGAGCAGTACAAGGGTCAGCGGTATGGCGATCGCCTCGGCGAGGATCAGATCGTCGACCACCTGTTTCGACAGGTCGGCACCGACGGCGGCGCCTCCTCCGGCCTGGACCGTGAGGGTGCCCTTGTAAGTGCCGCTGTAGGTGTCGAGGATCTCGCGGGCGTTTTCCCGCTGCTCCGTGGCGTCGCCTCTCACGTGGGCGAGCACCATGGCCTCGCGGCCGTCCTTGGAGCGCAGGTCGGGGCTGTTCGTCTCCCAGTACGAGACGACGTTGCTGAGCCGCTTCTCCTTCTTGAGGTCGGCCACCAGGGCTCGGCCGCTCTCTTTGGAGGCGGCGGTGTCGATGCGGCCGTCGGGGGAGCGGACCAGCAGGACGAGGTTGGTCTCGCCGCCGAACTTCTCGTCGATGACCTTCGTCGCTCGGGTGGACGGGGAGGCGGGGTCGTCGAAGCCGCCCCCCTTCAGCTTGTCAAAGGCGCCCGCGCCCACCACGCCCATAAGGGCCACGGCCAGGACGGCGACGATGAGGACGAGCCGATACCGGCGAATCGCCAATTCGGCCATACGTTCGAACACGAAATGATCTCCTTCAAATCCTTCTGTGAAAGGGGGTTGTCGGCCAGACGGGGGGCCGGCGCAATGCGTCGCAGAGCCCCTTCGCCCCGTCAGAGGGGGCGCGGTGCCGCGCTCTTCGTCGCCGAGAACGACGCTAGTAAGACAGCGAGTCTTTTAGTAGGGGAAGATTTATCTGACACTGTTAGGTTTTTCGATCAGATTGCAGTTTTCTGATGCCCCGCCGGATCAGCCGCCCTAGGATCGCTGCATGTCCGGAGACGAGTACGCGACAGTCCTGCCATCCCTGCGCCAGCGACGGCGGGCCGTCGCCATCCAGGAGATCGTGGACGCCGCCGAGAGCCACATCGTCGAGCACGGGCTGCACGCCCTGTCTCTGAGAGCGGTCGCCCGCAGCCTCGGCATGACCGTGCAGGCCCTCTATCACTACTTTCCGAACCGGGACGCCCTCGTCACGGTTCTCGTCGCCAAGGCGTACGAGGACCTGGCCGATGCCGTGACGGAAGCCGTCGGCGCAGCGGCGGACGAACCGGCTGCGCTGCGGTTCGTGGCCGCCGCCGAGTGCTATCGCCGATGGGCCATCACCCACGTCGAGCGATTCCAACTGCTTTACGGAGCGCCGCTGCGTCATTACGCGGCACCTGCCGAGGGCCCGACCACTCCGGCGATGCGCCGGATGGGCGAGGTCTTCCAGCGTGAGATGTTCGACGGGTTCACCACGGCACAACTGGCCGCAGCCGACACCCGGGTGCTCTCGCCGGCTCTCCGGGCGCATCTGGAACCCCTGTTTCCACACGGCCCGGAAACCCTGCCGCCTCCCGCGACCGCTCTCCTCCTCAGCGCATGGGGGCACATGCACGGCATGGTCGTCCTGGAAGCCTTCGGACACACATCCTTCATCGGCGAACACCAGGCCGAGATTTTCCACATGGCGATGCGGGACCTGCTCGAGGACATTCATCGCCGGATCCCCGCGCAGCCCATGGGGACACCGGCTGCGCCCTGACAGGCGGAGCCTCGATACGCGGCTGTCGCGCGGCCGGCATGGTGCATCAGGAAGCGCGGCAGCGCCGGTCCATGAACGCGATGAGGGTGGCGAAGTGCGTCCTCACCCGTCTTCGGAGCGGCTCGCGTTGTCGGCATGTTCCTCTCGCATCGTCGATGTGCCCAGTCCCGTCCCGCGAAGCGGTAGGACGTGGCCGCGGGTCACTGGCTTCGCTTCGGAGCCGAGCATGGCCGGTCGGAGGGCATGGCGCGTCGGCAACAGGTGCCTACGTGCCCGCGCTGTCCGAGGCGCGCGGCTGCCGTGTGCGGGAGGGCGCCGCTGCGCCCGCCGGTTCGGGTCGGCGACCATCGCGACGGCGGCGGCGATGGTCGCCAGGAATCGAAAGAGGCAAGGCCGTGCCCGCCACGGCCGGGGTGACGTCGTCGTCAACGACATTGAGCAAGTTCTCGGCCTGCGGGAACGGTCGAGAAACGTGGTGCCGCGCGAGCGCGCCCTCGCAGCTTGCTGCCTTCCGCACCGCGAACGCCACCGCCAGGTCCTACAACGGCGGCTGGGCGTAGAGCGGGACATGGCGCCCACCGGCTACCGCGGTGGGCGCCCGCACGCCGTTCTCAGCCGAGCTCGGTGGGAACGACCGTCAGCTCGGCGATATTGACCCGGGCCGGCACCGCCACCGAGTACGTGATGGCGTCGGCCACATCTTCCGCGGTGATGGTCGTGATGGCCGACCGCATCTCGTCCAGCCCGACCCGAGTGGCCTCATGTGCCATGTCGGCGCCGAGCTCGGTGACGGCGAAGGCCGGATCGACGGACCGCACCCGTACGCCGCGAGGCCCGAGAGAGGCGCGCAGGTTGCGGGTCAGCTGGGTGACCGCCGCCTTGGTCGCGCCGTAGACCGGGTAGTCGGCGAAGATCACTTCAGCCGCGGTCGAGCCGAGGTTCACCAGGTCCGCGGCCCGTCCGGCTTCGGCCGCGTCGAGCAGGTCCGCGATGAAGACCCGGCCGGTCGCCAGCAGACCTCGAAGATTCACGTCGATCATCTGGTCCCACTCGGCGGTGTCCGCCTCGTCGAACGGCGCTCCGAGCATCACCCCCGCGTTGGCGACGACCAGGTCGGGCCGGCCCAGGGTGGCGCGGATCGTCGACGCGGCGGCGGTCAACGCGGCGGGGTCGGTGACATCGACCGCGACCGGCAGGACTTCGGCGGAGCCTTCCGCCCGCAGGGTCGCGGCGAGGTCGTCCAGCAGCCCGGATCGCCGGCCGAGCAGAGCGACCGCCGCTCCGGCCGAGGCGAAGCGGCGTGCGGTCGCGGCGCCGATCCCGGCGCTCGCCCCGGTGATCACCGCGACCCGGCCGGCAAGCAGACCCGCGGGCACACCGGCAACGGGCGTGGAGAAGCTGTTTGAAAGGTTGTCTGTCATGAGGCCGATGGTGTTCGTTGGGCCGCAGGTCAACCAGGACGGTCTTCTCCCTGGGTGCGCCACCCCCAGGTAACCGATCGCATGCGCGCCTATCGTTGCGGCATGGACAGTGGCAACCCGCTGGGCGAGTTCCTCCGCGCCCGGCGAGAGATGACCAGCCCGGCCCGGGCCGGGCAGCCCTGGTCGGGTCGGCGCAGGACGCCGGGCCTGCGCCGGGAGGAGGTCGCCCAGTCGTCCGGAGTCAGCACCGACTACTACGCCCGGCTGGAACAGGGACGAGAAAAGCACCCTTCCGCACAGGTGGTGCACGCCCTGGCCCGCGCCCTCGGACTGAATCCCGACGAAACGGCGCACCTGCACCAGCTGGCACGAACGGCTCGTCGCCCCGTCCGGCGAGGTGGCGGTGTGCCCGTCGGGCCGAGTCTGCTGCGCTTGATGGACGGCTGCCTGCACACCCCCGCGCTGATCCTCGACCGCCGGCTGGATGTGCTGGCCGGCAACCGCCTCGGATGCGCCCTCTTCGCCGGAATGCTGGAAGCGGGCGAGGCCAACCTGGTCCGGTTCACCTTCCTGAACCCGGCCGCCCGGGACTTCTACCCCGAGTGGGAGCGGGTCGCCAGGTCCGGGCTCGCGGCCCTGCGCGCGGGCAGCGGCGACCTGATGAACGATGCCCGGCTCACCGAACTGGTCGGCGAACTGTCCCTGAAGAGCCCGGAGTTCCGCGATCTGTGGGCCCGGCACGATGTACGGGGCAAGGCTCATGAGGCCAAGTCCTTCAACCACCACCAGGTCGGCGAGCTGACCCTGACCTACGACTCGTTCACCGTCGACAGCGCGACGGACCAGCAGCTCATCGTGTACCAGGCCGAGCCCGGCAGCGCTTCCCAGCAAGCCCTCGCACTACTCGGCACGGTGGCCGCCGACCTGCCCGCCCGACGGCGCGACGGTCGTCCGCATCGACGAACTCGGACCGGTGATCCCCCGATCCTGCCCCCCGGTACCGGGCTGGTCGCCGGACGGACACCGCATCAGGGCGGAGCTCGACCCTGACCACCCCACCCGGCCCTGGCTGAAGGACCACCCCGGGATCCGGTACGTGTTCATCCCGGTCGGCGCCTGCCGGCTGAATATCCAGGCCGTGCCGTCGCCTGGTGGCCACGATGCCGCCTACGCGGGCAGCGCGCCGCTCTGTGCCGCCTTGTGGTGGCGCGCGGCCAGGCGGGAGCCGGCCGCCTCGGCGGTCCGTGCCGAGTCCGGGAGCAGCGCCGCGGCCGCCAGGAGCAGGGCCTGAGCAGGCGTTGTCGGTCCCGAAACGCAAACGTGGGCCCTTCCCCGACTTGTCCAAAGCACCGATCCGGTGTGCCTACGTCATCGATGCGGCGAGACGTTGGTTGCACTTCTGAGGGGGGCCTGTGCCCAGTAAGCGGCGATCACCTACCGTTCGCGTTATGCGGACTCCTTCGTTCCTGACCGATCTGCTCGTTGGCAGACACGAGTTACAGCGACGCGTCGACGAGCTGTCCGGCGCTGCGCTTACGGGACAGGGCGGCGCGCTGGTGCTGGAAGGCGAGGCGGGCATCGGCAAGAGTGCCCTGCTGGACCACGCCCACAACGCGGCGCCCGGGTTCCGGACGGTCCGGACGTCCGGGTCGGAGTTCGAGCAGGAACTGCCGTACTCCGCGCTGCACCAACTGTGTGTGCCGATGCTGAAGCACCTCATCGAGCTGCCGGACCGGCATCGTGACGCCCTGCAGGTGGCCTTCGGGCTGGCCGAGGGCACACCCGACCCGTTCCGCATCGGTCTGGCGACTCTGGGACTGGTAACGGCAGCGGCCCGGGAGCGGCCCCTGCTGTGCTTGATCGATGACGCACAGTGGGTTGATACCGCGTCCGCGAGGGCGATGGTCTTCCTCGCTCGCCGGGTCGCCGCCGACCCGGTAGCGATGATCTTCGCCGCGCGGTCAACGTACACGGCGACCGGACTCGGTGAACTGCCGAAGCTGGCCGTCCGCGGTCTGAGCGACGAGGACGCCAAGGTTCTGCTGACGAAGCGAAGCCCGTTCCCCCTCGATGACCAGGTCCGGGAGCGGCTCGTCGCCGAGGCCCAAGGGAACCCGTTGGCGGTGCTGGAGCTGGACCGCGCCGGTGGCTTCGTCCCGCCTGACATGTCCTCGGTGCCGACCCGGATCGAGTACGGCTTCCGAGCCAGGCTGGCCGGTCTGTCCGCCGAGGCCAGGCTTCTGCTGATGGTGGCGAGCGCCGACCCGACCGGCGACCCCGGCCTGCTCTGGCCGGCCGCGCGTCAACTGAACCTCGATGTGACACCGGCCAGCGCGGATGCGGACGCGACGGGACTGGTCGAGTTCGGTACCCGCATCCGTTTCTGCCACCCGTTGGCACGTTCGGCGGTCTACCGAGCCGCCGACGCCGGCCAACGCCGCGCGGTACACGCGGCTCTGGCGGCCGTTACCGACCCGGTCATGGCGCCGGACCGCCGGGCCTGGCACCGCGCCCAAGCCAGCCCTGGCCCCGACGACGACGTCGCCGACGAGTTGGAGCGGTGCGCGGAGCGTGCCCAGGCACGCGGGGGCGTGGCAGCCGCGGCAGCCTTCCTCGAGCGCTCGGTGGCGCTGTCGCTGGATCCCGCACGCCGGATCGAACGAACTCTGCACGCCGCCCAGGCCGGCTTCGACGCGGGGGCGTTCGGCAAGGCGGCCAACCTGCTCGTGACCCTGGAGACCACTACGCTGGACGAGTTCCAGCATGCTGACGTCGGCCTGCTGCAGGGCCGCATCGCCTTCACCCGGCACGGCGACGGCTCCGGACCGATGCTGATGGTGCGCGCCGCTGAGCGGCTGGCGAGTCTGGATCCGGACCGGGCACGTGACTGTTTCCTCGATGCCGTCGAGATGAGCCTGTCTGTCGGCCGCGGCGGTGCTGTCATCGATCGGGTTCTCACCGCGGCCCGGTCCACGGCGCCGACACCGAGCTCGCCGGACGCCCTTGACGCCTTGATGGTGCTGGCCACCGACGGGTACGAAGCCGCGGTTCCGCTGCTTCGCCACGCCCTCTACGACATCGGCGACCCGTTCTGGACGCGGCGTCCCGCGCTCGCCACGATGATCGCCGTCGAGCTGTGGGACCCGGACACCCATGCCGCCATCGCCGCATGGCTGGTGAAGGCGGGCCGCGCTTCGGGCTCGCCGCTGCTGCTCAGGCTCGGCCTCGCGCAGAAGGCGATCGACGCCACCCTGATCGGTGACATCGGGCAGGCCATCGCGACCACCGCGGAGGAGGCAGCGATCGCCGACGCAACCGGCGCACCCCCGCTGCTCCATCACCGGCTGCATCTCGCCGCGCTGCGCGGCCGCCGCGACGAGGCTCTCCGCCTGTGCGAGGTAGCCACCGCGGCACCGACCACCGGAGGTCCCGGACAGGTCACGAACCTGCACTGGACAACAGCCATGCTCAACAACGGGCTGGCCGACTACCCGGCGGCGCTGGCCGCGGCTCGGAAGGCCACCGAGCACGGTGATCTGTTCCTCACCGGAGCGGCCCTGCCGGAACTGATCGAAGCCGCGGTCCGCTGTGACGACCACATCACCGCAGCGCGGGCAATGGACTCCCTCACCGAGCGCACACAGGCCTGCGGAACCGTCGCCGGCCGGGGAGTCGCGGCCTACTCACGAGGACTTGTGACCGGCATCGAGGATCACTACCGGGAAGCCATTGACCTGCTCGCCGAGGGCCCACTGCTCCCCTACCTGGCCCGGGCGCACCTCTTGTACGGCGAATGGCTGCGGCGCGAAGGCCGTCGGCGTGACTGCCGCGAGCATCTGCGCACCGCCCACGAGCTGCTGTCCAGGGCCGGGGCGGAGGGCTTTGCCCGGCGGGCCGCCGGCGAGCTGCGCGCCACCGGCGAGAAGGTCCAGGCCCGGTCCGGGCAAACGTACGAGAAGCTGACCATGCAGGAGGTTGCCGTCGTCGGCCGCGACTTCGGAGGCGATTTCGACTGTGGCGCCGTGTTCGTCATCGAGGACCTCGACGGCTACTGGGAGTATCTGACGCATCCGGCGCACGCGCACACTGACCGGGTCGGTATGCCCCTGGTCGAGAAGTTCGACTCGTACGACATCACCGACGATGACGACCCGCAGATGGGCGCGGAGATCGCCGACCTGCACCGGCGACGGTACGAAAGCGACCCCGAGCTGGCCGCGCTGGTGAGCAAGCAGCCGTAGTACTGCAAAAGCAACGAGCGACGCACGCACGGCTCCGCCGACCCGGGAGTGATGGTGGGCGGGCGGCGGAGCGTCCCACGGCCGTGGCAGCAAGTGTCGCTCTGACCCAAGTTGCTGAACTCCCGCTCGGTGTACGTGACTTTCGGCCCGCCGCCTTCCAGGACCGCACCGGAGAGAGCACTTCCTCGGTCGCCCACCCGTCGCTGCCCGCCGAGGGCAGCTACGTCGACGACTCCCTCTGCGTCACGTACTGGCAGCAGTCGATGGACAACGCCCTCAGCTGGTAACACCACCGCCGGCCGCGCACCACCGCGCACCGGCTCACTCGGTGACGTCATGCCGCTTGCGAACGGAGAAGGAGAAGGAGATGGAGAAGGGCTGATGAATGCCGTGGCGTCGGAGAAGCGCCCTGTGGGAGGGATGAGCGAGCGGCGGCGTATGCGGCTGCGGCTGGAGATCTCCGGGGAGGCGGCGCGCCTGTTCTGGAAGCAGGGTGTGGCCGCGACCAGCGGCGACCAGATCGCCGACGCGGTCGGGTTGTCCACGCGCACCATCTGGTGGCACTTCCGCAGCAAGGAGGCATGCGCCGAGCCGATCGTCATGCAGGGCGTCGTCACCTTGATGAGCGTGCTGGGAACTGGTCCGGCTCCAGTACGAGACACGGCCGGTCGATCTGACCGACGAAATGCTGGCGATGAAGATGATCCGGCTCGCCGACACCGAACCGGCACTGCGCACGGCCTGGCTGATGGCCTGCGACCAGACCGAACAGCAGCTGCGCGTGATCATCGGCGACCGGCTGGGGCGCCCGGCCGGTGATCCGGAGGTGCGGCTGCACGCCGCGGCAACCGCCGCGGTGGTGCGGGTGCTGGACGAGCAGATAGGCGTCGCATTCCTCGCCGGCACCGGCGCAACGTGGATGCTCAGCCGGCCCCACGCCGAACAGGCGGACGTAGTGTCTGGCCACAGGGGCGGAAGCCCCTACACCCAGGGTGGGTGTGGCAGACCCTTCCTGCAGCTCTTCCGCGAGCCTAGCGTCGAGTCATGAACGATGAGCGATTAATTGCGGATCTGCACGGCAGATGGGTGTTCGGCTGGGAGCGCAACGAGGGGGACGCGCCGTTCGACTTCCAGCGTATCTTCGGCGAGTTCTACGACTTCGACTCTGCGGACCTCCGCCTCTACGACGACTTCGACCCCGAGCAGCGTGTCGCGGCGACAGCCACCGGCTACGGCTCGATCTGGGAGCCCCACTTCGATCGGATGGTTTCCGCTCACCATGCCGTGGACGACGGCCCGCACGTCATCGTGAGCCACGATCTGGCCGCGTCGACACTGGCGTTCGTAGCGCGGATCACCACGCCTGACGGTGCCACGGATATCCGTACCACTACCTCGTTGGTCTGGCGTCGAACGCCGGACGGGTGGCGGATTGTCCGCGAACACAACTCGACCCGTGTTCTGCCCGCAGGCGACTTGGACGGAAGGCTGCCGATGTACGAGGCCGGCTGACCTCGTACACCGGCTCGGCCTTGGAAGGGACCCCGCCTGCCGGTCTCGGTTTCTCAGCCGAGCTGGGTGGGAACGACCGTCAGCTCGGCGATGTTGACCCGGGCCGGGACCGCCACCGAGTACGTGATGGCGTCGGCCACATCTTCCGCGGTGATGGCCGTGATGGCCGTGATGGCCGACCGCATCTCGTCCAGCCCGACCCGAGTGGCCTCGTGTGCCATGTCGGCGCCGAGTTCAGTGATGGCGAACCCCGGGTCGACGGACCGCACCCGTACGCCGCGAGGCCCGAGAGAGGCGCGCAGGTTGCGGGTCAGCTGGGTGACCGCCGCCTTGGTCGCACCGTAGACCGGGTAGTCGGCGAAGATTACCTCGGCCGCGATCGAGCCATCCGAGAGTGCGTTCAGCACAGCATTTCGCCGCGTAGTCGGCTCCTCACCCAGACAGTTCCGCGATACCGCCCGTCGCGCTGTCAGCGGCGGTCCGGATCAGTAGCTCCTCGCTGGCCACGGCGCAGTTCGATAGAGACGAAGACCTCTCGTCGTTCCGATGTCTCAAGGGTTATCTCCTGCAGGACGACCCGGGCTTGACTCTGCCGCTCGTGTTGGAGGCATCCGGTTGGCTGTGGCTGTACGTCGCGTCGCTGCTCAAGCCGGAAGCGTGGTTCTCCGGGTCCGAGGGCCTGCCGGGTGAGCCGTTCCATCAGCTCGGGATCGGTGCCGCTGCCGGGGCCGGTGATGCGGGCGCGGACCGTGCGCTGGGGGCCGATGACCTGCGCCTCGCCCTGAGCGTTCTGATCCTCGGCCTCGGCGAGCGCCCGGCACAGCGAGGCGACCGACGGCGATTCGACGCACTCTTCGACCTCGCCGACACGATTATCACCATCCGTAACCTGATCCGGCGCGCATGGACGACCCACCGATGGGACGAGCGCCCGAACCACCGCCCATGAGCACACGCCTACCTGCGGGAACTCTAAGCAACGTCCTGCCATGCCGGTCCCGCGAAGCGACGCAGGGCCTGTTCCACGTCGACGGGCGAGGCGGACACCCCGCTGAGTGCCGACGCGCCGCAGCGGATGACGCGTACCCCGCCCGACCAGGGCCGGAAGCAGCCGCTGAGCCGCCACGGCGCCGGGACTGACGCACCGTCCTTGAACCACACGACGATCCACCAGCTGGGCAGCTTCTCGTTCTCTTTGTGAAAGGGCTGAATGGTCACACGGCTCACATCACGCCAGGGTATGCGGGCGCTGCGGCGCCCCGCAGTCAGGTGGAGCGCCTCGTGGTCGAGGCGCAGCCGCAGCCGTCGCCGGAGGGAGACGACAAGGCCTGTGAGACCGATACTCAACAGCACGGGCAAGGCAGTCGCCCAGACGCCCCAGCCCGCGAGCGGGGTCGCCCACGCAACGGACGTGAAGGCCACCACGGGGAGCGCCCCGGCGCTTGTGGCCCACGCGCCCATCAGTCGACCGGCGAAGACGACCTCGGCCGGACTGTCATCCGGTGTGGCAGGGGATCGCGGGGCCACTCCCCGATACCGGGCCCCGCCGAACTTCCGGAATGCGGCGTCCAGCTCATGGACATCGGCGGTGAGCTCCATCAGGGGCATCCTGGACTCTTGGGTCTCATCGGTCCCGAGAACGAGGCTCGGCCCCGGAATCCGGTCGTCCACGGCGAACCGCATCTCACGGACCTCATTCCAGGCTACCCGCGTTCTACGGAAGCCCGAGGTCAGTGTGATCTGACGGTCGTCCATCTCCACCCGTAGCGGAAGCAGCTCGATGACGACGAGGCATGCGTGGAGGAGGCCGATCAGCACACAGGCCGCCACGCTGTGCAGTTTGAACCAGCCCACCGCGTACAGGGGCAACGGGAGCAGGAGCAACCCGATGTCCTTGAGCCCCCTGGTCCGGTCGAAACGCACGCTCCGTGCATGTGCCAGCCCGTGGTGCTCGTCCCACAGCGGGCCCGCATACCGGGCCACCGTGGCCTCCAGGACCGTCAGCGGATCACGCAGCCGCCGTAGATCGCACAGGATCAGCGCACCGTTGCGGCGGTCCAGGCGGGGGCGGAAGGGGCGGTGCGGAGGTGGCACGAAACCGCGCCGGGGGAGGACGGCGAGATGGCAGGGCGTTCTGCGTCCCCGCCGCGTGCGGCCGGTGGTGACGCTTTGGATGTCGCGCCAGGGCAGGAAGGTTGTCTCATCATTGGCGACGAGTCCCACACCGTCCTCGCCGACCAGGAGTTCGTACGGGCCTGGAATCAGCCTCAGCACAATGCGTATCGCCATGAGGGGCATGGTCAGGAGAAGGAGCGCCGCGAGGACGGACAACCATTCCAGGATTTCTCCGGACCACCACTCGGAGGTGAGGCAGGCGTACCCCAATGCCACTGACGGGGCCGAGATCGCCGCGTAGACCATCGCGTACTGCCAGAACAGCCGCCGGTAGTTCGTGGTGAACCGCACCCCGGTGGGCGGCTCGGTCTCCTGCGACGCCATTGGCGGCGCGACGGCAGTCGGCGCGGCCTGCGTCGGCGTCCCCGCCGGATTGCTCCCCAGCACCAACTCCCCGACACTGTCGGTCCCTTGGCGGCGCGGCCATGGTTTCAGCGTGCGGTCCAGTTCCGCGTACAGGCGGTCCAGGGTGAGGTGCGGGCCCGCCCCCGGGATGCCCTCGCGCAGGAGACGGACGAGTGCGCCGGTGAAAACGGTGTGGCGCTCACCTGCGACGGCGATCGCGGGTTCGTTCGCCGATGCCGCGGCGATGGTGCAGGCGCCGCGGGTCTCGGTCTGGCCCAGGGCGACTGACGTTGCGTCGCCGCCCATCGCGTCCTTGATCGCCCGGCCGCTGTAGCAGCAGTCCAGGATGATCACGCGGTGGCGGGCCGGGCTCGCGGCGACGGCCTCGCGGATCTCCGAGAACCGTACGGCCGAGTAGAGCGGGTCGTCCGGGTTGCTCGCCGACAGGGCGAGGAAGAGGTCGCCCGTCTCGGGCTCGATGAGGCCGTGGCCTGCGAAGTACACGAGGAGCAGGTCCTCGGCCTCCCGGGCGGCGCGTCGGACCTGGCGGCACACCGTGCGGTCGTCGGTCTCGTCGAGCAGCGGCGGCCGGACATGCTCGGGCCTTAGCCCCGTGCGTGTGTTCAGCAGCTCCCCGAGCGACTGGATATTCCCGGTCACGCCGGGCAGTTCGGCCAGTCCGGAGCCGACGGTGTAGGAGCGGGTGCCGATGAGGACCGCCCGAGACCGGTCCGGATCGGGAAGCGACCCTGCCTGCGACGACTCCACGGTTCAGTCCCGGTCGAGGCCTACGCCCAGGACATCGTGGATGAGGGAGTCGACGTCCTTGCGGTTGTCCGTGGAGACGCGCACCGAGCGTCCGTCGGCGCGGGTCACCTCGATCTCAACCTTGGAACGCTGCAGTCGGAGCCAGATCGGCAGCGAGCGGGCCAGCGCGCCCACGCCGGCCGAGCCGAGGCTGACGAGGATCGTCTGCAGGACGCCGCCGCTCATCTGACCGGGTTCGGGTGCGGCCGAGGCCACCGTCACCCGTCCACGCAGTTCGGGCTCGTCCTTCAGCCACCGCAGCAGGTCCTCCGTCAGCGGCAGCGATTCGTCCGCATGCAGCGTCTGCAAGGTGAGCCTGACATCCACCGCCGTATTCCCCTGCCCTCGGCCGCCAGTACGCCATAGAGATGAACTGATGCCCATTTGCCGGGTAGTTGACACACCCGAGCCGGGCTCCCATGAGAACGCCAGCTTCTCGAAACCGCTGCCGCCCTTCCCCATGCGCGCGGGCGTGGCCTCCCCGACCGACGCACAAAGACCCGGCGAGGAGTTCCCACCTCGAACGAACAGGCAGAGACCTACCGCACCCGGCCCACATCCGTCAGTGCGGAGCTGATGTCGGGTCGCGAGCAAGGGCTGAGGTCAGGAGGACAATGCGGACCTCTCGGATTCGGTCAGCAATACGCAGAACTCGTTGCCTTCCGGGTCGGCGAGAACGACCCAGCCCCAGCCGTCGGGCTTGCGGTGATCGGCAACCAGGGAGGCGCCCAGCTTCAGCAGCCGCTGGACCTCTGCGTCCCGCGAGGTGTCGGGGCGCAGGCACAGATGGAGCCTGTTCTTGGCCGACTTGGGCTCCGGAACCTCGTTGAAGTGCAGAGCCGGGCCGCCGGGCAGCATGATCTCGGTCTCGTCGTCACCTGGTTCGTCCTCGGGGTCCAACGGGTGTCCGGTCACATCGCTCCAGAACCGCGCCAGTTGGTAGGCGTTCGCACAGTCGATCGCTATGTTCGTCACTGTTGAGGCCATGTGCGCGATCATCTCCGAGCGGCGCTCCGCCCGCCACCGGAATATGGCCACACCCGCGCCCTATTACTGGAGTCGAACCACGGGGCTTACGGGGGCGGCGGAGTCGGTTCTTCGAGGCCTGGAAGCACTCCTCGATCGCCCAGCGGGAGCCGGCGGCCCGTACGATCTCCGTCAGCGCAGTGCCCGTCGGGGCGTGGGTGAGATAGTAGGCGCGCTCGCCGTCGGTGAGGCTGCGGCGGATGAGCAGGGCGTCTTCGAAGCCGTCGTCGCTGTTGCTGGGCAGCGGGACCAGGGCCCAGGCGTATTCACGCAGGCCCTGGCCTTCTGGAACTGAAGCCGGCGTTGTGGTGGTCTCCGGCGTCGGAGGACGCGGTGTGTGCCGGGCCGCTGGAGGTCGGTGCGGGGGTGACGGGAGGCGCCATCACCCGCCGGGCGCGGACCGTCGTCAGGCCGCTCGCCGCTGGGTGCCGGTGGCGCGGCGGTACTGGTCCTGGAGACAGCCACTGCTGAGGCGAGACCGCGGTGGCCGGGATCGGCGGCGACAGTGAGCGCCTGGTGCGCGCACTTCGCCGTGCATCCCGCGATCCCGCTGGGTGCCGTTCTGCTCGACAGCGTGCCGGAGTGGTTCCGGCCACTCGCTGATCCGACCCGGTTCAGGATGCCGCCTAAACGCCCGCCTCGGGCGCGTCGGCCAGGAGTCGCGCGATGCCCGCGGGCCCGAAGATGTCCTGTGTGGCGAGGGCGATTCCGCCGTGCAGTCCGGAGCTGCCCTTGAGCTGTGTCGCGGTGATGGTCAGTTTGCGGGTGGCCAGGGGAAGGGCGCGCTGGTACACAGCGGCTCGTACGGCGGAGACCAGGTCGTCGCGGAGTTCGCTCAGCGGGCCGGCCAGGATCACGCTGCGCGGGTTGAACATATGGACCAGCATGGCCACCACCTCGCCGATCTCCGTGGCGGCCTGACGCACGGCGTGCAGGGCCGTCGGGTCGCTGTTGGCGATACGCTCGGCGAGCACACGCGTGCCGTACAGCAGGTCGTCATCCGTTGACTCGGGGATGCCGAGGCCGCGCAGGACGGCCCGGTGGGAGGCGATCGCACCGACGCAGCCGACGTTGCCGCAGACGCACAGGACGCTGCCGCCGCCGACGGCCCGGATATGGCCGATGTCGCCGGCGGCTCCGTCGGCGCCGCGGTACACCTGGCCGGCCGCGGTGATGAGTCCGGACCCGATGCCGGTGGAGATCTTGATGCACAGCAGGGGCGTCTCGGCCCCGCCCTGTACGGCTTCGCCCAGGGCCATCAGGTTGACGTCGTTGTCCACCACAGCGGGGGCGCGGAAACGTGTCCGGAGGTGGTCGGCGACGGGGTAGCCGTCCCAGCCGGGCATGCCGGTCGGCTGTACCGCGCAGCCCTGCTGGAAGTCGACCGGTCCGGGCAGGCCGATGACCACCTCGCGTACGCGGTCGGGATCGCGGTGGTGTTTCTCCAGCAGCTCTCGCAGCCGCTCGGTCACCGCGTCCAGCACCGCCTGCGGGCCGGCGTCGATCCGGATGTCGACCGTGCTCTGTGCGATGAGCCGGCGGGTGAGATCGGCGATGGCCACGTGGGAGGCGGTGGTGTCGACGTCCGCGACGACGACGGTTCCGGCCTGTGGGCTGATCGTCAGCACCCGGGGCGGCCGCCCCCGGACGGACCGCCTGGACTCGACCTCCTGCAGGATGCCGGTACCGACAAGGTGGTCGACCTGCTGGCCCACGGTGGACCGGGCCAGGCCGCTGCGCCGGGCGATTTCGGCGCGGTTGGTCGCCTCCCCGGAGACCACCAGGCCCAACACCCGGCGCAGGGCCTGCGGGACCGATCCGGGGGCAGGTGGTTCCTCAGCATAGCCGTCGTCTTTATGCATTCAAGTGACCGTAATGAAGCCTGCTTGTGTTCGTCAACGGTTCTCTTCTCAGGCTGTGCCCATGCCCTCCATCAGGAGTTAACGGGGCATGACGACTGAAGATTGACCGAATTTAGGCCTTGAAGAAAATTAAATATCCCATCTTGTGCTTGCTGCGTGAACTAAACGATGGTGATGCGCAGCGCGGCGTTCAGGCCGCGGTCGACTGCCGGACGGCGGAGGTGCACACGATGAATGACTCGCTTCGGGTGGTGGTTTCCGGGGCCGGGATGATCGGTGCCGTGCACGCGGCCGCGATCCGGGCGGCCGGGGGTGAACTCGCCGGAGTGGTGGCCTCGACCCCCGAGCGAAGCGCGCGGGCCGCCGATGAGTGGGGAGCGCCTGGCCGCTACCCGGACTTCGCGGCGGTGCTCGCCGACGACAGCGTCTCGGTGGTCCATGTGTGCACCCCGAACGCGCTGCACGTCGGGCAGGCCGAGGCGGCGCTGCGCGCGGGCAAGCATGTGATCTGCGAGAAGCCACTCGCCACCACGGCCGCCGACGCGGAACGGCTGACGGGGCTGGCGCGGGAGGCGGGCCTGGTGCTCGCGGTGCCTTTCGTCTACCGCTACCACCCCCTGGTCCGGGAGATCCGCGAGCGCCGGCTGCGTGGCGAGTTCGGGGCGTGGCAACTGCTCCACGGCAGCTATCTGCAGGACTGGATGCTTTCCGAGAACGCCATGTCCTGGCGGGTCGACCCGGCCGACGGCGGACCGTCGCGGGCGTTCGCGGACATCGGATCGCACTGGTGCGACCTTGTCGAATGGGTCACTGGGGTCCGCTTCACCACACTGACCGCGCGGCTCGGCACCACCGTCGCCACGCGCCCCGCAGGTACGGGCGCCAGCTTCGCGACGACGGGCGAGGGCCCGCGGGTGCGGGTGCGTACCGAGGACGTGGCGACGGTGCTGCTGCGCACCGACGGCGGTGTCCTGGGCACGCTGGCCGTCTCCCAGGTGTCGGCCGGCCGTAAGAACCGGCTGTGGTTCGAGCTCGACGGCTCGGCCGCGAGCGCGGTCTTCGACCAGGAGAGCCCCGAGACCGTATGGCTCGGCGCCCCGGACGGAGCGCGTGTGCTGGTCCGGGACCCGAACCACGGATCGGCCGAGCAGCGACGGCTCTCCCGGCTGCCCGCAGGCCACGCCCAGGGCTATGCCGACTGCTTCAACTCCTTTGTCGCCGACGCCTACGCGGCGATCCGCGGCGAAGCGCCCGAGGGATTGCCCACCGGGGAGGACGGCGTCCGCTCGGCCCGGATCGTCGAGGCCGTGCTGACCTCCTCCGCCTCGCTCACCTGGGTCGACGTCGACCCTGCGC
>NZ_MUNE01000304.1 GCF_002154605.1 Streptomyces milbemycinicus | reverse complement strand
ACAACGCCATCGTCTGGCAGGACACCCGCACCGACGCCCTCTGCCGGGAGCTCGGCCGCAACGTCGGCCAGGACCGGTTCCGCCGGGAGACCGGCCTGCCGCTCGCCTCGTACTTCGCGGGCCCGAAGATCCGCTGGCTGCTCGACAACGTCGAGGGGCTGCGCGAGCGCGCGGAGGCCGGCGAGATCCTCTTCGGCACCATGGACTCCTGGGTGATCTGGAACCTCACCGGCGGCACCAACGGAGGCGTGCACGTCACCGACGTCACCAACGCCTCCCGCACGCTGCTGATGAACCTCCAGACCCTCGACTGGGACGAGCGCATCCTGTCCTCGATCGAGATCCCGGCGGCCGTGCTGCCCGAGATCCGCTCCTCCGCCGAGGTGTACGGAACCACCGCCGAGGGCGTCCTCGCGGGCGTGCCGGTGGCCTCCGCGCTCGGTGACCAGCAGGCCGCCCTCTTCGGCCAGACCTGTTTCTCCGAGGGCGAGGCCAAGTCGACCTACGGCACCGGAACGTTCCTGCTGATGAACACCGGTGGCAAGCCCGTCAACTCGTACAACGGCCTGCTGACCACCGTCGGCTACCGCATCGGCGACCAGAAGCCGGTCTACGCCCTCGAGGGCTCGATCGCCGTCACCGGCTCGCTGGTGCAGTGGATGCGCGACCAGATGGGGCTGATCAACAGCGCGGCCGAGATCGAGACCCTGGCCAGCTCGGTCGAGGACAACGGCGGCGCCTACTTCGTGCCCGCCTTCTCCGGTCTGTTCGCCCCCTACTGGCGGGCCGACGCGCGTGGCGTCATCGCGGGTCTGACCCGCTATGTCACCAAGGCCCACATCGCGCGCGCCGTGCTCGAGGCCACCGCGTGGCAGACCCGCGAGATCGTCGACGCGATGACCAAGGACTCCGGCGTCGAGCTCACCGCGCTCAAGGTCGACGGCGGTATGACCTCCAACAACCTGCTGATGCAGACGCTCTCCGACGCCCTGGACGCGCCCGTGGTGCGGCCGATGGTCGCCGAGACCACCTGCCTCGGCGCCGCCTACGCCGCCGGTCTGGCCGTCGGCTTCTGGCCGGACACCGAGGCGCTGCGCGCCAACTGGCGCCGCGCCGCCGAGTGGACCCCCCGTATGGACGCGGATGTCCGCGACCGCGAGTACAAGAACTGGCTCAAGGCCGTTGAGCGGACCATGGGCTGGATCGAAGACGAGGAGTAAGCAATGACCACCCTGCAGAGCGTCCCCGCCCTCGGGACGCACCCGGCTGCCGGCTCTCTTCCGAGCCGCGCCGAAACCCGGGAACAGCTGTCCAAGGCAACGCACGACCTCCTGGTGATCGGCGGCGGCATTCTGGGCATCACCACTGCCTGGCACGCGGCGCAGTCGGGACTGCGGGTGGCCATGGTGGACGCCGGCGACTTCGCCGGCGCCACCTCCTCGGCCTCCTCCAAGCTGCTCCACGGCGGGCTGCGCTATCTGCAGACCGGCGCGGTGAAGCTGGTCGCCGAGAATCACTTCGAGCGGCGCGCGGTCTCCCGCAGCGTCGCCCCCCACCTGGCGAATCCGCTCACCTTCTACCTGCCGGTCTACAAGGGCGGCCCGCACGGCGCGGCCAAGCTCGGCGCGGGCGTGTTCGCCTACTCGGCCCTCTCCGCCTTCCGGGACGGCGTCGGCCATGTGATCAGCGCCGACAAGGCCGTACGGGACGTCCCCGAGCTGCGCACCGATGGCCTCAAGGCGGTCGCGGTGTACGGCGACGGCCAGATGAACGACAGCCGCATGGCCCTGATGACGGTGCGGGCGGCCGTCGAGGCGGGCGCGACGGTGCTCAACCACGCCGAGGTGGTGGGGCTGCGGAAGACCGACGGCCGGGTCACCGGCGCGGAGCTCAGGGACCGCCTGGACGGGACCGAGTTCGGGGTGAACGCCCGCCTGGTGCTGAACGCCACGGGCCCGTGGGTGGACCACCTGCGCAGGATGGAGGACCCGAACGCGGCCCCGTCCATCCGGCTCTCCAAGGGCGCGCACCTGGTCCTCAAGCGCACCGCACCGTGGCGGGCGGCGCTGGCGACCCCGATCGACAAGTACCGCATCACCTTCGCCCTCCCCTGGGAGGACATGCTGCTGCTGGGCACCACCGACGAGGCGTACGAGGGCGACCCGGCGGACGTCCGGGTGAACGAGCAGGACATCACCCAGATACTCGACGAGGCCGCCTTCTCCATCCGGGACCAGCAGCTCTCCCGCGACCTGATCACCTACTCCTTCGCCGGTCTTCGGGTGCTGCCCGGCGGCCCCGGGGACACCGCCAAGGCCAAGCGCGAGACGGTCGTCACCGAGGGACGCGGTGGCATGCTCTCCATCGCGGGCGGCAAGTGGACCACCTTCCGCCATATCGGCCGCACCGTGATGAACAAGCTCGCGCAGCTGCCGGGCCACCCGCTCGCGGACGATATGGAGCCCATATCCCAGCTGCCCAAGCACGTCCCGCTGCCGGGCCTGGCCAACCCGCACGCGGTCGCGCACCGGCTGCTGGTGGACGGCGGCACACCCGGCCCGCGGATGGCCGCGGACACCGCACGCCACCTGGCGACGCACTACGGTTCGCTCTCCTTCGACATCGCGCGGCTGGCCAACGAGGACCCGGCGCTCGGTGAGCGGATCCACCCGGACGCCCCGGAGATCTGGGCCCAGGTCGTCTACGCCCGCGACCACGAGTGGGCGCAGACGGCGGACGATGTGCTGCGCCGCCGCACGACCTTGACGATCCGCGGACTGGACGGCGACGAGGTGCGCGCCCGGGTCCAGAAGCTGCTGGACCACCGCGCGGTCTGACCAACCCGGCCCGTACGTCGCCCGTAGCCCGTACGCCCGTACTCCCGAGGGGGAGGCTCCGCTGTGGAGCCTCCCCCTCGGCCGCTGCGCCAACTGACTCGCCAGTAAAAAATCAATGAATCGCTCTTGCGTTCTTCGATGGCGCGCGCATCAATAACAGCGCCCCGCCTGACGGCAAGTCAGGACTGGTGGCGGTCTGCGCGAGGCCCGAGCCGCAGCCCCGCGCGATCTCACCCCCCGCACCGCGCACACGTACGCAGCGACGCGCCCTCGGGCGCGCCCGGGATCCCGCCGTGTCTCATGTGCGCCGCTCCACGCAACAACGCACCAACGCAACGAGCACCGCCGCGGCTAGACAGGCACTTCCCCCACACCGGAAGGCAATCCCATGAGACGCATGAAACTCGGGATCGGCACGGCACTGGGAGCAGCGGGAATGGCCATGGGCGCGCTCGCACTGGCGCCGGGGGCCAACGCGGTCACCCCGACCACCGCGACCCTGACGGCCGATTGCGGAACCTACGGCTCCGGCCTGGCCACCCTCACGGCCACGCAGAGCGGGACCTCCGCGACCATCACCCTGTCCTCGGGCGCCATCAAGGCACCCATCGACGTTCCGGCGGGCTCGGTCAACTCGACGCTGACCCTGTCCAAGAACGGCTCCGGAACCACGACATTCACCGGCAGCTCCAACCCGGCCATCCCGACCGGGTCCGACGTGACCACCGGCCCGCTCAAGGGCACGGTCGCCGCCGGTGACAAGCTCGAGGCCAAGTCGCTGAAGCTGGTGATCTTCGGTCTCATCACGGTGAACTGCACCGCCACCTCGGCCCAGTCGCCGGGTCCGTTCACCTTCTGATCGCGTACAGCGCGTCCCAGGCACCCCATGTGATCGCCAACGGACCGGCGTCCACCCCGGCAGGGGACGCCGGTCCGTTCGGCGTGCCATGCTGCCCTCGTCAACGAGCAGCCGACGTCAGGCGCCATAATGGGGGCAGACATCGGATGTCTGACCCGGGGAGGTCCATGATGGCGGTCACCGACGAGGCGATCGAAAAGATCAAAGGCATGATCGTCTCGGGTGCGCTGCGCCCGGGTGACCGGCTTCCTAAAGAGAGCGAACTCGCCGCCGAGCTGGGCCTGTCCCGCAACTCGCTGCGCGAGGCGGTGCGCGCCCTGTCGCTGATCCGGATCCTGGACGTGCGCCAGGGCGACGGTACGTACGTCACCAGCCTGGACCCGCAGCTGCTGCTGGAGGCGCTGAGCTTCGTCGTCGACTTCCACCGCGACGACACGGTGCTGGAATTCCTCGCGGTCCGGCGCATCCTGGAGCCCGCGGCCACGGCACAGGCCTGCGCCCGGATCAGCGACGCCACGCTGGACGCACTGGCCGCGCAGCTGGACGCGCTCGGGCCGGAGCCGTCGGTGGAGGAGCTGGTCGCCTGCGACCTGGAGTTCCACCGGGGCATCGTCCAGGCCTCCGGCAACTCGGTGCTGTGCTCGCTGCTGGACGGCCTGTCCGGGCCCACCACCCGCGCCCGCGTCTGGCGCGGGCTGACCCAGGAGGACGCGGTCAGCCGCACGCTGCACGAGCACCGGGCGATCCTGGGCGACGGTGCATGTGGCGAGCGTGGAGCAGTGGCTGCGCTCGACGCTGTGACGGGGCGTTCGGGCCGTACGCGCTGAGGCCGTACGCGCCTGGGGTATCCGGGCCGTACGCGGCGCTACTGGCCCAGGCTGTACGCGGCGCTACTGGCTCAGGCCGTACGCACGGACCGCCGTGCCCCCGAACACCGCCGCACGCTCCGCCTCCGTGAGGCGGAGCGTGGCGCGGCCGGCCAGGTCGACGACCTGGTCGTAGGTCGCGGCCAGGGTGCACACCGGCCAGTCGGACCCGAAGAGCACCCGGTCGGGGCCGAAGGCGTCCAGCACATGCCGGGCGTAGGGCAGCACCTGCTCCGGCCGCCAGCCGTCCCAGTCGGCCTCGGTCACCAGGCCGGAGAGCTTGCAGACGACGTTCGGCAGCGCCGCCAGCTCGGTCAGCTGCCGGGCCCAAGGGTCGCGGGCGCCGCTCGCGACGGGCGGCTTGGCCGCATGGTCGAGGACGAAGCGCACCTCGGGCAGGTCGCGGACGGCATCGATGGCCGCTGGCAGCTCGCGCGGGGTGACCAGCAGGTCGTAGACAAGGCCCGCGTCGGCCAACCAGGTCAGCCCCCGGCGGACGTCGGGGCGGTCGAGCCACCGCTGGTCCGGTTCGTCCTGCACCTGGTGGCGCAGGCCGACGAGGCGGTCGCCGCCGGGCGCCGCGCGCAGGGCCGCGAGCACATCGGGCAGGCCCGGGTCGGTGAGGTCGGCCCAGCCCACGACGCCCGCGACACGGTCCGACGCCTCGGCTATGGCGAGGAGTTCCAGCGTCTCCTCGTGCGAGGAGCTGGACTGGACGACGACGGTGGCATCGACGCCATGCGCGGCGAGGTGCGGCTCCAGGTCCTGGAAGGTGAACGTACGGCGGATCGGGTCGGCCCAGGGGCCGTCCATCCACGGCTGTTCACGGCGGTCCAGGTCCCACAGGTGGTGGTGGGCGTCGATGCGCGGCACGGAGGGGCGCTCCTCGGGATCGGCGGCGGGTCGGCGATCGAACAACAGGCAGTCGGTCAGCGGGCGATCGGCAGGGGGACATCCTCGTCGAGCAGGCCCCGGTCCACCAGGGCCCGCCACAGCTCGTCCGGGATGTCGTGGCCGAACATCTCGGCGTTGTCCCGCACCTCCTCCGGCGAGGCGCAGCCGACCACCGCCGCGGCCACGGCCGGGTGGCCGAAGGGGAAGCGCAGGGCCGCCGCCCGCAGCGGCACCCCGAACTCGCCGCAGACCGCGGCCAGCTGCCGGGCGCGCTCCAGCACGGCGGCGGGCGCCCGCTCGTAGTTGTAGTGCGCGTCCGGACCGGGGTCGGCGAGCAGCCCGGAGTTGTAGACGCCGCCGACCACCACGGAGGTGCCGCGCCGCTCGCACACCGGCAGCAGGTCGTCGTAGGCGGTGCGCTCCAGGAGCGTCCAGCGGCCGGCGCACAGCACCACGTCGACGTCGAGGTCGGCCACGAACCGGGCGAGTACATCGCTGTGGTTCATGCCGAAGCCGATGGCGCGTACGCGCTTCTGGTCGCGCAGTTCGGCCAGGGCCGGGAAGGCGGTCTCATAGACCTCACGGATGTGGTTTTCCACATCGTGGAGGTAGACGATGTCCACGCTCTCCAGGCCGAGGCGGTCCAGCGAGGACTCCAGGGTGGCGCGGATCCCGTCCCGGGTCAGCTGCCACTCGCGGACGCGGTCCGGGGTCTCCACGAACCCCTGGGCGTCGACCGGCTCCCCGGGCTTCCGGGGCCGCAGGGCGCGCCCCACCTTGGTGGAGACGGTGTACGAGGCGCGGTCGCGGCCGGTCAGCGCGCGCCCAACGCGCTCCTCCGACAGGCCGACCCCATAGTGCGGCGCGGTGTCCATATAGGTGCATCCGGCCTCGAAGGCGGCCTGGACGGTGGCCAGGGCGCGCTCGTCGGGCATGGCCGTGTACAGATTGCCCAAGGGCGCGCAGCCGAGCCCGAGCGCCGGTACGTATACGCCCGTGCGCCCGAGCTCGCGCGGCCCCTCTGGTGGCTGCGCCATGGGTCATCCGTCCTTCTGGTCTTCTGGTCTTCTGGTCGGTCCGGCGTCCCGTCAGTCCTGCTTCTCGCCGCTGGCGTAGCGGGAGATGATGAGCGCGACGATGATGATCGAGCCGTTGATGAACTGGTTCCACAGGGGCGGTACGCCGCCGAGCGTCATCACATTGACCACCAACTGCAGCGTAAGCACACCTGTGAGCGCCCCGAAGAGCGTGCCGCGGCCGCCCTTGAGGCTGATGCCTCCGATAACCGCGGCGGCGAACACCTGGAAGATCCAGCCGTTGCCCTGGGTGGCGGCCACCGAGCCGTAGTGGCCGGTGTAGAGGATGCCGGCGAAGGCGGCGAGCAGTCCGCCGACGGCCAGCACGATCCAGGTGATCCGGTCGACCCGGACGCCCGCCGCGCGGGCGGCCTCCGGGTTGCCGCCGATGGCGTACAGCGCGCGCCCGTGCCGCAGATAGCCCAGCGCCAGGCCGCCGATCGCGTACAGCCCCAGGCAGATCCACACGGCCGCCGGGGCGCCCATCCATTCGGCCTTGCCCAGGTAGCGGAAGGACTCGGGGACGTTGATGATCGACTGCCCCTCGGCGACGCCGACCTGGAGGCCGCGCAGCATGGTGAGCATGCCGAGGGTGGCGATGAACCCGTTGACGCGCAGTTTGAGGATGAGGAAGCCGTTGGCCGCCCCGATCGCCGCGCCGACGGCCAGGCACAGCGGGATCGCGGTCCAGGTGGGCAGCAGGCCCAGGCCCTCGAACCGGGCGCCGTGGGCGGGCAGCACCAGCCATAGGGCGATCACGGGCGCGACGGCGATGGTCGACTCCAGGGAGAGGTCCATCCGCCCGCAGATCAGGATCAGCGCCTCGCCCAGCACCAGCAGCCCCAGCTCGGTGGACTGCTGGACGACGCCGATCAGATTGTCCTGGGTGAGGAAGGCGGGCGAGACGATGAAGCCGATCACGCCCAGGACGAAGATCACCGGGACCAGTGACAGATCCCGCCAGCGGGCGATGTCGATCTTCGGCCGCGCCCGTCCCGCCGTCGCCGCCGCTTCGCCGGCCGCCACCACTTCGGCGGGGCGCTGCCGTGTGGTATCGGTCATGACTGGCTTCCCTCTCTCCCCTTGAACGCGCCGTTTCTGCCTTCTCCTGCTGGCCCTGCCGCTGCTTCTGCTGCGCCGTGTTCCGTTTCCGGCCCCGCCATCCCCTCCATCGCGGCGACCAGCCCGCGGTCGCTCCAGTCGCTGCCGAACTCGGCCACAACGCGCCCGTGGAAGAACGCCAGAACGCGGTCGCACACCCGCAGGTCGTCCAGTTCGTCGGAGACGATCAGCGCACCGCTGCCGGCCGCCGCCACCTCCCGTACGACGCCCAGCAGCGCGTCCTTGGACTTCACGTCCACGCCCGCGGTCGGGCGGATGGCCACCAGGACGCTCGGCTCGCGCGCCAGCGCCCGCGCGATGACGACCTTCTGCTGGTTGCCGCCCGAGAGACCGGAGACGACCTGCCCGGGGCCCGAGGTCTTGATGTCGAGCGAGGCGATCATGCGGCCGGCGAAGGCCCGGGTCCGGGAGGGCAGCACCGTCCCGAAGGGGCCGAGCTGGTCGGTCACCGTCAGCGTGGCGTTCTCGGCGACGCTGCGGCCCAGGACCAGGCCCTGGCGGTGCCGGTCCTCGGGTACGTACCCGATACCCGCGTCGATGGCGTGCGGCACGCTTCCGGGGCGTACGGCGCGGCCGCGCACCACCACCCGCCCGCCGTCCTGCTTGCGCAGCCCCACCAGCGTCTCGCCGACCGCGGTGTTGCCGCTGGCCGTCGCCCCGGCCAGGCCCACCACCTCGCCCGGCCGCACCACCAGGTCGAGTGGGTCGAACTCGCCCGCGCGGGAGAGCCCTTCGGTGCGCAGCACCGGCTCCGCGCCCGGGCCGGCCTCCTCGCGCGGTACGGCCGCGGGCACCGCGCCCCGCACCCCCTTGGGCGGCCCGGCCTCGGCGTCCCCCGTCATCGCCGCGACCAGCTCGTCCTTGGGCAGTTCGGCGACCGGGGCGGTCACCACGTGCCGGGCGTCGCGGAAGACGGTGACGGTGTCGCAGAGTTCGTAGACCTCCTGCAGATGGTGCGAGATGAACAGGAAGGCGACGCCCTGGCGGCGCAGTTCGCGCAGCTTGCTGAAGAGCCGTTCGATGCCGCCCGCGTCGAGCTGCGCGGTGGGCTCGTCGAGGATGATCAGGCGGGCGCCGAAGGACAGCGCCCTGGCGATCTCGACGAACTGCCCCTGCTCGACGGTGAGGTCCTTGGCGCGGGTCTGCGGGTCGACGTCCACGCCGTACTCGGCCAGCAGGGCGCGGGCGTCCTCGCGCAGCGCGCGCCAGCGGATCCGCGAGGTGCCCTGGAAGCGGCCGAGGTAGAGGTTTTCGGCGACCGTCAGGTCGGGCACCACCATGGACTTCTGGTAGACACAGGCCACCTTGCGCTGCCAGGCGGCGGTGTCGCCATAGCCGGGGGCGGGCTCGTCCGAGAAGGTGACGGTGCCCTCGTCGGGGCGCTCCATGCCGGTCAGCACGGACACCAGCGTGGACTTGCCCGCCCCGTTCCGCCCGACCAGGGCATGGGCCTCCCCCGGCCGTACGGCCAGCTGCGCGCGGTCCAGGGCCAGGGTCGGCCCGAACCGTTTGACGATGCCCTCCGCCCGTACGACGGTGAACTCCGCGGAGGTTGGCTGGTCAGCGGTGGCGGGCTGGTCAGCGACGGCCATGGCTACTTCTTCTCGAGCTGGTTGGCCCACAGCTTCTTGTCGTCGACGTTCTCCTTGGTGACCAGCGGCGCCGGGAGCTGGTCCTCCAGGCCGTTCTTGATCTTGACGATCTCGGAGTCGTGGTCGGTCTTACCGGGTTTGAACTTCTTGCCGTCCAGAGCCGCCTTGGCGTATTCCATCGCGTACTTGGCGTACAGGTCGGCGGGCTGGGAGAGGGTGGCGTCGATCTTCCCGGAGCGGATCGCATCCAGCTCTTCCGGGATGCCGTCGTTGGAGATGATCGTGATGTGGCCGTCGGACCCGGCCGGCTTGAGCAGCTTCTTCTGCTCCAGCAGCGCGAGCGTGGGCTGCAGGAAGGCGCCACCGGCCTGCATATAGATGCCGTCGACGTCCTTGTGCTGGGCCAGCAGGCTCTGCAGCTTGGCGGAGGCGACGTCGCCCTTCCAGTCGGTGGGCAGCTCGTGCACCGTGATGCCCGGGAACTTCTCCTTCATGCAGGAGGCAAACGCCTCGGAGCGGTCGCGGCCGTTGATGGAGCTGAGGTCGCCCTGCAGCTCGGCGACCCGGCCCTTGCCGCCCAGCTGCTTGCCCAGGTATTCGCATGCCTTGGTGCCGTAGGCGCGGTTGTCGGCCCGTACGACCATGTAGACCTCGCCCGCGTCCGGGCGGGTGTCCACACTGACGACGGGGATCTTCTTGTCCTTGAGCTCATCGAGGGTGGAGGAGATCGCGCCGGTGTCCTGGGGGGCCATGATGATCGCCTTGGCGCCCTGGTCGGTGAAGGCCTGGACGTTGGCGACGAGCTTGGCGATGTCGTTCTGCGAGTTGGACAGCGGCAGCGCGTTGACCGTGCCGTCGTCGATGCCCTTCTCGAGATACTGCTGATAGGAGTTCCAGAAGTCCGTGTCGGTGCGCGGCATGTCGATGCCGACCTTGCCACCGCCGGCGCCGTTGCTCTCGCGGTTGCAGCCTGCGAGAGCGGCGGCGGCGAGCAGCACGGCACAGGCGACGGTGCCGGTGGTGCGGAGTCTCGTCATCGAGTCCCGTCCTTGATCGAGTGGTGCGGCTCTGTGCTCCGGGGCTGTGGGGGTCGTGCGACCGGATCGGTTACGTGGCGGGGCGCAGGCGCAGGCCCTGCATCCCGCCGTCGACGGCCAGTGCGGTGCCGGTGACGGCCGCGGCGGCGGGGCTCGCCAGATACGCGACGGCCGCCGCCACCTCGTCGGCGGCCACCAGCCGTCCGGTCGGCTGACGGGCCTCCAGGGCGACGCGTTCGGCCGCCGGGTCGTCGGCCCGGCCGAGCAGCCGGCCGACCCAGGGGGTGTCGACGGTGCCGGGGTTGACGCAGTTGACGCGGATGCCCTCGCGTATGTGGTCGGCGGCCATGGCCAGGGTCAGCGCGAGCACGGCGCCCTTGCTGGCGCTGTAGGCGGCGCGCTGCGGCAGCCCCGCGGTGGCAGCGATCGAGCAGGTATGGGTGATGGAGACGCTGCCGGGCCGCTCGGCCGCGGCGGCGCGCAGATGGGGCAGCGCGGCGCGGGCGGTACGGACCAGGCCCAGGACGTTGACGTCCAGCACCCGGTGCCACTCGTCGTCGGCGTTGTCCTCGACGGTGCCGATGGCGCCGATCCCGGCGTTGCCCACGACGGTGTGCAGCGCCCCGAACTCGGCGACGGCCTCGGCGACCCCGCTCCGTATCGCCTCGTCCGAGGTGACGTCGGCCTTCACCGCCAGGGTGCCGGCGGGGGCGCCGGCCGGGTCGCGGTCGAGCACCGCGACCCGCGCGCCGCGGTCGCGCAGCAGGGTGGCGATCGCGGCGCCGATACCGGAGGCGCCGCCGGTGACCAGCGCGGCCAGTCCCTCGAAGTCGCCGGTCGGGTGGGCCTGGTTCACGAGGTTCCCTCCTGTTGTGCGGCGTTCCGGGCCTGCCACTCGGGCCCGTCGGGGTAGCGGTAGGCGGCGATGGACTCGGGGTGCATCCGGGCGGAGAACCCGGGCGCGGCCGGGGCGAGGTAGCGGCCGCCCTCGACGACGGCCGGGTCGGCGAAGTGCTCGTGGAGGTGGTCGACGTACTCGATGGCCCGGTCCTGCCAGCTGCCCGAGACCGCGACGAAGTCGAACATGGCCAGATGCTGGACGAGTTCGCACAGGCCCACCCCGCCGGCGTGCGGGCAGACCGGCACGCCGAACTTGGCGGCGAGCAGCAGGATCGCCAGGTTCTCGTTGACGCCGGCCACCCGCGCCGCGTCGATCTGTACGAAGTCGACGGCGCCGGCCTGGAGCAGTTGCTTGAAGACGACGCGGTTGGCGACATGTTCGCCGGTGGCGACCTTGACGGGCTGTCCGCTGCGGATGGCGGCGTGCCCGAGGACGTCGTCGGGGCTGGTGGGCTCCTCGATCCAGTGCGGCTCGTACGGCGCCAGGGCGCGCATCCAGCGCAGCGCCTCGGCCACGTCCCAGCGCTGGTTGGCGTCGACCGCGATCCGCACCTCGGGGCCGACGGCCTCGCGGGCCAGGCGCATCCGCCGCAGGTCCTCGTCGAGATCGCCGCCGACCTTGAGCTTGATCTGGTCGAAGCCGTCGGCGACGGCCTCCTGTGCGAGCTTGATCATTTTCTCGTCGGAGTAGCCGAGCCAGCCCGGGGAGGTGGTGTAGGCGGGATAGCCCCGTTCGCGCAGCTGGGCGGCGCGCTCGGCGCGGCCCGGCTCGGCGGCGCGCAGGATCTCCAGCGCCTCCTCGGGGGTGAGGGCGTCGGTGAGATAGCGGAAGTCGACCAGCTCGACGAGGTCTTCGGGCGGCATATCGGCGAGGAACTGCCACAGCGGCTTGCCCGCCTGCCGGGCGGCGAGGTCCCAGGCGGCGTTGACCACCGCGCCGGCCGCCATGTGCATCACGCCCTTCTCGGGGCCGAGCCAGCGCAGCTGCGAATCGTGCGTCAGATCCCGGTAGAGGGCGCCGAGGTCGGCGGCGGTCAGCGGCGCGGGGCGGCCCACGACCTGGGGGCGCAGCGAGCGGATCGCGGCCGCGGTGACATCGTTGCCACGGCCGATCGTGAAGACGAAGCCGTGCCCCTCGGCCGGGGCGCCACCGGTCTCGTCGGCCGCGTCCCCCTCCGCGCCCTCCGTCACGTCCGTGCGCAGCACGACGTACGCCGCCGAGTAGTCGGGGTCGGTGTTCATGGCGTCCGAGCCGTCAAGCTGTTCCGAGGTGGGAAACCGGACGTCATGGACCTCGATCTCGGTGACGGTCGGGCGCAATCTCAACGGGGACTCCCTGTACGGCGCGATAGAACATCGGACCTTTCGCGGTGATCCGATGTATAGCGCCGTTCGGGCCCGTCCGTCCAGAGGGGTGCGCGAAATTTCCTCGAAGCGGCCGGGGAACAGATCGGATGAATCTCTGTTCGGCGTTCTGTTGCTCCCCCAGCCTCGCCCGCTGGCTCGCCTCTGCCCCTTGCTCTTCCCCACCCCCACATGGGGGCTGCGGCGGGGTGCCCCGGACGCCGTAGGCTTGGGACGATGCGAATGGAACTGCAGCCGGAGGCGGTACGGACCCGTACGCCCCGGTCGGAAGGAGGCGCTGGGTGATCGAGCTTGAGGGGGTTCCCGAGCTGATCGACCCGGTCATGATCTGTGCCTTCGAGGGCTGGAACGACGCCGGAGACGCCGCCTCCACCGCGGTGGGGCACCTGGATCGGGAATGGAAGGGCGAGGTCTTCGCCGCGCTCGACGCCGAGGACTACTACGACTTCCAGGTCAACCGGCCGACGGTGGCGCTCGAAGGCGGGATCCGCAAGGTCACCTGGCCGACCACCCGGCTCTCGGTGGTCCGCGCGGGCGGCGGCGACAAGCCGCGCGACCTGGTGCTGGTGCGCGGCATCGAACCGAGCATGCGCTGGCGGTCGTTCTGCAACGAGATCCTTGGTTATGCCCATGAGTTGGGCGTCGAGATGGTCGTGGTCCTCGGAGCGCTGCTCGGCGACACCCCGCACACCCGGCCGGTGCCGGTCAGCGGCGTCACCTCCGACCCAGATCTGGCCCGCAGCCTCGATCTGGAGGAGTCGCGCTACGAGGGGCCGACGGGCATCGTCGGCATCCTCCAGGAGGCGTGCACCCACGCCGGCGTCCCCGCGGTCAGCCTGTGGGCGGCCGTACCGCACTACGTCTCGCAGCCGCCGAACCCCAAGGCCACCCTGGCCCTGCTCAACCGCCTCGAGGACCTGATCGGCGTGCGCATCCCGCTCGGCGAGCTGACGGAGGACGCGCGCGCCTGGCAGCTGGGAGTGGATCAACTCGCCGCGGAGGACAGCGAGGTCGCGGAGTACGTCCAGTCCCTGGAGGAGGCCCGCGACACGGCGGAGCTGCCGGAGGCGTCGGGTGAGGCGATCGCCCGCGAATTCGAGCGCTATCTGCGGCGCCGGGACGGCCAGCCGGGCCCGGGCGGCCATGCGACGGACGCGGGCGGCGGGATCGCGGACGGACGCGAGGGCGGTACGGGCGGCCCCGGCTCGTATCTGCGCGACTCCTCGGGCCCGGGTGCGGGGGTCGGCCCCAGCGCCGGCACCGGCCCCGGCACCGGCTCCGTGCGGCCGCGGAGACCTTCGGCGAAGGACGACACGGCGGAGGACGACACGGCGGAGGAGCGGGACGAGAACGGCGAGGGCGACGAGAGCGGCGGCGAGCAGAGCGGCGGCCACGAGCGCCCGGGCGACGACCAGGACGACTGAGCGCGCCCCGCGCCGGGCCAAGCCGGGCCGCCCCGGGCCGGGCCGGGAGGTTCAGGCTGAGCCTCCGGGCCGAGCGGCGGATCGATGCCGTTACGGGCCCTCCCCCGGACCCCGGTAGCCTCCGCATGGCGCCGTGGCGTACAAGGCAAGCAACGGCTGTCGGCCCGGTGCCCGCGGCCCGTACGGGGCGCGGGCACCGGGCCGACAGGCCGGGGTCGCTCTCCTACAGCGCGACGCCCAGCAGCGCGTCCACCGCGCGGGAGACCAGACCCGGCGCACCCTCGTCCGTGCCGCCCTCGGACGCCTGGGCCGAGGCCCAGCGGTCGACCGCGGCGAGCGCGGACGGGGCGTCGAGGTCGTTGGCCAGAGCGGTACGGATCTCGTCGAGGAGGGCGTCGGCCGGAGGGCCGTCGGGGCGGGAGACGGCGGCGCGCCAGCGGGCAAGGCGCTCTTGGGCCTCCTGGAGGACGCCGTCGGTCCACTCCCAGTCCTCGCGGTAGTGATGGGCGAGGAGCGCCAGGCGGATGGCCGCCGGGTCCACGCCGTCGCGGCGCAGCGCGGAGACGAAGACGAGATTGCCCTTGGACTTGGACATCTTCTCGCCGTCGAGGGCGACCATGCCCGCGTGGACGTACGCCTTCGCGAACGGCCGCTCCCCGGTGAGCACCTGGGCGTGCGAGGCGCCCATCTCGTGGTGGGGGAAGGCGAGATCGGAGCCGCCGCCCTGTACGTCGAAGCCCATGCCGAGGTGGTCGAGGGCGATGGCCACGCACTCTATGTGCCAGCCGGGGCGGCCACGCCCCAGGGATCCGCCGTCCCAACTCGGCTCGCCCGGACGGGCGGCCAGCCACAGCATGGGGTCCAGGGGGTTCTTCTTGCCGGGGCGGTCCGGGTCGCCGCCGCGCTCGGCCGACAGCAGCCGCATGGCCTCGGCGTCGAGCCCGGAGACGCCGCCGAAGGAGGGGTCCGACTCGACGGAGAAGTAGATGTCGCCCTCGAGCTCGTAGGCGGCACCCGCGTCGCGCAGCCGCTCCACGAGGGGCACGATGCCCGGGATCGCCTCCACGGCGCCGATGTAGTGGCGCGGCGGCAGCATCCGCAGCGCCGTCATGTCCTCGCGGAACAGGGTGGTCTCGCGCTCCGCGAGGGCCGTCCAGTCGTCGCCGTTCGCCACGGCGCGCTCGAGCAGGGGGTCGTCGATATCGGTGACGTTCTGGACGTAGTGAACCTGCCGCTTGGTGTCGAGCCACACGCGTTGTACGAGGTCAAACGCGTTGTAGGTCGCCGCATGCCCCATGTGGGTGGCGTCGTACGGGGTGATCCCGCAGACGTAGATGCGGGCGACGGGGCCGGGGTCGAGGGTGAGCGGTCCCCCGGTCGCGGTGTCGTGGATCCTCAGGTCGCGGCCTCTGCCAGGCAGGGCGGGCACCTCGGAAGCGGGCCAGGCATACATGTGTCGAGCGTAACCGGACGCAGCTTCCGGATACGAACCGGATGGGGCCTAGTTGGCTTGATAGGCGGTCTTGCGGAATCGCCCGTGACCTGCTGTGTCTGTCCCATCGGCGAATGTCATGCCGACTGCCCTGCCGACGCATGTCCCGCCGACGCATGCCCTGCCGACACATGCCCTGCCGTCGAACTCAGACCGGGGGCCAGGGGATGGCGGGCCACTGCCCGCTGGGCTCGGGGTGGCGCCCGGACCGCAGCAGGGCCGCGATCCGGGCGCGCAGCGCCGCGATCTCGGCTTCGGTGATCAGCTCGGCCAGCCGGGCGGTGAGCGGATCGCCGTCGGCCAGCCGGTCCGCGAGCCCCCGCAGCACCGTCAGCGCCTCGTCGGACAGCGGCTCGCCCGCCCAGCCCCACAGCAGGGTGCGCAGCTTGTCGTCAGCGTTGAAGGTCACACCGTGATCAATCGCATAGATCCGCCCGTCGGCGGTGGGCAGCAGATGTCCGCCCTTGCGGTCGCCGTTATTGATCACGGCGTCGAGGACGGCCAGCCGGCGCAGCCGCTCGTCGTCGGCGTGCACCAGCAGCGCGGTGCGGCCCTCGTCCACCTCGGCGAAGGCCACGGCCTTCCACCCCGGGCCCGGCTCCTCACCGTCGACGAGCGCGAGCAGCTCCGGCGCGCCGTCGCCGTCCTCGCCGGGGGCCGCCTCGATCCACAGCTGGCACATGCCCTGCCCGTACGGCCCGTCCCGCAGCACGGTCGGCGGCACCAGGCCCCATCCGGTGGCCTCGGAGAGCTCGTACGCCGCGACCTCGCGCTGGGCCAGCGTGCCGTCCGGGAAGTCCCACAGCGGGCGCTCCCCCGCCACCGGCTTGTACACGCAGGCGGCGCTGTGGCCCTCGTACTCGACGGTGCAGTACAGCACCGCGTTGGACGCCTCCCGGACCCGGCCGCGTACCGTCAGCTCGCCCAGCGCCAACAGCTCGGACGGGTCGGGAGCCTCCGGAGGCCCGGGGGGCTCCGGAGGCGTCACGCCCCGCGGCGATATCCGTTCTGGCGCGGACATACGTGTCCCTCCGGGTCGAGCGGCAGACTGCACAGCGGGCACGGCGGGCGGCCGGCGTTGACGACCTCCAGGGCGCGCTTGGCGAACGCGCGCGCCTGGGGCCCGGTGAGCCGCACCCGAAGCATCGGCGGCCCGTTGACCTCGTCCTGGAGCAGCCGCTCCTCGGCCTCCGCGAGGTCTTCCTCGGACTCGGCCTCCAGCTCGACCAGGGCCTGCGCCTCCACGATCATGCGCTGTTCCTCGCCGTCCCAGGCGAGCGCCATGGTGCCGACCCGGAACTCCTCCTCCACGGGGACTTCCAGCGGCGCGGAGTCGGAGAGCTCAGGAGGCGCGATGGCCGGCACCGGAGCGTTGCCACCGGTGCGCCGCACCACCTCGTCCAGCAGCTCGTCTATCCGCTCGGCGAGCGCGGCGACCTGGGTTTTCTCCAGCGCGACGCTGGTGGTCCGGCCGCCCCCGGACGCTTGCAGGAAAAAGGTGCGGCGCCCGGGCAGCCCGACCGTGCCGGCGACGAAACGGTCCGGCGGGTCATAGAGGAACACCTGACGGGACAACGTCCTGCTCCATTTGGTTCGGCGTGGTTTGCGACGTGGTTTTGAGGGTCTTGGCTGTCGACTGCTGAGACGCGCGTCTGCCCGGCCACAGCTGTGCGCGGTTGAGCGGCGCCGCGGCACCACCCTACTGCGCTCGGCGATCACGGTGCCCCCGCGCCGCCACCCACCTCCGCGTCCCCGGTCCGGCCCTCGCCCGCGTCCCCGGTCGGGCCCTCGCCCGTGCCCTCCTCGCGGGGCGCGAGGGAGCCGAAGTCGCCGGTATCGCCCAGCCGCACGACGAAGGGGCGCAGCTGGGTGTAGCGGACGGCGGTGACCGAACAGGGCTCGGCCGAGATGCGCTGGAAGAGGTCCAGATGCATGCCGAGGGCGTCGGCGACGAGCGCCTTGATGATGTCGCCGTGCGAGCACATCAGATACACCGCGTCGGCGCCGTGCTCCTCCTCGATCCGGGCGTTCCAGTCGCGCACCGCGTCGACCGCGCGCGCCTGCATCGCCCGCATGGACTCGCCGCCCGGGAACGCGGCGGCGGACGGGTGCTGCTGGACGACTCTCATCAGGGGTTCGTCGGCGAGCTCGGCGAGCTTGCGCCCGGACCAGTCGCCGTAGTGGCACTCCCCGATCCGCTCGTCGGTGTGCAGGGGCAGCTCCGGCCGGGCGGCGAGCAACGGGGCCAGGGTCTCCTGGCAGCGCTGCAGCGGGCTGGTGACGGCGGCGGCGAGCGGCAGCGCGGCGAGCCGCCCGGGCAGAGCCGCGGCCTGGGCGGTGCCGCGCTCGTCGAGTGCGACGCCGGGCGTCCAGCCCGCGAGGACTCCTGCGGTATTGGCGGTGGACCGGCCGTGCCGTACGAGGATGAGCGTGGGCATGGCTGCCACCCTACGGCCCCCACACAGCGCTCCCGGGCCCGCCCAGGAGACCGCCCGTGCGCTTTCGCCTCAAGCGGGGCAGAATGCCCGGCGTGATCGTGGACTGTGGCATCTACCAAGACGGGCGGCGTACCGAGGGGCCTGCCGACTTCTCCGACGCCCTCGACCAGGCGCGGGCGGAGGGCGACTCCTTCCTCTGGATCGGCCTGCATGAGCCGACCGAGAAGGAGTTCGAGCTGGTCACCAGCGAGTTCGGGCTGCACCCGCTGGCCGTCGAGGACGCGCTCGGCGCCCACCAGCGGCCCAAGCTGGAGGTCTACGACGACTCGCTGTTCCTGGTGCTGAAGCCGGTCGAGTACGACGACACGGCCGACACCGTGACCACCGGCGAGCTGATGGTGTTCGTCGGTGACTCCTTCGTGGTGACCGTACGGCACGGCCAGGCCAATCCGCTGAGCGCGGTGCGCGAGCGGCTGGAGAAGATGCCCGAGGTGTTGCAGCACGGGCCGACGGCCGTGATGTACGCGGTGTCCGACGCGGTCGTGGACCACTACCTGGATGTCGCGGACGCGCTCCGCCTCGACCTGGACGAGCTGGAGACGGAGGTGTTCAGCCCGGTCGGGTCGGCAATAAACACGGCCGGCCGGATCTACGGCTTCAAGCGCCAGGTGCTCGAATTCCGGCGGGCCACGGGGCCGCTGGCGGAGCCGATGGCGCGGCTCGCGGGGGCGGGGGTGCCGTTCGTCCACGAGGGGTCGCGGCCGTTCTTCCGCGATGTCAGCGACCATCTGACCCGGGTGAACGAACATGTCGAGGGGCTGGACCGGCTGCTGTCGGACATACTGGCCGCGCATCTGGCGCAGATGGGCGTGCGGCAGAACGACGACATGCGGAAGATCTCGGCGTGGGCGGCGATGGCCGCGGTGCCCACGCTGATCGCCGGGATCTACGGCATGAACTTCGACCACATGCCCGAGCTGTCGTGGACATGGGGCTATCCGGCGGTGCTGCTGCTCATGGCCGGGGTGGTCTTCGGGCTGCACCGCTTCTTCAGGCGGCGCGGCTGGCTGTGACCGGGCGGCGCGGCCCTCGGCTCGGACGAACTCGGGTCAGACGGACTCGG
>NZ_MUNE01000303.1 GCF_002154605.1 Streptomyces milbemycinicus | reverse complement strand
CCCTCCCTCGCCGCCCGCCCCGAGCGCCCCGCCCGCCTCGTCGTCCTCGTCTCCGGTTCCGGTACGAATCTGCAGGCGCTCCTCGACACGATCGCCGCCGAGGGCGCCTCCGGCTTCGGTGCGGAGGTCGTGGCCGTCGGCGCCGACCGCGCCGATATCGCGGGTCTGGAGCGCGCCGAGCGCGCCGGGATCCCCACCTTCGTCTGCCGGGTGAAGGACCATGGCACCCGCGCCGAATGGGACCGGGCGCTGGCCGAGGCGACGGCCGCGTACGAGCCGGACCTCGTGGTCTCGGCGGGCTTCATGAAGATCCTGGGCCAGGAGTTCCTGGCCCGCTTCGGCGGCCGGTGCGTCAACACCCACCCCGCGCTGCTGCCCAGCTTTCCCGGCGCCCACGGCGTGCGCGACGCGCTCGCGTACGGCGTGAAGGTGACCGGCTGCACCGTCCATCTCGTCGACGACGGAGTCGACACCGGCCCGATCATCGCCCAGGGCGTGGTCGAGGTCCGGGACGAGGACGACGAGTCCGCTCTGCATGAGCGGATCAAGGAAGTCGAGCGCTCGCTGCTCGTCGAGGTCGTGGGGCGTCTGGCCCGCAACGGCTACCGCATTGAGGGACGAAAGGTAATGATCCCGTGACCGCCGAAGGTACGAAGCGGCCCATCCGCCGCGCGCTGGTCAGCGTCTACGACAAGTCGGGGCTCGAGGAACTGGCCCGGGGGCTGGACGCGGCCGGGGTCCAGCTCGTCTCGACCGGCTCGACGGCGGCGAAGATCGCCGCCGCGGGCGTTCCGGTCACCAAGGTGGAGGAGCTGACCGGCTTCCCCGAGTGCCTGGACGGCCGCGTCAAGACGCTGCACCCGCGTGTCCACGCGGGCATCCTCGCCGACCAGCGGCTCGACTCGCACCGCGAACAGCTCGCCGAGCTGGGCGTCGACCCCTTCGAGCTGGTCGTCGTCAACCTCTACCCGTTCCGGGAGACCGTCGCCTCGGGCGCCTCGCCCGACGAGTGCGTCGAGCAGATCGACATCGGCGGCCCCTCCATGGTCCGCGCCGCCGCCAAGAACCACCCGTCCGTGGCCGTGGTCGTCAACCCCGAGCGCTACGCGGACGTGCTGAAGGCCGCCGCCGAGGGCGGCTTCGACCTGGAGCAGCGCAAGCGGCTGGCGAGCGAGGCGTTCCAGCACACCGCGGCGTACGACGTTGCGGTCGCCAACTGGTTCGCGGAGGGCTATGCCGCCGACGAGGGCGCCTGGCCGGACTTCATCGGCGTCACCTACGAGCGCAAGCAGGTGCTGCGCTACGGCGAGAACCCCCACCAGCCCGCCGCGCTCTACACCAACGGCTCCGGCAAGGGCCTCGCGTACGCCGAGCAGCTGCACGGCAAGGAGATGTCCTTCAACAACTACACCGACACCGAGGCCGCGCGGCGTGCGGCGTACGACCACGATGCGCCCTGCGTCGCGATCATCAAGCACGCCAACCCCTGCGGCATCGCGGTCGGCGCGGACGTCGCCGAGGCCCACCGCAAGGCGCACGCCTGTGACCCGCTCTCGGCGTTCGGCGGCGTGATCGCCGTCAACCGCCCGGTGACGGTCGCCATGGCCGAGCAGGTCGCCGAGATCTTCACCGAGGTCATCGTCGCCCCTGAGTACGAGGACGGCGCCGTCGAGGTGCTGGCCCGAAAGAAGAACATCCGCGTGCTGCGCTGCCCCGACGCCCCGGCGGCGGGCGGCGAGTACCGGTCGATCGAGGGCGGCGACCTGGTGCAGGCCAAGGACCGGCTCCAGGCCGAGGGCGACGACCCGGCCAACTGGACCCTGGCGACCGGTGAGCCGCTGGACGCCGACGGCCTGGCCGAGCTGGCCTTCGCCTGGCGCGCCTGCCGGGCCGTGAAGTCCAACGCGATCCTGCTCGGGAAGGACGGCGCGACGGTCGGCGTCGGCATGGGCCAGGTCAACCGCGTCGACTCGGCGCGGCTCGCCGTGCAGCGGGCGGGCGAGGAGCGGGCCGGCGGCTCGTACGCGGCCTCCGACGCCTTCTTCCCCTTCCCGGACGGCTTCGAGGTGCTGGCGGAGGCCGGGGTCAAGGCCGTGGTGCAGCCGGGCGGCTCGGTCCGCGACGAGCTGACCGTCGAGGCGGCCCAGAAGGCGGGCGTGACCATGTACTTCACGGGCACGCGCCACTTCTTCCACTGAGTGGTACGGAGCGAGGGCCGCACCCCCGACGCGTGGGGTGCGGCCCTCGGCCCGTAGGCGGCACACGTGCGGCCCGTAGGCGGCACACGTCACACGTCACACGTCTTGATTGGAACAGACGTCCCCGAATCCGGGAGGATGAAGCCATGACCGCGCAGATTCTCGATGGCAAGGCAACCGCAGCCTCGATCAAGTCCGATCTCGTCAGCCGAGTGGAGGCGCTCAAGGCCAAGGGCATCCACCCCGGCCTCGGAACCGTGCTGGTCGGCGAGGACCCGGGCAGCAAGTGGTACGTCGCGGGCAAGCACCGCGACTGCGCCGAGGTCGGCATCGCCTCGATCCGGCGCGACCTGCCCGAGTCCGCCACCCAGGAGGAGATCGAGGCTGCCGTACGGGAGCTCAACGAGGACCCGGAGTGCACGGGCTACATCGTGCAGCTGCCGCTCCCCAAGGGCATCGACACCAACCGGGTGCTGGAGCTGATCGACCCGGCCAAGGACGCCGACGGGCTGCACCCGATGAACCTCGGCCGGCTGGTGCTGAACGAAACCGGCCCGCTGCCGTGCACCCCGTACGGCATCATCCAGCTGCTGCGCCACCACGGCGTGGAGATCAACGGCGCCCATGTGGTGGTCGTCGGCCGCGGTATCACCGTCGGCCGGTCGATCGGGCTGCTGCTCACCCGCCGCTCGGAGAACGCCACGGTCACGCTGTGCCACACCGGCACCCGCGATCTGTCCGGGCTGCTGCGCCAGGCCGACATCATCGTGGCGGCGGCCGGGGTGCAGCACCTGATCAAGGCGGAGGACGTCAAGCCGGGGGCGGCGGTGCTCGATGTCGGCGTCAGCCGGGACGAGCACGGCAAGATCGCCGGTGATGTGCACCCCGACGTGAACGAGGTCGCGGGCTGGATCTCCCCGAACCCGGGCGGCGTCGGCCCGATGACCCGCGCCCAGCTGCTGGTCAACGTGGTGGAGGCCGCGGAGCGCGCAGCCAAGGCCGCCGACGGCGAGGGCAAGGGCGAGGGTGACAGCGACGGCGGCAGCGGTGCCGGGCATGCCGGCTGAGGCCGGTGAGCCGGCCGCCGAGCCGGCCGGACAGCGCCCCGCGCCGCCGAACGGAGCCGCGCCGCCGAACGGAGCCGCGCCGCCGAACGGAGCTGCGCCGCCGAACGGAGCTGCGCCGGCGAGCGAGGCGGCGGCGCCGAGTGGGGCGGCAGGGCTGAACGGAGCCGCGGCGCCCAACGAGACTGCGGCACAGAACGGAGCAGCGGCGCACAACGGTGCGGCGGGGCGCCCGGCCGCCAGATCGCGCCGCTTCCCCTTGATCACCCGGGACACCGCGCGCCCCGAGGGCGGCGGCCGTGCCGCGCCCGGCGGCGCCCCGGCGCCCGCCCGCCAGTGGCCGCTGCTGGTGGTGGTGGCCGGTGTCGTCGTGGGGCTGCTGGTGGTGGCCCTGGACGCGTTCCGCGCGGGCACGGTCCTGGTGGGGCTGTCCCTGCTGACGGGGGCGCTGCTGCGGTGGGCGCTGCCGGACGTCGGGATGCTGGCGGTGCGCTCCCGGTTCACCGACCTGCTGACGTACGGGGTGCTGGGGTCGGCGATCGTGCTGCTGTCCCTGATGGCCCAGCCCGACCCCTGGCTGGAGGTCCCGTTCCTGGAGGACGTGGTGCACTTCACCGTCCGCTAAGACTTGTTCCGCAATTCACCAGAGGGTGAGCTGCGGGTCGCAGCCGGGGCGGCGTCCGGGCTTTCCGGCGTGGTCACGCACGGGGCGTGTCTCATCCGGGGTTGCTCGGGGCCGCCTTGCGGCGGTTCGGTGAGCAGAGGTCTCCCGCTGTCGGGGGACTGCCACGCGTCCCGGCCGGCGAACCGGTTTCGGGCTCGGTGTGGTTGACTCACGCAGGGCCTCTTCCAGCCCTTGTCCGTACGTGATCTGTGCGTGCCGGGACATCGCGGTGTCCAGGTACGCGGTCTTGGGGTCGTCCACGTCGGTGAGGCGGACGAACGCGGCCAGGGCGGCGGACACGAGGTCACGCTTGCCGACCAGCCCGCAGGCGACGCACTTGTGTTCCCGGTTGCGCAACGTCTTGTTGACCCGCTGGCCGCACAGGCAGTGCTGGGAAAGGGCCGTGGACCAGGTGGACGCCCGCACGAGCTGGCCGCCCGCTGCACGGCACTCCTGGTCCAAGGCGGCGATGAGCATGCCGGGGGTGGTCTGGGAGAGGCGCTTGCCCCACAGCCGGTACCAGGTGCGGATGTCGCAGTCCTCCACCGCGAGGTTCACGCCGTGGGCGGCGATGATCTCCCGGGCCACCAGGCGGGTGCAGTGGCGGCGGTGCTCGGCAGCACTGGCGGAGGCTTCGGCCTGGCGGGCGCGCAGCTCCCGGTAGCCCTCGGACAGCCGATCGCGGCGGAACGCCTGCTTTGGCACACCATCAGCGCGTGCGGCGCGGGCACCGCCCGGCACCGTGACCCTCTTCTCTCGCAGGCCCTTGGCGGCCCTGCGCTCGGCGCGGCGGGTCTGCTTCTTCGACAGCCCATACTGGGCGGTGTTCGTGGCCCGGCGGGAGCGTTCCAGCGCACGGGCACGGCCGCGCCGCTTCTTGGCTTCCTTCTCCAACCGCGCCCGCTCAGCGGTGGTGAGGGTGATCTCGGTGGACGCGGGGGCGCCCTCGGCGGGGTTCAGGCTGGTGGGGAAGGAGACGATCGAGAGGTTGGAGACGTTGCCGTCCACCCCGCCGACCCGTTCCAGGGCGGCGGCCTGCTGCCGCATCTGCTCTACGGCCGGGGCGGTGTAGCCGGGGCCGAGGATCATCAGGTGCGCCTCATAGGCCCAGCCGCCCGGCGTACCCGGCTTGCAGCGGCGGACCAGGTCCACCTTGTGCCAGCGGCCGGAGCCTGCGAGGAAGTGTTCCACCCGCGCCCACTGCCCAGGCCCCTGCGGGATACGCACGGGCAGTACGAGGTCACCGGCGATGCCGTAGGGGCCGCCTGCGAAGACGACGGCGAGCGGGCCGGTGTGGTCCCACCAAGTGGCCTTACGCACCCCCGGCTTGCCCGAGGCGGTCACCTTCCCCGCAGGCACGGTGCCGGCCGGGAGGGGCGGCTTCGGCATCCGCCGGGGCTGCTGCACCTCCTGCTGCCCACCGTCGGCGTACGCCATGCCGTGGCCGTGGAGAGTGCCGACGAGGCGGAAGGTCTCCCACTTGTTGGCGGTGGTGTGGGAGCGGGCGCGGCCGGGGATGCGGGTGAAGTCGTACCAGCGGCCGGTCTTCGGCCGGCCGAAGCGCTTGCCCGTGGAGTCGGCGAACAGGTGCCGCTGCACGCCGTTCCACACCTCATCGGCCATGTGCATCGCCAGAGCCTTCGAGGCGTGGTGCTTGAGATGCCCCGCCCCCTCCAAGTGCTGGTAGGCGCAGCGCTCCAACGCCTCACGGCTGAGGCCGAGGCGCTGCCGTACCGCCCTCGCCCCGTCGCGGTCGCGCTCGTGGTACGCGGCCCAGTAGGCGTCCACCTTGGCGCGGGCGTCGCGCTGGACGGCCCGCTTGATGTGCCACATCGCGCCGAACAGCTTGTTCAGCCGGGCGAGGTCGGCGGGGTCGGTGACGGCGAGCGGCAGCACCATCACCGACACCATCCCGTCGCCGGGCTTGGTCCACTTCGGGGACTTGTTCTTCCCCCGGAACTTCCCCGCCGTCCGGGCAGCCTGCACAACCGTCACCCCCCCTCGGCATCACCACAGCTCCAGACCAACCTAAAGAGCACCTCGCACGCACACACGAACTGCGCACACACTCACCAACACCCGCGACGTCTCGTACGCAGGTGCGCATGCAATGCGCGGCGGGTGGCGACATGTCAGTCCCCCGGCTCGGCAACGGACAGGTCCCACAACTCCACGCCCCACGCGCCCGCGAATCCCACCAGCAATTTCGAGCGGTCACCGAAGTCGGCCCTGACTACCGAGGCCGTGCCGCCCTCCTGAGCGCTCAGCCATACCTTGCTCGTCTCCAGGTCCCACATGGCGAAGCCTTGGTGGTCACCTCCGTCGCCGATCACGATCCGGCCGTCCACCATCGCGGCACCGAGCGCAGTGAGCTCCTTGTAGGGGAAATTCTGGTCCGGTACATCGAGTTCGAACAGTGTCCCAAGGTCGCTGGCCGGATCCCAGGTGCACGCAAGCTGGTCTTGGTCGGGGCTGCCGACGGGGATCAGCCGACCGTCGAGGGTGACGAGGTCGAAATCCACAATGTGATGGCAGGACGGAGGCATCCTCAGCGCCCGTGCACTGCGACGGCCCGTCCTCTCCCCCGAAGAAGGACGGGCCGTCGAGATAAGAGTTCTGTTAAAAGCCCTGCTGGATCAATGGACGTCGAGGGCCTGTGGCCCGGAAGTGACCATTCCGGTACGACGTCTCGGGTGTGCAACAGCCCTATAGGGGCGCATTGGGAGCGCGCCCAGGTCCGGAATGCTCCGGTGCGCCCCTGCTGGGGGAACTGTCATTCTTGGGCGGGGCATCTCCCTGGGTAGCGGATCCGGGACTCTCAAGGGTGCCCAAACGGGGGCAGGGCACGGGAAGTTCACGGGTACGGGGGGACAGGGGGAGGCAATGCCTCGTTGGAGGGAGCTGCCGGAAGAGCTCGATCCGCAGGTTCGGGAGTTCGTCAGGCAGCTGCGCAGGCTCGTCGAGCACAGCGAGCTGAGCCTCGTCGCGGTCGCCGACCGCACCGGCTACAGCAAGACGTCGTGGGAGCGCTACCTCAACGGCCGTCTGCTGCCTCCCCAGGGCGCGGTGGTGGCGCTGGCCGAGGCGACGGGCACGGACGTCGAGCATCTGAGCACCCTGTGGGAGCTGGCGGAGCGTGCCTGGAGCCGTTCCGAGTTACGGCACGACGTCACGATGGAGGCGATCAGGGTCGCGCAGGCGCGGGCCGCGCTGGGGGAGACGGGCCCGCTGCCGCACTCGAGGAACGGCCGTACGCCGGAGGAAGCCGAAGCCGGGTGGGCCGATACCGAGCCGCCCCGTACCGAGCCGCCCCGCAACGAGCCACCCCGTATCGAGACGCCTTGGGCCGAGGCACCCCGTACGGAGCCAGAGCCGCAGAGGCCCGAGCCGCCCCGCAACGAGCCACCCGGCGCGCCGCCGTCCCATACCCCCAGGACGGCGGTGCGCAGGGCGGCTGCCGTGCCGTCCGTGCCGCCCGTGGCGGACCCGCCGCTCGTCTCCGTCGCACCGGCCCTGCTTCCCGATCCGCCCGGTCCGCCTGATCCGCCGGGCCCGCCTCCGTCGCCGGACAGGCGCCGCCGGCGCGTCCCGCTGTTCATCGCCACGGCCGTCGGGGTGCTGCTCATGGGCGCGGCGGCGGTCCTCCTGGTCAACCCGGGCGGCCAGGCCGACGAACGGGCCAAGGACCCGACGCCCGGGCGGACCACGACCAGCGGCCCCCGCCTGCCCAGCGGAGTGAAATGCACCGGCCAGGAGTGCACCGGCGAGGACCCCGAGGCCATGGGGTGCGGTGGCGCGTACGCCAGGACGACCGCGAGCGTGACCGTGGGCAGCGCGTATGCCGAGGTGCGCTACAGCAAGGTGTGCGGCGCGGCGTGGGCCCGGATCACCAAGGCCGCCCCCGGCGACCGGTTACAGGTGACCGCGCCCGCCCAGGGCGCGGTCGGCCCGGCGCGCACCGAGTACGGCAAGGTCAACGCCGACGGCGACGCCTACACCCCGATGATCGCGGTCGGCTCCACCGCCCGCGCCAAGGCATGCGCCACCCTCACCACCGGACAGCGCGGCTGCACCACGACGGCCGCGGGGCGCACCAGCGCGCCGTGAGGGCCGCCGTCCGAGGGGAACTTCAAGGAATATCCGGGTCGGGTGGAATGCCCTCGCCGAATCGGGGCAGGCGCAGGCCGACCCCCCACGGGTGCGGCATGGCACCGCGGCGGCCGCCTGCTACTCCCCCCTCCTTGGGCAGGCGGCCGCCCCCTCCTCGGGCAGGCGGCCGCCGAATGCTGCCGGGCGCCGAATGGCTGCCGGGCCTTGTCTGTCGGCGGTGAGCGGTTACACAGTGGCCCCTGGGGCCCCGTGTGTCCCCGTCGGATAGCCTGACGCCGGTATCTCGACACCAAGAGATCGACAGAAAACACAGCGCAGGAGACCGCCATGACCCGCACTCCCGTCAATGTCACCGTCACCGGCGCGGCCGGCCAGATCGGCTACGCGCTGCTCTTCCGCATCGCCTCCGGCCAGCTGCTCGGCGCGGACGTGCCGGTCAAGCTGAACCTCCTGGAGATCCCCCAGGGCCTGAAGGCCGCCGAGGGCACCGCGATGGAGCTCGACGACTGCGCCTTCCCGCTGCTTCAGGGCATCGACATCACCGACGACCCGAACGTGGCCTTCAATGGCGCGAACGTGGCGCTCCTGGTCGGCGCCCGGCCGCGGACGAAGGGCATGGAGCGCGGCGACCTGCTGGAGGCCAACGGCGGCATCTTCAAGCCGCAGGGCAAGGCCATCAACGACCACGCCGCGGACGACATCAAGGTCCTGGTCGTCGGCAACCCGGCGAACACCAACGCGCTCATCGCCCAGGCCGCCGCGCCGGACGTACCGGCCGAGCGCTTCACCGCGATGACCCGCCTGGACCACAACCGCGCCCTCTCGCAGCTCTCGAAGAAGACCGGCGTCCCGGTCGCGGAGATCGCCAAGCTCACGATCTGGGGCAACCACTCGGCCACCCAGTACCCGGACGTCTTCCACGCCGAGGTCGCGGGCAAGAACGCCGCCGAGGTCGTCAACGACGAGCAGTGGCTGGCCGAGACGTTCATCCCGACCGTCGCCAAGCGCGGCGCCGCGATCATCGAGGCGCGCGGCGCTTCGTCGGCCGCCTCCGCCGCCAACGCCGCCATCGACCACGTGTACACGTGGGTCAACGGCACCCCGGCCGGGGACTGGACCTCCGCCGGTGTGGTCTCCGACGGCTCGTACGGTGTGGCGGAGGGCCTTATCTCGTCCTTCCCGGTCACCGCCAAGGACGGCAAGTTCGAGATCGTCCAGGGCCTGGAGATCAACGACTTCTCGCGCGCCCGCATCGACACGTCGGTGAAGGAGCTCGAGGAGGAGCGCGAGGCCGTGCGCGGTCTCGGCCTGATCTGACGGCCGTAGGTATCCGAAGGGCCATCTTCCGGTATTCACTCCGGAGGGTGGCCCTTTTGTTGTGCTCTATGACTGTGGCTCAGCTTCCCCTATTTTGGGAGGAGTTGACTGCCTGGCTCGGGGGGAGAGCATGGCCAAGGACGCGGACGCGGAAAACGAGGAAGAGCCCGCGGGGGCGGGTGGGCGCGCATACGGCGATATCCGTATCGGCGCTGTCCGTGGTGGCGCCGTCGGCATCGGTGACCACAACTACATCGTGAATGTGCGGGCGGAGTCGTCGGTGGCGCGCGACCCCGCGTACGAGCGGCTGCTGGAGGCCGTACGGCAGCTCGGCGCGGATCTTGAGCGGCTTGTCGAGAGCCCCGAGGTCAGCGCGCTGGCGGACGAGCTGTCCGAGACCGAGGACGAGATCCGGCGCACCGGGGCGGCGGCTCCCGGACGCCTCGCCCGGCTCCGGGCGGTGTTGCAGGACGCGAGCGCGAGTATCGGCATGCTGGCGTCCGGTGTGGCTCTGGGACAGGCGGTCGGCGTGCTGCTGGGCGGCTGAGCAAGGCCGGCGGGCGAGGGAAAGCCGGCGCGCAAGGGTCGAAACATTTTCATCGGGGGGCTGGGATGAGCGACGGAGGCGCGGAACAGAGGGAGTGGGCGGACGGTGGCGGCGCGCCGCCACCACCACCGCCCGTCGGCGATGTGCGGCGGGGTCTGCGGGTGGCCGCCGTGGTGGTGGTGCTGTGCGCCGCGATCGCGTTCGCCGGATGGGTGGCGTTCGGGAGCGATGGCAAGTCCGGGTATCGGGCGGGCCCCGTCCCCGGGATCGGTGAGAGCTCGGTGCCCGGGCCGTCGGAGACGGACGGCACATCGCCCGACGGCGCCTCTCCGGCCCCCGGCGAGGAGTCCGGCACCCCGTCCGGCATACCGTCGGCCTCCCCGTCGGAGGGCCCGTACGAGCCCCCGACCGGGTCCCCGTCCGACTCCCCGGCGCAATCCCCGTCCCTGTCTCCCTCGGCCTCACCCGGCGCGTCCCCGCCCGCCGGTTTCCGCACGGAGGACGACCCGGCGGGCTTCACCCTCGCCGTCCCGGACGGCTGGCGGCGCACCGTCGAGGGGCCCAGCGTCTTCTACACCTCGTCCGACCAGACCACCATGGTGCAGATCTTCGAGCTGCACGGCCCGGAGCGGACGCCGTACGAGTCGGCGCAGGAAGCCGAGCGAATAGCCTCCCGCCAGCGCGGCTATGAGCAGATCGCCCTGGAGCGGACCGGGCAGGGGGCCATGGACCCGGCGGAGCTGGAGTACACCTACGACAGCAAGAAGTACGGCGGCCCCCGGCGGGTCCTCGACCACCGCTTCGCCGCGTCCGACGTCACGATGTACGCCGTGCTGGTCATCGGCCCGGGCGACGACCGCGCCGGACAGCAGGAGATACAGCGGGCCGCCGTCGATTCCTTCCGCCTGAGCTGATCCTTGCCGTTCCGAGAGCCGTTCCGAGAGCCGTTCCGAGCCGATGCGAGCCGATGCGAGCCGATGCGAGCCATCATCTGCGGAGCATCTGTGCGCGAACGCGTACAGCTTGTGACCAAGTGAGCCCGACCACTTTCGAATGACAATCACGCATAGGTCCGCACCTTTCGGGGAGGGGCTTCGCGTTGCCGACGCGGTCGGTGGCGCCAGTCCAGTAACACCGGAAGGCGGAGCAGACGTGTCGGCAGCCGAGACCATTCATGTGGACGGGGTGTGGCGCGCCGCCGCGTCCGGCGCGCAGCGGGAGGTCCTTGACCCCGCCGACGCCAAGACCCTCGCGGTCGTATCCGAAGGCGGCGCCGAGGACACCGACGCGGCCGTCGCCGCCGCCCGCCGCGCCTTTGACACGGGCCCCTGGCCGCATACGCCCGTGGCCGAGCGGGCGGCGCTGCTGCGCCGCGTCGCCGATCTGCTCCAGCGCGACCGCGAGAAGATCGCGCTGCTCGAGAGCCGTGACACCGGTAAGACGCTCGAAGAGGGGCGGGTCGACGTCGACGACGTCACCAACGCCTTCCGCTACTTCGCCCAGATCGTCGTCGGCGAGTCGGCCGGGCGCGTGGTCGACGCGGGCACCCAGGATGTGCACAGCGTGGTCGTGCATGAGCCGGTGGGCGTCTGTGCGCTCATCGCCCCCTGGAACTATCCGCTGCTTCAGGCCAGCTGGAAGATCGCCCCGGCGCTCGCCGCGGGCAACACCTTTGTTGTCAAGCCCAGCGAACTGACCCCGCTGTCGACGATGTATCTGATGGAGCTGCTGGTCGAGGCCGGGCTCCCGGCCGGGGTCGGCAATCTGGTGACCGGCACCGGGGACCCGGTGGGCGCCCGGATGGCCGAGCACCCCGATGTGGACCTGGTGTCCTTCACCGGCGGCCTGGTCAGCGGTACGAAGGTGATGCAGGCGGCCGCGCCGGGCGTGAAGAAGGTCGCGCTCGAACTCGGCGGCAAGAACCCCAATGTCGTCTTCGCCGACGCCTGCGACACCGCCGAGGGCTTTGACACCGCCGTCGACCAGGCCCTCAACGCCGCCTTCATCCACAGCGGCCAGGTCTGCTCCGCCGGGGCCCGGCTGATCATCGAGGAGTCCATACGCGAGCGGTTCGTCGCCGAACTCGCCCGCCGGGCCGAGAAGATCAAGCTCGGGCGCGGCACCGAGCCCGGTGTGGAGTGCGGTCCGCTCGTATCGGCGCGGCAGCTCGACAAGGTCGAGGCGTATGTCGCCGCCGCGCTGGAGGAGGGGGCGCTGCTGCGCTGTGGCGGCGCGCAGCCCGAGCCGTCCGACGTCCGCCCCGCGACCGGCTACTTCTATCTGCCGACGATCCTCGACCAGTGCAACCGCGAGATGCGGGTGGTGCGGGAGGAGACCTTCGGGCCGATCCTCACCGTCGAGTCCTTCCGCACCGAGGACGAGGCAATCGCGCTCGCCAACGACACCGAGTACGGGCTCGCGGGCGCCGTCTGGTCCAGCGACACCGCGCGGGCGCGGCGCGTCGCGGGGCGGCTGCGCCACGGCACCGTATGGATCAACGACTACCACCCCTACCTGCCGCAGGCCGAGTGGGGTGGCTTCGGGAAGTCCGGTATCGGACGCGAGCTCGGCCCCTCGGGTCTGGCCGAATACCGCGAGACCAAGCACATTTACGAGAACCTGCGGCCCGCCCCGGTCCGCTGGTTCGCCGGCTGAGCCGTACGCCCCACACCCGGGCCTCGGTCCGGGGCCGCGAGGAGTAACCCATGTCCGTACCTGACGCAATCGATCGTTTCGACTATGTCGTCATCGGCGGTGGCACCGCGGGGTCGGTGATCGCCTCCCGACTCACCGAGGACCCGGACATCCGTGTCGCCGTCATCGAGGGCGGGCCGTCCGACATCGACCGGCCCGAGGTGCTGACCCTGCGCCGCTGGCTCGGTCTGCTCGGCGGCGAACTGGACTACGACTACCCCACCACCGAGCAGCCCCGCGGCAATTCGTATATCCGGCACAGCCGGGCCCGGGTGCTCGGCGGCTGTTCCTCGCACAACACCCTCATCTCCTTCAAGCCGCTGCCGGGCGACTGGGACGAGTGGGCGAAGGCGGGTGCGGACGGCTGGGACGCGGCCTCCATGGACCCGTACTTCGCGCGGCTGCGCAACAACATTGTGCCGGTGGACGAGAAGGACCGGAACGCGATCGCCCGCGACTTCGTCGACGCCGCGCAGACGGCGCTCGGCGTGCCGCGCGTCGAGGGGTTCAACAAGGAGCCCTTCCACGAGGGCGTCGGCTTCTTCGACCTCGCCTACCACCCGGAGAACAACAAGCGGTCCTCCGCCTCCGTCGCCTATCTGCACCCGTTCCTCGACCGGCCCAACCTCCGGCTGATGCTGGAGACCTGGGCGTACCGGCTGGAGCTCGACGCGTCCGGCCGGGCGACGGGGGTGCGGGTCCGCACCAAGGACGGCGCGGAGCTGCTGGTCGAGGCGGAGCGCGAGGTGCTGGTCTGCGCGGGCGCCGTGGACACCCCGCGGCTGCTGCTGCACTCCGGCATCGGGCCCCGGCGTGATCTGGAAGCGCTCGGCATCCCCGTCGTGCACGATCTGCCGGGCGTCGGCGAGAATCTGCTCGACCACCCCGAGTCGGTGATCGTCTGGGAGACGGACGGCCCGATCCCCGAGAACTCGGCGATGGATTCGGACGCGGGTCTGTTCGTCCGGCGCGATCCCGGTGCGCAGGGCCCGGATCTGATGTTCCACTTCTACCAGATTCCGTTCACCGACAACCCCGAGCGGCTGGGCTACGAAAAGCCCGAGCACGGCGTGTCGATGACCCCGAACATCCCCAAGCCCCGCAGCCGCGGCCGTCTCTACCTCACCAGCGCCGACCCGTCCGTGAAGCCCGCCCTGGACTTCCGCTACTTCACGGACGAGGAGGACTACGACGGCCGCACCCTCGTCGACGGCATCCGCATCGCCCGCGAGATCGCGAAGACCCAGCCGCTGGCTGGCTGGCTCAAGCGCGAGGTGTGCCCCGGGCCCGAGATCACCTCGGACGAGGAGCTCAGCGAGTACGCCCGTAAGGTCGCGCACACCGTCTACCACCCGGCGGGCACTTGCCGGATGGGCGCGGTCTCCGACGAGTCGGCCGTGGTCGGCCCGGACCTGCGGATCCGGGGGCTCAAGGGCATCCGGATCGCCGACGCGTCCGTCTTCCCGACCATGCCCGCCGTCAACCCGATGATCGGGGTGCTGATGGTCGGCGAGAAATGCGCGGAACTGCTCACTACTGGAGGTGAGGCGTGATGAGCGCGACCGAGACCGGGGCCAAGGCATCGCAGCCCCCCGCCTCAGGGCCCGACGGCGCGGCAGGGGCGCCGGTGTTCTCCGTACACGGCCTGTGGAAGGTCTTCGGCCCCAGGGCCGACCGCGTCCCCGGCTCGTCCGTCGCCGATCTGCCCGCCGAGGAGCTGCGCCGCCGTACGGGGTGCACGGCGGCCGTCCGCGATGTGTCGTTCGAGGTGCGGCAGGGCGAGGTCTTCGTCGTCATGGGGCTGTCCGGCTCCGGCAAGTCCACCCTCGTACGCTGTCTGACCCGGCTCATCGAGCCCACCTCCGGCACCCTTCACATCGACGGTGAGGACGTGCTGGCCATGGACAAGGCGCGGCTGCGCGAGCTGCGCCGGCACCGGGCCGCCATGGTCTTCCAGCACTTCGGTCTTCTGCCGCACCGCACCGTGCTCGACAACGTCGCCTACGGCCTGGAGATCCAGGGCATGGGCAAGGCCGAACGCCGCGCCAAGGCCACCGAGATGGTCGCCAAGGTCGGGCTCACCGGTCTGGAGCGCCGCCGCCCCGGTCAGCTCTCCGGCGGTCAGCAGCAGCGCGTCGGCCTGGCCCGCGCGCTGGCCGCCGACCCCGAAGTCCTGCTCTTCGACGAGCCGTTCAGCGCGCTCGACCCGCTGATCCGCCGCGATATGCAGGAGGAGGTGATCCGGCTGCACCACGACGAGGGCCGCACGATGGTCTTCATCACCCATGATCTGAGCGAGGCCCTGCGGCTCGGCGACCGCATCGCGCTGATGCGCGACGGCGGGATCGTGCAGCTGGGCACCCCCGAGGAGATCGTCGGCTCACCGGCCGACGACTACGTACGGGACTTCGTCCGCGATGTGCCGCGCGAGCAGGTGCTGACCGTGCGCAACGCGCTGCGCGCCGCCGAGGACGGCGAGCGGGACAGCGGTCCCACGCTCGCGCCCGACGCGACCATCGCCACCGCCATCGAGGCCGTCGCCCGCTCCGGCGGCCCGGCCCGGATCATGGACGGCTCGCGGCTGTTGGGGGTGGTCGACCATCAGCGGCTGCTCGCGGTGGTGGCGGGGCTTCGGGTGAAGGGGGCGCCGGCATGATCCTGGGTACCTGTCACCCCGGCACACGGGGGGCGCGCATGACGGCCGCGACCACCCGCCACCCCGGCATACGGGGGGCGCGCATGACGGCCGCGACCACCCGCCACCCCGGCATACGGGGGCGCGCATGACCGCCGCGACCACCAGCCACTCCGCCTCCGCCACTTCCGCCACCTCCACCACTGACGGCTCCGACGGCTCCGGCGGCTCCGGCGGCTTGAAGTCCGCCGACGCGCCCCCGGGCGCGCTGCGCGCCGCGGCCCGCCGCCCCGCCGTCCGCAAGCTGGCCCTGCTCGCCCTGATCGCCGCCGTCCTCGTGCCCGTCGCCGCCATCCGCTGGCACAGCGGCAGCTGGCCGGGCGCGCTGACCGTCGATGTGTCGGAGCCGCTGGGCAGGACGAGCGACTGGATCATCGACAACCGCGACAGCCACTGGATCTTCCTCTACTTCTTCGGCCACATCAGCAACGCGGTCATCGTCGCCGTCCGAGCCGTCTACGTCACCCTGCTGGCCCTCGGCTGGGCCGGGGTCACCGCCGCCGCGACGCTGCTGGCCTGGCGGGTCGCCGGGGTGCGGGTCGCGGTGACGGCCGCCGTGTCGTTCGCTGCGTGCGGGCTGCTGGGGATGTGGGTGCCGACCATGCAGACCCTGGCGCTGATGGCCGTCGCCGTCGCCGTATCGGTGGCCATCGGGATGCTGCTCGGGCTGGCCGGCGGGCTCTCGGAGCGTACGTACCGGGCGCTGCGGCCGGTGCTCGACACCATGCAGGTGCTGCCCGCCTTCGCGTATCTGCTGCCCGTCGTGCTGGTCTTCGGCATCGGCGTGCCGGGTGCGGTGCTGGCCACCGTCATCTACGCGGCTCCGCCCATGGCCCGGTTGACCGCGCTGGGGCTGCGCGGCGCGGACGCCGGGGTGATGGAGGCCGTGGCCTCGCTCGGCGCCACCGGGCGGCAGCGGCTGCTGTCGGCCCGGCTGCCGCTGGCCCGTAGGGAGCTGTTGCTCGGCCTCAACCAGACGATCATGATGGCGCTGTCCATGGCCGTCATCGCCTCCGTCATCGGTGGCGCCGGGCTCGGCGACCGCGTCTACCAGGCGCTGTCGGCCGTCGACGTGGGCAAGGCGCTCGCCGCCGGCATCCCGATCGTGCTGCTCGCCGTCGTACTGGACCGCACCACCGCCGCCGCGGGGCTGCGCCTGGGCATGGACCGCGACACGGGCCCGCGGTGGCTGCGCGGCTGGTACGCCTGGGCGGGCGTCGCGGCGGGCACCGCCGCCGTGGCGCTGGCCGGGCGGGCCGCGGGCTCGGCCGGCTGGCCGGACGGCTGGACGCTGGCCATCGCCGAACCCGTCAACACCGCCAAGGAGTGGATGGTCGACCACCTCTACTCCGGTGTGCCGGTGGTCGGCGGCACCGCCGACTGGGCGTCCGGCTACGTCACGTATGTCCTCGACCCGCTGCGCGGCGCGCTGCAGGGCCTCCCGTGGTGGTCGCTGCTGCTGATCGTCGCGGCGCTGGCCTGGCTGATCGGCACCTGGGGCACCGCGCTGACCGCCGTTCTGGCCCTGGCCGCGATCGGCGTGCTCGGCGTGTGGGACCCGGCCATGGACACCCTGTCGCAGGTGCTGGCCGCCGTCGCCGTGACGCTCGTCCTCGGCTTCGCGACCGGTATCGCGGCGGCCCGCTCGCCCCGCCTGGAGCGGCTGCTCCGCCCGGTGCTGGACATCTGCCAGACCATGCCGCAGTTCGTCTACCTGATCCCGGTGGTCGCGCTGTTCGGCGTCGGACGGGCCCCGGCGGCTGCCGCGGCCATCGTCTACGCCCTGCCCGCCGTCATCCGCATCACCACCCAGGGCCTGCGCAACGTCGACCCGGCCGCGCTGGAGTCGGCCCGCTCGCTCGGCGCCACGCGCGGCCAGCAACTGCGCCAGGTCCAGCTTCCGCTGGCCCGCCCGGCGCTGCTGCTCGCCGTCAACCAGGGCGTGGTGCTGGTGCTGGCCGTCGTCATCATCGGCGGCCTGGTCGGCTCCGGCGCGCTCGGCTACGACGTGGTGTTCGGCCTGGCCCAGGGCGATCTGGCGACCGGCCTGGTGGCGGGCGCGGCAATCGTCTGCCTGGGCCTGATGCTCGACCGGGTGACGCAGCCGACGGCGCGCCGCCCGAAGAAGGGAGCCTGACCGTGCCGCGCACCCGTACCACCCGGCCGCTGACGACTGCCCGTACCCGGTGTCGTATCCGCACTCGGCTGCTGACGGCCGCCACGGGGGTCACCGCCCTGCTCACCGCGACCGGCTGCGGCGCGGCGGACATGACCAAGCAGTCCTCGCCGTACGCGAACGTCGGCGGCGCCAAGAGCGTCACCCTGTCCGTCCAGTCCTGGGTCGGCGCGCAGTCCAACGTCGCCGTCGCCGAATACCTCCTCGACCACGAGCTGGGCTATCGCGTCGACACCGTCCAGGTCGACGAGGTTCCCGCCTGGGACGCGCTCAGCCAGGGGCGGGTGGACGCCATCCTGGAGGACTGGGGCCACCCGGACCAGGAGCAGCGCTACGTCAAGGACAAGAAGACGATCGCGCCCGGCGGCGATCTCGGTGTCACCGGCCACATCGGCTGGTTCGTCCCCAAGTACTTCGCCGACGCGCACCCCGATGTCACCGACTGGCGGAACCTCGACAAGTACGCCAAGACGTTCCGTACGGCCGAAAGCGGCGGCAAGGGCCAGCTCTTGGACGGCTCGCCGTCGTATGTCACCAACGACAAGGCGCTGGTGAAGAATCTGGACCTGGACTACCAGGTCGTCTTCTCGGGTTCGGAGGCGGCGCAGATCACCCAGATCAAACAGTTCGCCAAGGAGAAGAAGCCGTTCCTGACCTACTGGTACGCGCCGCAGTGGCTGTTCAACCAGGTGCCGATGGTCGAGGTGAAGCTGCCGAAGTACACGGACGCGTGCGCCGCGAAGGGCGCCGAGGACCCCGAGTCCTTCGACTGCGCCTATCCGACCACCCCGCTGCAGAAGTACCTCAACGCGGACTTCGCCAGGAAGGGCGGGAAGGCGGCGGCGTTCCTGAAGAAGTTCCACTGGACCGAGGAGGACCAGAACGAGGTCGCGGAGTTGATCGCCTCGGACGGGCTCTCCGCGGAGGACGCGGCGGAGAAGTGGGTCAAGGAGCACCCGGACGTCTGGAAGAAGTGGCTGCCCTGAGATAGATGGCCACAGCCGCACGCCGAGGTGGATCGGCGTGCGGCTGTGCCGCGTTTCAGACCGTTCGTCAGCCTCGCCGGACTGATCAGCCGATGACGCTGTTCAGCCAGGAGCGGTGGTAGTGCAGGTCGGTGTAGATGTCCGGGGTCGACCCGCAGATCTCGCCGACGCCGCGGCTGTCCACGCCGACGAGCTGCCAGCGGCCGTTGACCTTCTTCAGCAGCGGCGAACCGGAGTCACCGCCGCACGGGCCGTAGGTGTCCTGTGGGTTGTCCGTGCACACATCGCCCTCGCGGATGCCCCACGAGTCGTCCCCCGTGGAGTCCACCCGGCACTTTTCCGTGGTCGGGTTGAGCACCTTGGTGTCGAGCTCCTGAAGCTTCACCGGAAGCTTGGTCGGGTCGCCGACGTCGGCGGTCGCGGTGTAGCCCCAGCCGAGCTGCCGGACCGCGGTGCCCTCCTTGGTCGACGCGGGCGCCAGCGGGACCGTCTTGTTGGTCAGCGCGGTGTCGAGCTGGAGGAGCGCCACGTCATAACCCTCCGAGCGCTCGTCGAGCGCCTGGTACGCGGGGTCGACCTCGATCTTCTTGATCTTCGCGACGGTGCCGCCGGTGGTGCGGTCATTGGAGCCCACCCGGACGTGGAACAGCGCCGGGTCCATGACCGTGTACGGGTCCGAGCCGGTGCCCGCCGTGGTGACGCAGTGCGCCGCGGTCACGACCCAGTCCTTGCGGATCAGCGCTCCGGTGCAACGGTGACCGTCGGGGTCCCCGTTCCTTTCCTTCTGCAGGGAAACGATGAACGAGTAGTTTTCGGTGGCGTCATGGCCGCCGATAATCCTGGGGGTCGGAGTCGACGGATTTTCGTCGGCCTGCGCCGCTCCGGCGCCCGCCAGCGCGCCGACGGAAAGCGCCGCGGCCAGCAGTGCACGGGTCGCCAACCGCCTTCCGGCGCCCCGGTGTTCGCCCGCCACGCGCTCCCCTATAAGGTTGTTCATTCTTTTGTTGCTCCCCGTTTTGCGTTCCGATTTTCGCGGAATTTCGAGTGCACGATAACGCCGCCCCGAAGGCGTGTCCAGCGGCTTTATATGCCGCTTTATTGCCGGGGGGATCCGGTTGGCGCTATTGGTCAGTTTTGCGGTGATGAATCAGGAGAGCTGTATTCTCTTGTCGGGTTCTCTTGTCGGGAATGTGGCATTACGTCGGGCGCAATTGTTCAGCGATGTCCTCCACCGCCGCCAGCGCCCGGCGGAAGAGACCCGGGCCGAACGTGACGCGGGTCGCACCCGATTCGCCGAGTTCGCGGACGGAGGGGCCGTCCGGCTTGGCCATCGCGTTGAGCGGGGCGCCGATACCGGCCGCGAGCCGGGGGAGCAGCCGCGGGGGCGCGAAGATCGGGTAGACGCAGTCGGCGCCCGCGGCCACGTAACGCCGCCCGCGGTCGATGGCCTCCTCGGCCAGCCGCTCCGGGTCCGTCGGGTCTGTCGGGTCTGTCGGGTCTGTCGGGTCTGTCGGGTCTGTCGATTCCGCCCTGCCGCCCGCCCCGCGGCCCCTGGCGCCTGCGCCGCGTACGAAGACATCGACGCGGGCGTTGATGACCAGCCTGTCGCCCGCCGCCGCGCGGACCTCGGCGAGCCAGTCCGCCTGCCGCCGCGCGTCCTTGAGCGCGTCCGCCGCCCGGTCGCCGTCCTCCAGGTTGCATCCCACGGCGCCGGCCTCCAGCAGCCGGTCGACGATTTCGGCGGGGGCGAGCCCGTAACCGCCCTCGATGTCCGCCGTCACCGGCACGTCCACGGCGCGGGCGATCCGGGCGACCGCGGCGAACATCTCGTCGGCCGGAATCTCGCCGTCCCGGTAGCCCAGCGAGGCCGCGATCCCCGCGCTCGGCGTGGCGAGCGCGGGGAAGCCCGCCGCGGCCAGGACGCGGGCGGTGGCCGCGTCCCAGGGGTTGGGTAAGACGAGCGGGTCGCCGGGGGCCCGGCCGTGGTGCAGGGCGCGGAGAGTCGTCGCGCCGGTCATGCTCGCGCCGGTCATACTCGTGCCGGTCATGCTCGTGCCGGTCATGCTCGTGCCGGTCATACTCGTGCCGGTCATGCCTTGCCCGGCACCATGCGGGTGCTGACTCCGATGCGGTTCCAGGCGTTGATGGCGATGATCGCGGCGATGACCTGGGCCAGTTCGGCCTCCTCGAAGTGGGCCGCCGCCCGCTGGTACACCTCGTCCGGGACGAAGCCGTCGGTCAGCACGGTGACGGCCTCGGTCAGCGCGAGCGCCGCCCGCTCCTTCTCGGTGAAGAAGCCCGACGCCTCCTCCCAGGCGCTGAGGAGGTTGATGCGCTCTTCGGTCTCGCCCACCTTGCGCGCGTCCCGGGTGTGCATATGGACGCAGAAGGCGCAGTGGTTGATCTGCGACGCGCGGATCTTGATGAGGTCGACGAGGGTGGGGTCGAGGCCCTTACTGGCGGCCGCGTCGAGGCCGACCATCGCCTTGTAGAACTCGGGGGCCAGGTTGGCCAGCCGCATACGGGGGCCGTGGTCGTGGGCGCTCTGAGGCGTCTCGGGTGTCTTGTCGGTCGTCGTCATGGCTACCACGCTAGGACGTCAGTAGCCCAGGAGTATGGTCCATTTCCATGGAGGATTCATGGGCCACTTCCCCGGCCGGCCTCGGCGCCGATCTGCATCTGGATCTACCGGAGGGTGGTGCGGCCGGGGTGGGCGCCGCGCTCATCCGGTCCCTGCGCGACGCCGTACGCGGCGGCCGGCTCGCCCCCGGCACCCGGCTGCCCTCCTCCCGCTCGCTCGCCGCCGACCTCGGCATCGCCCGTAACACCGTCGCCGACGCGTACGGCGAGCTGGTCGCCGAGGGCTGGCTCACCGCCCGGCAGGGCTCGGGAACCCGCGTCGCCGCGCGCGTCGTACCGCCCGAACCCATGCCCCCGCGCACCCCGCCTACCGCCGAACCGCACCGCCGCCCCACCTACGACCTGCGGCCCGGCTCGCCCGATATCTCGTCCTTCCCCCGCGCGGCCTGGCTCTCCGCCACCCGGCGGGCCCTGACCGCGGCGCCGCACGACGCCTTCGCGTACGGCGCCCCGAGCGGACGCCCCGAGCTGCGCCGCGCCCTCGCCGACTATCTGGCGCGCGCCCGGGGGGTGCGGGCCGACCCGGAGCGGATCGTGATCTGCGCGGGGTTCAAACAGGGCCTGGCCGTCCTCAGCAGGGTGCTGCGGGCCGCGGGCGAGCGAGAGGTGGCCGTCGAGTCGTACGGGCTGGACATCCACTGGAACGTCATCCGGCGCGCCGGGCTGCGCACCGTACCGCTGCCGGTCGACGAGCGCGGCGCCCGCACCGACGAGCTGGCCGGGCCGGCCGGGCTGACCGGCGTGCGGACCGTACTGCTCACCCCGGCGCATCAGTTCCCGACCGGGGTGTCCCTGCACCCCGACCGCCGCGCCGCCGTGGTCGACTGGGCCTCCCGCACCGGCGGTCTTGTGGTGGAGGACGACTACGACGGGGAGTTCCGCTACGACCGCAACCCGGTCGGGGCGCTCCAGGGGCTCGACCCCGAGCGCGTGCTCTACCTGGGCACTTCGAGCAAGAGCCTGGCCCCCGTGCTGCGGCTGGCCTGGATGGTGGTGCCCGGCCACCTGTTGGACGAGCTGCTGGCGGTCAAGGGGACGGGGGAGTGGCCGACGGGCGGTCTCGACCAGCTGACGCTCGCCGAGTTCCTCGAGTCCGGGGCGTACGACCGCCATGTGCGCGGTATGCGGCTGCGCTACCGCCGCCGGCGTGACCAACTGGTCGCGGCGCTGGCCGAGCACGCCCCGCAGGTGCGGGTGCGGGGGATCGCGGCGGGGCTGCACGCGGTGCTCGAAATCCCGCCGGGGACCGAGCGGTCCGTGCTGCAGGGCGCGGCCTGGCAGGGCCTGGCGATGGACGGACTGGCCCGCTACCGGTACGCGGCGGACGACGATGACGACGTACGGGAGGACGCGCGGGGCGACGTACGGGGCGACGTACGGGGCGACGCGCGGGGGGACGTACGGGGCGATGCCCTGGTAGTCGGCTACGGGACCCCGCCCGACCACGCCTTCTCGGGCGCGCTGGAGGCGCTGTGCCGGGCGCTTCCCATATGAGCCCCGCCGTTCATATGTGCGACCATCCCCTCTAGGCTGGCGGCCAATCAAGACACGGCCTGCGGAGCCGGAAGACAGGCCACGGGGGGAGACACCATGGAGCAGACAGGGCGGCGCAAACTGCGGTCGAGCACGGTGATCCTGGGCAGCATGGGCGCGCTCGCGGCCGCGCTCACCTCCTGCGGCTCCGAGCCCGACAAGCGCTGTGTGGACCGGAACAGCTACGACCTGGTCAAGGGCTACCGCGTCGTCGACTCCAGCAACTGCAACTCCTCCTCCTCGTCCACCGCGGGCAAGAAGAGCCGCGGCAAGAAGAAGTCCGTTGACGGCGACTGGTACTACGACTCCGACGTCAGCAGCGGCTGGGCCGACTATGGCACCTTCGACAAGAGCAAGGCCGCGGACCGCGGCGGCTTCGGCTGCTCCGGCTCCGGCTCCGGCGGCGGCTGACCGGCCGTCACGGACTGTGAAGGCCAGACCATGAAGGCCAGACCATGAAGGCCAGACCATGAAGCGCCACACCGCCACCCCGCGCCCCGACTGGCAGTCCACCGTCGAGGAACAGGGCCTTATCTATCCGCTGACCCGCTACCCCGACGGCTCGCTGCGCCCGTACTGGGACGAGAGCGCCTACTACGAGTTCTCCCTCCCCGAGGTCGAGGCGCTTGAAGAGGTCGTCGAGGAGCTGCACCGGATGTGCCTGGCCGTGGCTGAGCACATCGTCGAGGCGGACCGCTTCGCCGACCTGGGCATCGACGATCCGCGGCTGGCCGACCTGGTCGCCGAGTCCTGGCGCCGCCGGTCCGAACAGCCCAGCGTCTACGGGCGGTTCGACCTGCGCTACGACGGGGGCCCGGGCGGCCCGGCCAAGCTGCTGGAGTACAACGCCGATACGCCCACCTCACTGGTGGAGGCGGCCGGCGCCCAGTGGTTCTGGATGGAGGACCGCTTCCCCGGCGCCGACCAGTGGAACTCCCTGCACGAGCGGCTGGTCGACGCCTGGAAGCGGCAGTCGGAGCTGCTGCCGCCGGGCGCGCCGCTGTACTTCGCGCATTCGGCCGGGGACGAGCTGGGCGAGGACCTGATGACGGTCGCGTATCTGCGCGAGACCGCCGAGCAGGCCGGGCTGCGCACCGAGGCGATCTCGATGGAGGACATCGGCTGGGACCGTCTCTCCGGCCGCTTCGTCGACAAGCGGTTCCGCTTCATCCGGGCCTGCTTCAAGCTCTACCCCTGGGAGTGGCTGGCCACCGACCGGTTCGGCCCGTATGCGCTGGACACGCTCGACAACGGCGGCGGCACCGGCTCCACCCTGTGGATCGAGCCCGCCTGGAAGATGCTGCTGTCCAACAAGGCGCTGCTGGCCGTCCTGTGGGAGCTGTTCCCCGGCCACCCCAACCTGCTGCCCGCCTACCTCGACGGCCCCCGCGAGCTGGCCCGCACCACCGGGTACGTCGCCAAGCCGCTGCTGGGCCGGGAGGGCGCGGGCGTCACGGTGCACCGGGCGGGCGCGGAGCCCGTCGTACGGGACGAGGCCTGCTGCTACCAGGAGCTGGCGCCGCTGCCCGACTTCGACGGCAACCGGGTGGTGCTCGGCACGTGGGTCGTCGAGGGCGAGTCGGCGGGGCTCGGCATCCGCGAGTCGGCGGGGCTGATCACCGACGAATACGCGCGCTTTCTGCCGCATGTGATCCTCTGACAGCCGGTTGGGCGACACAGCTGGCGGGCGGGCTCAAGGTTTACGTTCAGCCGTGCGCCTGCTGGGCGTGGGTGGGCAGCAGGCCCACCAGCAGCAGCGTCAGGAAGTTCAGGCCCGCGGCGATGCCGAAGACCAGTTCCGCGGCGGCGAAGTAGGAATGGACGGACGGGTGCCCGACCCGGGCGAAGAACACCGTGCCGAGGGCGGCGACGCCGATGGCGCCGGCGAACTGCTGGACGGCGTTGAGCAGGCCCGCGCCGGTGCCGACTTCTTCGGCGGTGGCATCGCCGATGATGAAATCGACCAGCGGGACGAACACCAGCCCGGAGCCGAAGCCGGTGAACAGCAGCGCGGGCGCCAGCTTCCAGACGGTGATGTCGGCGCCCCAGTGGGCGATGGACCACCACAGGGCCAGCAGGCCGACGACGGCGATGGACAGCCCCAGACGCAGGCTTGCGCGGCCCAGCTTCTCGGCGAGCACGGCGCCCGCGAGCAGGACGGCGACGGCGGTGCCGAGGGCCCAGGGGATCAGCGTGAGACCGGTGTGCAGCGGCGTCCAGTGCATGCCCTGCTGCAGCAGCAGGTTGATGACGAGGACGAACGCGCTGAGTGATGCGTAGAACCCGGCCACGATCACCAGGCCGACGACGAAGCTGCGCTTGCGGAACAGCGACGGTGTGATGACCGGGTGCTCGCTGTGCCGTTGGGAGACGACGAACAGCGCGAGCAGAACGGCCGCGGCGGCCATCATGACGTAGGTCCAGACGGGCCAGCCGAGTTCGCGTCCCTGGATGAGCGGGATGATGAGCAGCGCCGAGGCCGCGGTGAGCAGGCCGACGCCGGTGAGGTCGAGGCGGGCGGCGGGGTCCTCCCCGCCGTGGCGGGGCAGCACACGCCGGCCGAGTACGGCGGCGATGACGCCGAACGGGACGTTGATCAGGAAGATGGAGCGCCACTGGCTGCCGAACAGGTCCAGGTGGAGCAGCCAGCCGGCCAGGATGGGCCCGGCCACCATGGTCAGGCCCATCAGCGGGCCGACCGGGGTCAGCGCCTTGCGCAGGTGCTGGGGCGGGAACACGACCTTCACCAGGGCCAGCCCCTGCGGGATCATGACCGACCCGCACAGGCCCTGCAGTGTGCGGGCGACGATCAGGAAGACCGCGTCGGGGGCGAGACCGCAGGCCAGCGAGGCCAGGGTGAAGCCGGTCATGCCGAGCAGGAACAGCCGTCGGCGCCCGAGCAGGTCCCCGAGCCGTCCTGAGGTGACCAGGCCGAGGGCGAAGGCCGCGGTGTAGGCGCTCAGCACCCACTGCACCGTCACCTCGCCGCCGCCGAGGTCGGCGCGGATGGACGGGCCGGCGAGGTTGGCGATGCTCGAGTCGATCAGATCCATGATGTCGGCCAGGACCACGACGGCCAGGACGAGCCATGCGGTGCGCAGCGGCAGGGCGCTTGAGGTGGGCGCTTGAGATATGTGCTGGTCAGTAGACACGAACACCGTTCTACGACAGAACGCTGTTCTAGGCAACACGAACGGCGTTCTTAGTGATGTGGAACACTGTTCGTCGGTTCGCTAGACTGCCCGTATGTCACCGACTCCGCAGGAACGGCGCGCAGCGCGGCACCAGCTCGGCACCGGCTCGAGCGCACCAGCGGCCCGGCGCGGACCGTCCGGCGGGCGCAAGAAGCCGATCACGGTCGATGCCATCATCAGCACCGCGTTCGGCATCGTGGAAGAAGAGGGATACGAAGCCCTGACGATGCGGCGCCTGGCCACCGCGCTGGAGACGGGACCCTCGTCGCTCTACGCCCACGTGGTCAACAAAGAGGACCTGGACGAACTGCTCCTCGGCCGTCTGTGCGCCGAGATCGACCTGCCCGAGCCGGACCCCGCGATCTGGCGGCAGCAGATCGTCGGCATCTGCACCCAGCTGCGCGACCAGTATCTGCGCTACCCGGGTATCTCCCAGGCGGCCTTCGCCGCCGCTCCGTCCAATCTGGACACGCTGCGCGTCAGCGAGGGCATGCTCGCCATCCTGCTCGCCGGGGGCATCGCCCCGCAGACCGCCGCCTGGGCGATCGACTCACTGTCGCTCTACGTCAACGCCTACAGCCTCGAGGTCTCCCTGGCGAACAAGCGGCTCAGCCGCAGTGACGACGACTGGGTCGTCAGCCGCGACGAACTACTGCGCCGATTCGCCGCACTGCCCGATACGTTCCCGCAGACCAAGCGCTACGCCGCCGAGCTCACGGCCGGAACCGTCCACGACCGCTTCGACTTCACCATCGGCCTGATGATCGACGGCCTCGGGGTGGCTGAGATTCCCCGAGAGGCGTGATTCTCCGAGAGGCGTGATTCTCCGAGAGGCGTGATTCTCCGGAGGGCCGCCGCTGCTCAACGGCCCTCCGTCAACTCCGTCAGCCCCGCCAGCTCCGCCAGCCCCGCCAGCTCGGTCAGTTGGTCAGTCGGTCAGGCGGGGGCGCTCACCCGGCCAGGACGGCCCGCAGCTGGTCCAGGCCCCAGTCCAGGTCCTCCTTGCTGATCACCAGCGGGGGCGCGATCCGGATCGTGGAGCCGTGGGTGTCCTTGACCAGCACGCCCCGGTCCATCAGCTTCTCCGAGATCTGCCGTCCGGTGCCATGCGAGGGATCGATGTCCACC
>NZ_MUNE01000302.1 GCF_002154605.1 Streptomyces milbemycinicus | reverse complement strand
CGCGCTGCAGCGCGTTGCCGATCAAGCATTCGAAGGACTCCCGCTTACGGCACGGGCCCGGTCCCAGCAGGCGTCCCGCCCCGTCGTCTCCGACGCTTCCTGAGCGCTCACGCGCGGGCTGGTGGGTTGCGCGGTCAGGTCTGCGCCGGCTCCGTCTTGTGGCGGAACAGAGTCCGGTATTCCTGGGGCGAGGTGCCGAGGTGCCGGTGGAAGGCGGCCCGCAGGGAGGCGGGAGCGCCGAAGCCGGTGAGGCGACCGACTTGTTCGACGGGCACAGCGCTCGCCTCCAGCAGTTCGCGTGCTCGGTCGATGCGTGCGTCGGTCAGCCAGGCCATCGGCGTAGTGCCGGTCTCCTCGCGGAAGCGGCGGATGAAGGTCCGCCGGGACATATGGGCTTGTTCCGCGAGGTCGTCGACGGTGAGGGGGTCTGCGAGGTTGTCGAGCATCCACTCCCGCAGGGGAGCGAGCTCGTCTCCGCTGGCTTCGGGGCGGAACTGTTCGACGAACTGTGCCTGGCCTCCCTGTCGCCGAGGCGGTGCGACGAGATCGCGTGCGCGTGTGTTCGCCGCCGCCGCGCCCAGGTCGGTGCGGATCAGGTGCAGGCACAGATCGATCCCAGCCGTCACGCCGGCGGACGTGAGGATGTCGCCGTCGTCGACGTAGAGCTGATTCGGCAGGACATCGACGTGCGGGTAGCGCCGTCGCAGTTGCTCGGCCTGCCGCCAGTGCGTGGTGGCCGGGCGCCCGTCGAGCAGTCCGGCCGCGGCGAGGGCGAAGGCTCCGGTGCAGATGGAGACGAGTCGGGCGCCTCGGGCGTGAGTCGCCCGTAGCGCCGTCAGGAATTCCGCTGACGGGATCGCGTCGAGGTCGTCGTAACCCGGGATGATCACGGTGTCGGCGTCGTCCAGCGCTTCGAGGCCGGCTGTGACGGTGATCGCGAAGCCGGATCCGGGCACGGGTCCGGGCCCGCTTTCGGCGCACACGGTCAGCTCGTAGTGCGGGTCTGTCGAGAAGATCTGCGTAGCAGTGCCGAATTCAAGCGCGAGCACACCGGGCAGCACGAGCACCGCAACGCGATGTCTGTTCGTCATAGTGGCACGATGGTAGCGCTGATTGGCATCCGTGCCACTTTTTGTACGAGGTCTGCTCTCGTAGCGTCAAAACATGACCAACACTCCTCCTGCCCTCCGGAACGGGTTGCACGGCGACGTACTCGCCCTCCCTTCCGGGCCGCTGGTCGAGGCGAGCCTCGCCGCGGCGCGGGCCGCGGTGCATCCGTCCGTACTGAACCACTGCATCCGCGGCTTCTACTGGGCCCGGCTGTTCGCCGCCCACCGGGGAGTTCTCAACGACGCGGACTACAACGAGGAGCTCCTCTTCGCCGCCAACGTGATGCACGACCTGGGAACCGGCCCGGACGCACCGGGCCGGCTCCGGTTCGAGATGGAGGGCGCCGATCTCGCCGCCGCCGTGCTGACCGGTCTCGGCGCCCCGGTCGGGGATGTCGACAAGGTCTGGGAGGCCATCGCTCTGCACACCACGCCGCAGATCCCCGAACGAATGGGGCTGCTGACCTACCTGACCTACGAAGGCATCTGGATCGACTTCGGCAAGAATGCCGACCTCGTGGCCGAGGAGCAGAGTCGGATCCATGCCGCGTATCCGCGGCTTGAGATGGCCCGCCATCTGGCCGACGAAGTCCTTGCCCACGGTGCCCGCTCCGAGACAGCCGCGCCTCCCTACGCGCTCGCCCACCACCTTGCGCAGGAGCGGGCGGCGGATGGCGTCACCTCCATGGAGCGCGGCGTGGTCAATGGGCCGTGGGGGGAGTAGCGAAGAGCCCTCACCGCCGTGGGTGAGCCGGTGAGCCTCCGCAGGCGAGTCTCCGGGTCTGCCCGAGGCGCCCTTCACCCGATCGGGTCCGCCCCGGTCATCGCCGAGCGGAAGGCCGCAGAGGCGGTGCCTCGGCCCCAATCCATATGCGAAACGTTCCTGGCTTGCCAAGAAAGCCGGGGAGTCAACCGTGAGAACCGGAGTCAAGCAGTGTCGGATTTTGCAGAGTTCACGTTCCAAGGACAGCCGGGTTACAACGAAGCAGCGGCTCGGGAGATCATCGCCAGTGTGATTCCCGTCAGGACGATCGCCATGTACTGCTTCGACCCCCGGGCGGCCGGGGCTGCGCAGGCGGTGGCCGATTACTTCGGCGACGAGGTCTACCCCGGCGAACTTCTCCTCGACGAGACCGGCAGGAAGATGGGCTCAACAGCGACGGTGTTCCCCCTCATCGTCGGGGGTGGGCGCGCGGCGGACGCTCTTCGCTCGATCACGGTCTCCCAGCACCTCTTCGGAATCGAGCGGGTTGTTGTCGTACACCACTCCTTCTGCGGCGCCACCTCCTTCACGGCGGAGGGAATCACCGCTGCGTGGAAGCATGAGCAGCACACCGACATCTCGTCGTTGTACGACTGGGACGGCATCTCCATCGCCGACTTCGAAAAGTCGCTCAACTACGACGTAAGCCTGATCCGCAACAGCCCGGGCACCCCGAAGCACATTGAGATCTACGGCCTTTTCTACGACATCGATTCCGGTGAGCTGACCGAGGTCGTTCGCGACGTTCCCGCCGAGGTCGCGTAGTAATCCGTGCGCAGCGGATGGACCGAGGCCCGCCGGCCTCGGTCCATCAGACGTTCCGCCCGGCCGGAACGGTCAGCGCTCGGCGGCGAATGACTCGATGTAGGCCAGGGCCCCGTACAGCGCGTTACGCAGGGGTGTGGACTCGCCGGCCGCCTGGTCCAGCAGTGCTCCGCCCTGGAACGCGGCGGCGAGCAGGTGGGCGAGCGCGGCAGGGTCGGCCTCCGGCCGCAGTTCGCCGCGCTCGCGCATCTTGCTCAGGCCGCGCTTGAACAGTTCCTGTCACCGCTCGAAGCCATCGGCCACCGTGTCCCGGTGGGAGGGCGCTCGGGCGCCTGGTGGCGGGCGACGATGCCGTCGGCCTGCCAGGCGAGCACCGCGCGCACCAGGGACTCCTTGGTGGGGAAGTGGCGCGTCAGCTGCGAGCCGCTGACCCCGGCGGCTGCGCGGATCTGCTCATTGTTGGTGTTCTGCGCACCGTGTTCGTAGATCAGCTCGGCGGCCGCCTTGACGATGCGTTCGCGTAGCAGGGGCAGCGCGCCGCGCGAGCACCGACCAGCATGTCCTGCTGGTCCTCCACCCCCGCCGTACGCCCTGACAGCCGGGCCTCCCGCCACGCGGGGTCACCAGCAGCCGGCGCCCACTGGGCGCGGGCCATCGGGGTGCGGGAGGGCCTGGTGCGGGCCGGAGAGCCGGGGCCGCCCGATCGCGAACCCCTCGCTTCCGCTTGCCCCTGGGGCGCACCGAAATTTGTCAGCCGTACCGGGAAGGTTCTCAGCCCCGCGGTAGTTCTAAAAGGAGTAGCAACGACTACGTGTTCTAGAAGTAGTGCAGTAGTCTCTGGTCCCAGGCATGTGAGCGCGACCGGGAAGGGGAAGGTCGATGAGCGACAATAAGTGGATGGTCGGATTCCGCCGCCGTTCTGCGGTGGGAGTGATCGTTGAGCACTTCTATCTGGTGGACGGCGCAGCAGACAGCACCGAAGCACACCGCGCTGCCGCCCGGATGGCCGAGTTCGCGTCCGAGGGTGCGGGCCGACGCGCCGGCGAACCCGACGTACAGCGGGTACAGGTGCAGCGAGTCATCCCCGACCCCCTGGGCAGGGTCAGGCTGTCCGCTCCCGTACCCGCCGCGATGGCAACGCCCTCCGCGCCCTCCGCGTGCCCGGCGACGTCGGCGGCCGAGGTGGCACGATGAGCCGCTCCTACGAACAGACCTGTTTCATCGCCCGCTCGCTCGATGTGCTGGGTGAGAGGTGGACGCTGCTGATCGTGCGGGAGCTTGCCCTGGGCCCCCGCCGCTACGGAGACCTCCTGTCGGCCCTGCCGGGCATGGGGACCAGCCTTCTTGCCGCACGTCTCAAGCACCTCGAGCAGCATGACGTGCTGCGTCGCACCACGCTGCCCGGTCCGGGCCGCGTCGCCGCCTATGAACTCACCGACCGGGGCCATGCGTTGATGCCGGTCCTCGCCGGCCTCGCCGAGTGGGGCGCAGGTCTGGGAGACCCGCCGCCCGGCTACACCGACCGCGCCGCCTGGTCCGTGGTGGCGATGCACCTCACGGCTACGGACCAGGCGGCGCGCTTCGACACCCTCACAGAGTTGGTGGTCGGCGACGAGACGCTGTGGCTGCAGGGCGACGGCGAGCGGGTACGGGTGGAGACCGGTCCGGCGCCGTTGACGCCCGGTCTGCGCCTGATCTGCGAAAAGGAAACGTTCTACGCCCTCGCGAAGGGGCAGGTCGCCGTCGATGACGCGGTGGCCTCAGGACGACTTGTCGTGGAGGGCGAGCCTGACACCGCTCGGCTGTTCTTCGAGCTGTTCCGCCTGCCCGACGGACATCGCACGACCTCCCCCTGAGCCCGTACGGCGCCCGCTCAAAGCACTCACTTCCCGACATCGGCACTTCTCTAGAAACGGAAAAAACTCATGGACCGCAATCTTTTGGTGATCGGGGCGACCGGCAAGACCGGTGGCCACACCGCCGAACTGCTGCTTCAGCGCGGCCACCACGTCCGCGCGCTCGTCCGCCGTGCCGATGAGCGCTCCGAAAGGCTCGCCGGCCTCGGGGCGCAGATCGTGGAAGGCGACGTCCTCGATCTCAACTCCCTGGCGGAGGCGACGCGGGGGATCGATGCCCTCTACTTCACCTACCCGATCCTTCCCGGCCTGATGGACGCCACGGCGAACGTGGCCCTGGCGGCGGAGGAGAACGGGGTGCAGGCGATCGTGAACATGTCGCAGGTCTCCGCCCGCCGTGATTCCGCCAGCAACGCGGCACGCCAGCACTGGGTCGCCGAGCGTGTGCTGGAGCGCTTCCCGGCGGCCGTCACCCACATCCGTCCGACCTTCTTCGCCCAGTGGCTGATCGATACCTGGGCCGACGGAACCGGCGAACTGCGCCTGCCCTTCGCCGACGGACGCCACGCCCCGATCGCTGAAAGCGACCAGGCAAAGGTGATCGCGGCCATCCTGGAGGACCCCGCCCCGCACGCCGGCAAGACCTACCCGCTGTACGGGCCAGTGGAACTCAACCACTACGAGATCGCCGAGAAGATGTCGCAGGCGCTCGGCCATCAGGTCACCTACGTGCCCATCAGCCTCGACGAGTTCAGAACCATCCTCGAAAAACGCGGCGCGCCGGAACACCTCATCCAGCACCTTCTCGCCGTCGCGGTCGACTACCGCAACGGCATCTTCGCCGGCACCAACGACCTTGTGAAGAAGATCGGCGGCACCGACCCCCTCGATGTCGAGAGCTTCGTCGCCCAGAACCGGGCGGCCTTCGACCTGCACACCGACTGAACCCTCAGGACCATCAGCACGTCAGGCCCAGCTCCTTCCGTCCCTACGCGGAGGGGCTGTGCCTGGAAAAAGGAAATCACCCTCATGGAACGCAATCTGCTCGTGATCGGGGCGACCGGCCAGACCGGTGGCCACACCGCCGAACTGCTGCTTCAGCGTGGTCATCGTGTCCGCGCGCTCGTCCGCCGGATCGACGAACGTGCCCAGAGGCTTGCCGGCCTCGGGGCAGAGCTTGTGGAAGGCGATGTCCAGGACCTCGACTCCTTGGCGGAGGCGATGCGGGGGATCGATGCCCTGTACTTCACCTATCCGATCCTTCCTGGCCTGATGGACGCCACGGCGAACGTGGCCCTGGCGGCGGAGGAGAACGGGGTGCAGGCGATCGTGAACATGTCGCAGGTCTCCGCCCGCCGTGATTCCGCCAGCAACGCGGCACGCCAGCACTGGGTCGCGGAGCGTGTGCTGGAGCGCTTCCCGGCGGCCGTCACCCACATCCGTCCGACCTTCTTCGCCCAGTGGCTGATCAACATGTGGGACGGGAGCGGCGAGCTGCGGTTTCCTTTCGCCGACGGACGCCATGCCCCGATCGCCGCCAGTGACCAGGCACGGGTGATCGCGGCCATCCTGGAGGACCCCGCCCCGCACGCCGGCAGGATCTACCCGCTGTACGGGCCGGTGGAGCTCAACCACTACGAGATCGCCGAGAGGATGTCGCAGGCGCTCGGCCGTCAGGTCACCTACGTACCCATCGACCTCGACGCGTTCGCCGCCATCCTGAAGAAGCGCGGCACATCGCCCCACATGATCCAGCACCTTCTCGCCGTCGCGGTCGACTACCGCAACGGCATCTTCGCCGGCACCAACGACCTCGTGAAGAAGATCGGCGGCACCGACCCCCTCGATGTCGAGAGCTTCGTCGCCCAGAACCGGGCGTTCTACGACTCACACACCACCTGAAACCCAGGAGAAAACAATGAGTGTTTGGTTCATCACAGGATCGTCCCGTGGGTTCGGCCTGGAAATCACGCGCGCGGCGCTCGCGGCAGGACATCAGGCGGTGGCAACCGCACGGAAGGCGGAAGCCGTCCGCGAGCAGTTCCCCGATGCGGGTGATGCGCTGCTGGCCGTACCGTTGGATGTGACCGACCCCGAGAGCATCCAGGCGGCCGTCGACGCAGCAGTCGAACGGTTCGGACGCATCGACGTCCTGGTCAACAACGCCGGCACCGGCCTGCTCGCTGCCGTCGAAGAGTCCGACGACGCCGCGGTCCGCGCGGTGTACGAGACCAACGTGTTCGGCCCGCTCGCCGTCCAACGCGCCGCACTGCCGGTACTGCGGCGCCAGCGCTCCGGCCATGTGATCAACATCAGCTCCATCGTGGGCTTCGCCACCGCGCCGGGCTGGGGCATCTACGCCTCCACGAAGTTCGCCGTCGAAGGATTCACCGAGACCCTCCACACCGAACTGGCCCCCCTCGGCGTCCACGTGACGCTCGTGGAACCGGGCTTCTTCCGTACCGACTTCCTCGACCCGACCAGCCTGCACACCGGCACCGACGTGATCGACGACTACGCGGCCACCGCCGGCACCATGCGTGAGGCCGCTACGGGGCTCAACCACGCCCAGCCCGGCGACCCGGCCAAGGCCGCCCGCGCCATCGTGGAGATGGCCGCCGCCCCCGAGCCGCCCCTGCGCCTCCAGCTCGGAGCCGACACCCTGCAAGCCTTCGACGCCAAGCTGGACAACTTCCGCAAGGAACTGGACGCCTGGCGGCACGTCGCCCTCTCCACCGACCACGACGCCGGGTAGCCGGGTAGCCGGGTCAGAACCAACCAGTCCGGACATACCCAGCCGCTGACGCGAAGCTGTTGCGCCGCCCAGCAGTGCGGGGAACTTCGCGGCAACGGAAGCATCGGTGATGCCGTCCAGGCGGGCATTCCTCACCGATTGCTGTGCGTAGTTCCCCGCGGCACCTGCGTTACGGGGCCGGAGGCTGCAAGAGCCTCAGGCCGCGGGGAAACGGCGGGCCGAAAAGCCTGTGCGCCTGTCGGTCAGTAGCCGCGCCCCCGGCGATCGCCGCCAGGCCTGCCGCGCCGGCCGGCTCCAGCACGACGCCGAGCGTACGGGCCGCCAGCTCCATGGCGGCGGCTATGGCCTCGTCGGTCACCAGGACGATCTCGTCCACCAGTTCGCAGGCCCGCCTCACCGAGGCCTCCAGCGGGGTGCGCACCGCGATGCCGTCGGCGAAGGTGACGCCGCGCTCGGCGGTGACCGGGCGACCGGCGCGCAGGCTCTCCCGCATCGATGGGACACCTGCGGCGTTGACGCCCACGATCCGGGTGCCGGGGGTGTGTTCCTTCATCCAGCGTGCGACGCCGTTGATCAGCGCGCCGTCGCCGACCGGCAGGACAACGGCGTCGAAGCGCATGCCGCGAGTGAGCTCGACCCCGATCGTCCCCGCCCCCTCGGCAACCGCCGCATGCAGGCCGTCCTGGACATGGACCCGGTCGGGATGGTTTACGGCGTGGGCGGCCGCGGCCTCGCGCGCCGATGCGCCGTCAGACCCGTTTTGACCACCCGCGCGCCGAAGGCCTCCATGCGCGCCCTCTTGGCGGGGTTGACCGTCTCGGGCACGAACACCTCCACCGGCATCCCGCGGGCCCGCCCCGCATACGCGACGGCCTGCCCGAAGTTGCCCGAGCCGGCGCACACCACCGGTGTGCCCGGGGCGAGCGTGCTCAGCATCAGGTCGGCGCCCCGGCCCTTGAAGCTGCGCACCGGATTGGCCGTCTCCAGCTTCACCGTCACCGTCCGCCCGCCCAGTGCGCGGCACAGCTGCTCGTCCACGTACTGCGGGGTATTGAGGAACACCGGGTCGACCACCCGCATGGCCTTCTCAATCCGTGCCGCCTTCCAGAGTCGAGGGCTTTCGGACCCGGCAGACGCTAGTCGAACGCTCGATCGACGCGATTGAGGATTTTCACGCCGGCACGCAATAATCTTGCGTGCCCGAGCCGTCCCCGCCCCACCTCGATTGCGCTGGCGAGGCTTGCCCAGGTCGTACAGGCCGTTTGCCGCGACCGCATTGTTGGTTAGGGTGCCAAGTAGCGACTGATTCCCAAGTCAGACACGACGGGGGGCGCGTTGGTGGGGAGTTGGCGCCGGCCAGGAGCCGAAGAGCACGTCGACCAGCTTCAGTGGCGTTGGATCGCTTGGCCGGAGTGGGCCTGGAAGGTGGGCGGCCAGTTGGCCCTCGGTGCGAAACGCTGGATCGGCGGGCTCTTGGGGCAGGGTGGGAGTCGGCTGGTAGGGCACGGTGTGCGGCGGGTGGTGCACGGGCTCATCGGCCCGGGCGGCGGTGGCCGCGACAATGCCGTTTCCGGCCTGCCCGCGGGAGCCGCGGTACTGACGGGACACATAGCCCGTGGCGCGCCCGGACTTGACGTCACCGGAGTCGTCCGGAAACAACGCCCCCCCGTCGTGCCGCGCGGTCGTCGGCGCGGGCATCGGCAGGTCGATCCGCCGGTCGTTGACCGGCTCGTGGTCCCACGGGGACTGGGGCATGAACCACTGCTGCGTATTTGGCAAAGCACCGCAGGTCGACCGGAGACGGTGGGCGTGTGACCGGCCGGTCGGCGCCCGCGGTGCTGCCCCCATCGCTGCGCGCGTGGCTCGGGCTGATGGCGTCCCTCGCCGCGCTGGTGGTCGTCGTGCTCGGGGTCCTGTATGCCGACGACAGCAAGCCCGGCAAGGTGGACGCGCGGATCGGGGCCGCGGTGGACGGTGTGGGGCCGCCGTGGCGGCACGTCGCTCTGGCCACGGACTTCTTGGGGGAGCCCGTGGGCGCGGCGACGCTGGTCGTGGCCACCGTGACGGGCTGCCTGCTGCTTCGGCGTCCTCGCGCGGCGGTGCTCATCGTTGCCGGCGTCGGCATGGCCGTGGGGACGGCGACGCTGCTCAAGTCCCTCGTGGGACGCACCATCCACGAGGGGAACCTGTCCTACCCGAGCGGGCACACCGCCTTCGTCACCGCGCTCGCCCTCGTGGTGGCGCTGCTCGCGACCGGCCGGCTCGGCCTCGGCAGGACGGCCGGCACATCACTCGTACTCGCCGCGGCGCTGGTTGCCGGCGCCGCCATGGGCTGGGCGCAGGTCGCCCTGGGTGCGCACTACCCGACCGACGTCCTCGGCGGCTGGTGCACCGCGCTGGCGGTGATACCGGCGACCGCGTGGCTGGTCGACCGGATGGCTGACTGGCTGGTCGTTCGGATGGCCGACGCCGGTCGGCGGGAGCGTCGCTGACGTCACGTCACGGCAGGTCACGTGCACGTCATGCCAAGCGGCGGAATACGGGCTTCACCGGTCGTCCGGTCAGCCAGGGGGTGGGGTCAGCGGCCTCCAGTGCCTTCCGGTACACCGCACATGCCTGGGCCACCACGTCGACGGTGTGATCGATGTCGGCGTCGCCGAGCGCGCTGCTCACCACGAACGACGGGGCCAGCACCCCGCCCGCGAGAAGCCGGCGCAGGAACAGGGTGCGGTACTGCTGCGACGGCTGCCGATTCTCGTCGAGGGTGGCGAAGACCAGGTTGCTGGCCCGGCCCCGGACGACGATGTGGTCGCCGACGCCCATGCTGGCCGCGGCGTCGCGGACACCGGCGGCCAACCGCTCGCCGAGGGTGTGCAGCCGCGCGGTGATGCCCTCTTCGACGTAGGTGGTGAGCACGGCCATCGCTGCTGCCAGGGAGTGCGTTTCCGCGCCGTGCGTGGTGGACAGCAGGAACACCCGGTCGCCGGAGTGACGCAGCCCGCCCAGCTCCATCAGATCGCGGCGCCCGGCCAGCGCGGAGACGGCGAATCCGTTGCCCAGCGCCTTGCCGAACGTGGAGAGGTCGGGGACGACGCCGTACAGGCCCTGGGCGCCCGCCTCGGACCAGCGGAAGCCGGTGATCATCTCATCGAAGATCAGTACGCAGCCGTGCCGGTCGGCCAGCTCGCGCAGACCGGCGAGGTACCTGGGCGGCGGCTCGGTGTGGCTGGCGGGTTCGAGGATCAGGCAGGCGACCTCGTCCTGGTACCGGGTGAGCAACTCCTCCGTGGCGGCCAGGTCCCCGTATGGGAACGCCACGGTGAGCTCGTTGGTCGTTGCCGGAACACCGGCGGACATCGGCGTGGTGCCGATGAACCAGTCGTCGACGGAGAAGAACGGATGGTCGGCGCAGATGGCCACCCGCGGGCGCCCGGTGGCGGCGCGGGCGAGGCGCACCGCGGCGGTGGTGGCGTCGGAGCCGTTCTTCGCGAACTTCACCATCTCGGCGGTCGGCACCGTGGCCAGGAAGCGTTCCGCGGCTTCGAGCTCCACGATGGACGGCCGGACGAAGTTGCTGCCGCGGTCGAGTTCCCGCCGCACCGCCTCGATCACGCGTGGGTGGGCGTGGCCGAGGCTGACCGACCGCAGGCCGGAGCCGTACTCGATGTAGCGGTTGCCGTCGATGTCCCACACGTGGGCACCGCGGCCGTGGCTGATGACCGGGGCGAGGTTTTCCGGGTACTGATCGTCGCCCTTGGCGTAGGTGTGCGCGCCCCCGGGGATGATGGCGTGCAGCCGCTCGTTCGCCATCCGCGACCGGGGCAGGAGGAACTCTCCGGTGTCTTCAGCGTCTTGGGGGTTCACGCCGACCTCAACTCTCTTTTTGCTTCAGGACCTCGGCGAGGCTCGGCGCCTCCCGGTCCCGCTGGGACATCGATGTGACCGGCAGCGGCCAGGGAATGGCGAGCTCCGGGTCGTCGAAGGCGATCGTCACGTCCTCGGCCGGATCGTGAGGGCGGTCGATCCGGTACGAGACGTCGGCGGTTTCGGTCAGCGCCTGGAAGCCGTGCGCGCACCCCGCCGGGATGTACAGGGTCACCTGCGTCTCGTCGGACAGCTCGAAGAAGGCCCGGTTACGGTATGTCGGCGAGTCCGTCCGCAGGTCCACGACGGTGTCGAAGATCCTCCCGTACGAGCACCGCACCAGCTTGGCCTCGCCGGCGCCGGAGCGCAGGTGCAGGCCGCGCAGCACGCCCCGGACCGAGCGGGACAGGCTGTCCTGAACGAAGGCGTCCGGGTCGAGGCCCACCGAGCGGACCACGTCGGCGTCGAAGGTGCGGCAGAAGAAGCCGCGCTCGTCGGCGTACGGCGTCGGCTCGAACAGGTACGCGCCGGCGATCGCCGGGACTTCG
>NZ_MUNE01000301.1 GCF_002154605.1 Streptomyces milbemycinicus | reverse complement strand
CTCCGGCATCTTCCGCTCCGTCCACCTGATCGAGCGGCGTCCGGGGGCGATCGGTGACCACTTCGTGCACGCGGACTTCGACCACCGCACCGGCGAGGGACTGCTCCTCGTCGAGTGCGACGTTCCCGCCGTGGTGGACATTCCCGAACTCGGCATCACCGACCTGCCCGCGGGCGAGCCGCACAGGATCGCGCACATCGAGCCCTGGACGGCCGAGACGCCGCGGCTGTACGCGGGCAGGTCGGTGATGCCGAGTTCGGGAATGTCCACCACGGCGGGAACGTCGCACTCGACGAGGAGCAGTCCCTCGCCGGTGCGGTGGTCGAAGTCCGCGTGCACGAAGTGGTCACCGATCGCCCCCGGACGCCGCTCGATCAGGTGGACGGAGCGGAAGATGCCGGAGAGCCACCACATGTCCTGGTCCTCGAGGTAGCTCCCGGCGGACCACTGGTGGACCCGGACGGCCAGCACGTTGCGCCCCGCCCGAAGCGCCTCGGTGGCGTCGAACTCTGCGGGCAGCCGGCTGCCGGTCGCCCAGCCGAGCTCCGTGCCGTTCAGCCAGACCGTGAAGTGCGAGTCCACCCCCTCGAACCGCAGCACCCAGCGTGTACCGGGAGCGACGGAGTCGAGAACGAACTCCCGGCGGTACTCGCCGGTGGGGTTGTCCTCCGGTGGGTGCGGCGGATCCACGGGGAACGAGTAGACCACGTTGGTGTAGGCGGGCAGACCGAAGCGGGCCTCGCTCACATCGAGAAGGTCTCCGTTCTCGTCACGCAGGCCTTCCATCTGCCACAGGCCCGGAACACGCATGTGGTCCCATGCCGAGTCGTCGAACCCGGGCTCCTGGAACCCTTCGGTCATCTCCCGGACCGACGGGTTGAGCCGGAACCGCCATCGACCGTCCAGACCGATGCTTTGGGCATCGCTGATGGTGCTCGCCCTCGGCGCCAGACAACCCTCACCCGGGCTGTACGAAGCAAGCCGTCGGCTCGCTGGGGTATGCAGGGTCATGGTGCGTCCTCCGTAGCGGGGTCAAACGGTTGGTATTGCCTTCGGGCCCGGCCAGGCAGGTGCGCCGGGCAGGGCAGGACCACAGGGTGAGCAGGCTGATCAGTGCGGCGTGGGCGAGGGAGTCCGGTCCTCGCCGCGCTCGGCGCGGAAGGAGGAGGCCGGGAGGCCGTGGACCGGGCCGGTCACACGGTCCTCTCGGCGGTCACTGGGACATGGGGGTCAGATCGAGTCGGACGGGCTCGTCGCGGTCGCAGTGCAGTCTGCCGTCGACGACTCGTGCGGCGGCGACCTGGAGCGAGGAGCGACGGGTGGCCTGGGTGCCGTCGTCATCGTTGGTGTACGCGGGGCGGCCGGGATGTGTGAAATAGAAGATGTAGGCCGTCTCTCCCTGGACGACCACGTCGGCATGGAGGCCGATGTTGCCGTCGTCAGGACGGCTGCCCGGCGTGTCCAGGATCAGTCCCTGGTGTTCCCAGGTCGTCAGGTCGTCCGACCGCAGCACTCCCTGTCCGCGCCACTCGTCGATGATCATCCAGTAGTGGCCGTCCAGTGCGAAGACGTTAGGGCCCTCGTGCCCGCGGTGATCGACCACCACGCCGATGGGCCGCCAGTGGTACAGGTCCGGGCTGTCGGCGGCGCAGGTGAGCGAGCCACGGGATTCGTCCTTGAACCACATCCGCCAGCCACCGCCGGGCAGTGGGAACACGCACGCGTCGATGACCCGGTCGGAGTCGAGGTCCAGCACCCCGTGGTAGTTCCACTCCAGCATGTCGGGGCTGGTGTAGTGGCGGATACGGGCGGCGCCATCCCAGGAGTCGGGTACGCCGCGGATGTAGCTGACGTACATGTGGTAAAGCCCGTCGTGCCAGATGATCTCCGGAGCCCAGAAGGTGTTTCTTCCCCACTCGGTGTCCAGACCGGTGAGGGTGCCCCGGTAGGTCCAGGTGCGACCGCCGTCCGCGGACGCGGCCACGCCCAGGTCGGTGCCGTGCACCCAGGCGACGCCAGGACCTGGGGCTGTGGTGCGGCGGTTGGTGTAGACGAGCCACCATTCGCCGCTTTGGCGGTGGTGGACGGCGACGGGGTCCGCGGCCCCGTCATATACGGGGTCGCGGAAGAGAGGGGCGTCGGCTACGGCGTTCACCGGTGGTCTTCCTTACTCATGGAGTGTTCTTGAGAAACCGGGGTGCGGCGACGGCACCCACCGCCCGGCCGGCGGCCAGGCGAGGCATGACGTCGGGCAAGGAGGGATGCGGCGCCGGTCGTGTGGGGCCGGCTGCCCGCACACCGCGGGGGACCTCCGCGGGGCCGCGGCAGGCCACGGCCCACGTTCAGCCGCCTGTCGACTCCCGGATCACCACGGAGAAGGGGCTGACGAACTCTTCGTGCTCCGCTCCGGGCTCGGTCTCCTCGATTCGCCTGATCAGCAGGTTGACCGCCCGTTCGGCCATCGTGTCGTGGTCCGGGTCGACGGTGGAGAGCGAGGGGACGAGAAACTCGCTCTCCGTGACGTTGTCGAAGCCGATGACCTTGACCTGATCCGGCACCCGTACCCCGGCACACGCCAGGCCCCGCAGCGCGCCCATGGCCACGGAGTCGTTGACGCAGAACAAGCCGTCGAAGTCGAGCCCGCTCTCGACCATCTCCCGGGCCCGTGCGACACCTTCGCGCATGTCCGGCCTTTCCACCGTCTGTATCAGGGCCGGGTCCGCCGACAGGCCGGCCTTGTCCAGCGCCTGCCGGTAGCCCGCGAGGCGGAGGCTGGAGACGTCGACTTCATCGACCGCCCCGCACAGGATCGCGATGCGTCGGCATCCCCGCTCGATCAGGTGACGGGTGGCCGCCTCGGCGGCGTCGACGTTGGGCATGGCGACGTGGTCGACGGGGCCGCCGAAGATCCGCTCGCCCAGGATGACCACGGGGTGGTCCACCTTGAGGCACTCGGCGTCGGCCTGTCCCATACCCGCGGCGCTGAGGATGAGCCCGTCGTACAGCCGGTTGCGCGACAGGGACAGCGCGTGCAGCTCGTTCTCCCGCGAAGCGCCGGTCTGCTCGATGCTCACCCGTAGGTTGTGGCGCTCGGCCGCGGTGATGATGGTGGCGGCGAGCCGGCTGTAGTAGGGGCTGTTCACCATGGGGACGGCGAGACCGATGGTGCCGGTGCGGCCTTTGCTGAAATTGCGGGCCGCGATGTTGACCCGGTAGTCGAGGCGGGCCATCGCCTCGAGGACCTTCTCCCGAGTTGCCCGACGCACGTTCGGACGATCGTTGATGACGTTGGAGACGGTCATCGCCGAGACTCCGGCCGCCTTCGCCACGTCCCGAATCGTTACCACGTTCGCCCCTAGCTGCGGTCTCAAAAATCCCCCGGGTGCTGTGCCCCGTGTCTGCCTGCGCCACGCCCCAGCACAGAGGAAGAGTTCCTCCGACGCCGGGAGGCAACGCCCGGAATCCCCTTCACTTCCCTGCCCTGTGCCGACACGGGCGGCTCGGGGTTCTGCTCTGGCTCACGCGTCGCGAACCGTACGGCTGCGTGCGCTCGTTCATGAAAGCCGGCCGCTGGTCCGGCGGGCCGTCTCCGGCCCTCCAGCGCCAGATCTGGAGGCCGCCGTAGCTGCGGTGGCCAGGGCGCTCAGCGAAGTGGCCGTACAGGTTGCGGCTGATCTTCGGTCGCTCGATGCCGCGGTTGATGACCAAGGTCAGGGTAGGCACGGACATGCTCCAGTTGTGCTGTGGCGGGTTGGGACGACGCGGTGGGCTGTCGGGCCTCCGGCCGTCGGGCGGCGAGCAGGGGACGACACGGCGTTGCCATCCCACGGCGCGCTGTTCGGCCAGCAATGACCCATTATGGAGCCCTTGCTTGTACCGGTAAAAACGCTGCCATCGCGGTGCCCGAGGAGTCAAGAGTCGTGCGACGACTTGCTCGGCCGTAGGGCCGTCCGCCCCCAGCGGGCTGGTGTTCCGGCGCACTTGACAGTCTCAGACCGACCCACCTAGCGTTCGCCGATGTCGCTCCGCAACCGGTTTCGCGGTGCGGCCGTCGCAGGGCATAGTTCCGCCGAGTCGAGGAACCGGACCCGCTCCCTGAACACTCACAACCGCCACGCCGACGTGGAGCCGACGGTGGCCGAGGTGTGCCATGAATCAATCCTGAAAATGCCCGGCAGTCGCCGTGGCGGCCGCCGCATCCGTGTCACTGCCCGCGGTTCCCTGATGAGGCGCCAGGCGGCCTAGCCGCCTCGCCACTTCCCCGCTCTCGGGCTGCTGTTCAGCTACCAGGTTCACTGCCTTCCCCCGACAGCGGGAGCCCGCCTGTGCGCGGGCAGCGGTGACGACCGCCCTTGGGACGGGCGGCGTCTGATCCCGTCAACGAGCTGAGGCCACCGCATGGCCCAGAAAGCCGTGCACCACAGCTGAGTGCAGACCGCGCACCGACGCAGGCTCCTCGTGCCTTTCGCGTGCAGCACTCGTCTGTCCGCAAACCCCTTCACGCCCCGCACGAAAGGTTTCACAGGTATGCCCGTTTCAGCCCCAGTGGCCAGCAAGAACCTGCCGGACCTGGTGCGCGGCTTCGGCGCGACGCAGCCGATCCCGAGACCGAATGCGCCGCCCTCAGCACCCGCCGATCCATGGGACGCCCGGTCACCGCCGGCGAGGTGCCGTGGCCATCGCCCGCCTCGCGAGCCCGCCGTCCGGCTCCACCACTGGCACGGACCTCGCCGTGGACCTCGACGCCCCCTCCCTGCACGGCCAACAAGGAGACACAGCAATGCGCAGTTGGACCTATCCGCCGGCAGGGCTGCCGCGGCGTGCGTGCCGCGCGGCCCGCGTGCGCCGCCCCGACTCCGGAGCCTAGAGATGTCCCAGAACAGCGCGGCGAAGCCGCTTCGCGTGCCGAAGGTGAGCATGCGACGCAGGGCCCGACGCAGCTTCAGTCGTCACTGGACGCTGTATCTGCTGATGCTCGTGCCACTCGTGCACCTCGCGATCTTCAAGTACGTCCCGATGACCAACGCGGTCATCGCCTTCAAGGACTACAACATCATCAAGGGCATCTGGGGCAGTGACTGGGTGGGACTCCGTCACTTCCAGGCCATATTCGACAACCCGGTCTTCTGGGACCTGGTGAAGAACACCTTCTCGCTGTCCTTGTACGCGGTGATCGCCGGCTTCCCGATCCCGATCATCCTGGCGCTGGCGCTGAACGAGATCCGGCAGGGATTCTTCAAGCGCACCGTGCAGCTGGTGACATACGCGCCGTACTTCATCTCCACGGTCGTGGTGGTCTCGATGATCATCATGATCCTCTCGCCCAGACTCGGTCTGTTCAGCCACGTCTTCGGATTCTTCGGTGTGGAACAGGTCGACCTCCTGGCGGATGCGGACTACTTCCGGCATATCTACGTCTGGTCGGACATCTGGCAGACGGCGGGCTACTCGGCCGTGATCTACCTGGCTGCCCTCTCCGGTGTCGACCCGTCCTTGTACGAGGCGGCCCGGGTCGACGGCGCGTCGCGGCTGCAGAAGATCTGGCACGTCGACCTGCCGAGCATCATGCCGACCGCGGTGATCATCCTGGTCCTCGCCGTCGGCAACATCATGACGATCGGGTTCGAGAAGGCCTTCCTGCTACAGAACCCGATGAATCTCAGCGCCTCGGAGATCATCGCCACCTACGTCTACAAGACCGGCCTGATCAACGCCGACTTCAGCCAGGCGACCGCCGTCGGCCTGCTCAACTCCGCGGTCAACCTCGTCCTGCTGTTCTTCGTGAACTTCGCCGCCAAGCGGCTCACCGGAAACGGGGTGTGGTCATGAGCCGGCCGCAGAACACGGCGATCGCCGATCCGAAAGACCAAGACCGCGCGGCAGCACCAGCCGCTCCCCGGGGTTCCGGCTCACCGCGGCTGCGCGTGCGCCGACCCCGGAAGAGCCGGCGGGTCCAGGAGACCCGGGTCGACCGGATGTTCCTGTTCTGCACCTACCTGCTGCTGTGCACGTTCCTGGCGGTCGTGCTGCTGCCGCTGCTGAACATCCTCGCCAGCTCCTTCAGCGACCCGATCGCGGTGTCGTCAGGACGGGTGCTGTTCTGGCCGGTGGACTTCTCGCTGCGCGGCTACGAGGTGGCGCTCGGCGATCCGCAGGTCGTCACGGGATTCATCAACTCGCTCATCTACACAGGCGTCGGCGCCTTCATCAGCGTTACCCTCACCATCGCCCTCGCCTACCCCCTGTCCCGCAAGAGTCTGTTCGGACGCGGCCCCGTTATGGGCGCGGTCGTCTTCACCATGCTGTTCTCCGGCGGTCTGATCCCAACCTACCTGGTGATACAGCAGCTCGGCATGTTGGACACCCGCTGGTCCATGGTCATCCCGCAGGCGATCGGGGTCTGGCAGGTCGTCATCGCCAGCACCTACTTCCGGACGATGATCCCCGACGAGCTCTACGAAGCCGCTCAGCTCGACGGCTGCGGGGACCTGCGTTTCCTGTGGAAGGTCGCCCTCCCGCTGGCCAAACCGATGATCGCAGTGGTGGCGCTGATGTACGCCATCACCCAGTGGAACTCCTACTTCGACGCCCTGATCTACCTCAAGGACGCCGACCTCTATCCGATCCAGCTGGTACTGCGGAACATCCTCATCCTCAACACCAATCCCAACGGCGCCAGCAACGCCGCACAGATGCTGGAACGCCAGCAGCTCGCCGACCTGCTCAAGTACTCCCTGATCGTCATCGCGAGCGTGCCCGTCCTGCTCATCTACCCCTTCGTCGCCCGGTACTTCACCAAGGGAATCATGATCGGCGCGATCAAGGGCTGAACCGCTCCACCCACCCTCCTCTCCCCAAGAGCCGCAACGCAAGGGAACAGCCATGCCTCGCTCTCACCTGGCCGCCAGAACGGCGGTCGCCGGGACACTGCTCGCGACTGTGGCCGCCTGCACCGGCGGATCGCCTGGCGTCACCGACACCGCCAAGCCGCTGCCCACCATCAAGGGGAACCCGCCGGTGACCCTCACTGTCTTCGCCCCCGGAGACTCCAACCTGAAGACCAACGCGTTCACCAAGCTGATCAAGCAGAAGTTCAACATCACCATCAAGTGGCAGACGACGACGTTCGACGGCGCCGCCGCCAAGGAAAAGCGCCAGATCTCGCTGGCCAGCGGTGACCTGCCCGACCTGTACCTGCTGGTCCCTTGGGTCGACCAGTTCAGGCAGACCGAGCTCCTCAAGCTCTCCTCCCAAGGCGTCATCCAGCCGCTTAACCAGTTGATCAACCAGTACGGACCCAACATCAAGAAGGCGATGGCCGATATCCCCGCATACAAGCGGATGGCCACCGCACCCGACGGCAAGATCTGCGGAATGCCCCAGTGGGTCGACTGCTACCACTGCTCGTATCCGAACAAGCTGTGGATGAACAGCGCCTGGCTGAAGAAGCTCGGGCTCAAGCCGCCGAAGACCACGGACGAGTTCCGCAAGGTGCTGAGCGCCTTCAAGACCAAGGACCCCAACGGCAACGGCAAGGCCGACGAGGTACCGCTGAGCGGGGACACCGGAGACACGATCATCCCGTACCTGATGAACGCGTTCATCTACACCCCGACCGGCAACACCACCCCCGACGCCAACACCACCCTGGTCTTCAACGACGGCAAGACCGACATCCAGGCGAACAAGGAGGGCTGGCGCGAGGGCCTGCGGTACATCAAGTCGCTCTACGACAAGCATCTGTTCGAAAGCAGCGCCTTCACCCAGAACGCGGACGCCCTGAAGAAGCTGGGTGACAACGCGAACGCGGTGATCCTGGGCTCCGCCGCCGCCCTGCACCCCGGCTTCGTCACTCAGGGGCAGAAGGACGGCCGTGACAGGCAGTACGACGCGCTGACTCCGCTGACCGGCCCGGAGGGCAAGAGCTACACGACTTACGCCTTGCCGTCGATGCCCGGAGCGACCTTCGTCCTGACGACCAAGGCCTCTCAGACCGAGCAGATCCAGGCGATCAAGATGCTGAACTACATCTTCAGCCACGAGGGTGAGCTCAACGGCAGGTTCGGACCGGAGGGCAAGGGCTGGGTCGAGCCGGGCCCGAAGGACATCGCACTCGACAAGAGCCTGAAGCCGAAGTACAAGGTCAAGCCCACGGACAACGGCAACTGGGGCGCGATCGCGCAGTACAACGACACCGCGGAGTTCCGCAACACGCAGGCGATAGCCAAGGACACCAAGACGCCGGACGGATACGAGCGCCGGCTCTTCGATGCCACCAAGCTCTACGAGCCGCACGCGGAGAAGGCCGAGACGTTCCCGTACGGCGAGGCGTGGATCGACCCGGCGCAGGCGAGCGAGCTCGCCACGCTCCAGACGAACATCGGCACCTTCGTCCAGCAGAGCGCGGTGCAGTTCATCACCGGGAAGAAGTCCCTCGACTCCGACTGGGACTCGTACGTCAAGGACCTCGACAAGCTCGGGCTGGAGCGCTTCCTGGAGATCTACCAGCAGTCCTACGACAAGACGCACTGACCATGGGTGGCCGGTGCCGTCGACCGCCACAGACGGCACCGGCCGCCTCGGCCGACGCCCCGCACGGACGCACGGGCACGGGCCCTTGAGAAGAACAGAGGAAACTCCTTGTCCTACAGCATCCGCGTGGGTGGCCTGGAACGCCACGCCACCGAAGAGATCCTGCGCATCGAGCCCTGGGGCCCGCACGCGGTCCGGGTGCGGGCCTCCTCGGGGGCCATCGATCCCGCCGCGCCCGGTGCCCTGGAGAGCCCCCCGCCCTCCCCGCACGCCGAACTGTCCGTATCGGACGACGGCTCCGCCCGCCTGGTCAACGGCCACCTCGCCGTCGAGGCCTCGGCCCACGGTCGGCTGAGGTTCCTGCACGCCGACTCGGGCCGTGAACTGCTCGCCGACAAGACCCCGTACCCCCACCACGCCGGCCCCCGCGTCCATGCGGCGGGCGGCCGGACGGAACAGCACTTCGAGGCGTGCGACGGTGAACGGCTGCACGGCCTCGGGCAGCATCTGCACGGGCTGCTGGATCAGAAGGGGTGTGTGATCGACCTCGTCCAGGGCAACACCGTGGCCACCATCCCCTTCCTGCACTCCTCGCGCGGCTACGGACTGCTGTGGAACAACCCCGCCACAGGGCGTGTCGAACTGGGCACCGACACGACCCGGTGGGTCGCCGACGGCGGCGGGCGGGTCGACTACTGGATCACCGCCGGGGACACCCCGGCCCAGATCATGGACGCGTACACCCTGGTCACCGGACGCCCACCCCTCCTCCCCGAATGGGCGTCCGGTTTCTGGCAGTCGAAGCTGCGCTACCGCACCCAGGACGAACTCCTCACGGTGGCACGGCAGTATAAGGAGCGCGGACTGCCGCTGTCCGTCATCGTCTGCGACTACTTCCACTGGCCGAGCATGGGCGACTGGCGTTTCGAGGAGAGCGAGTGGCCCGACCCCGCCGCGATGGTGAAGGAGCTCACCGACCTCGGGGTGCGGCTCGCGGTCTCGGTGTGGCCCACCGTCGAGCCCGGCAGTGACACCTTCGACGAGCTGCGCGCGTCCGGACACCTCGTACAGGACGCGGATGGCGGCCTCCTCACCTTCCCGTGGCCGTCGCGCAGTGCCGAGGAGCCGATGCGCCCAAATGCGTACTACGACGCCACCCACCCCGGCGCACGCGCCGCGCTGTGGCAGCGGCTGCACGACAACTACTATGCGATGGGCGTGAGTTGCTTCTGGCTGGACGCCTGCGAGCCCGACCTGACCCGCGAGGTCGCCGACCGCGCCGTCTACGCCGCCGGGCCGGCCGCCGAGGCCGCGAACCTCTACCCCGTACTGCACACCCGTACGGTCGCCGAGGGCCTGGCCCAGGCGGGCGACGACCGGCCGCTGTCCCTGGTCCGGTCCGCATGGGCCGGCAGCCAGAAGTACGGGTCCGCGCTGTGGTCCGGCGACATCCCCCCTACCTTCGACTCCCTCGCACGCCAGATCAGGGCCGGGCTGAACGTCGCGATGAGTGGCATCCCGTGGTGGAACACCGACATCGGCGGCTTCGGTGGCGGTGACCCGGACGACCCCGCCTATCGCGAGGTGCTGATCCGGTGGTTCCAGTACGGCACCTTCAGCCCCGTCATGCGGCTGCATGGGAACCGCCTGCCGCACGACCCCAACTTCTGCACGGACGCGACCGGCGGCCCGAACGAGGTCTGGTCCTACGGGGAAGAGGCGTACGGCATCCTCCGGGACCACCTGTCGCTGCGCGAGCGCCTGCGCCCATACCTGACGCGGCTGTCCGAGGACGCTCACCGCACCGGCGCCCCGCCGATGCGCCCGCTGTTCTTCGACTTCCCCGAGGACGAGCGCGCCTGGGACGTGGACGACCAGTTCCTGCTCGGGCCCGATGTGCTGGTGGCGCCGGTGTACGAGGCGGGCGCGCGGGCCCGCCGGGTGTATCTGCCGTGCGGGGCACGCTGGCTCGACCCGATGACCGGACGCACCGCCGAGGGCGGTACGACGCTCGACGCGAAGGCCCCGCTGGAGCGCATTCCCGTCTTCGTGCGCGAAGGAGCCGACGTCGCAGCTCGGCTCGGCTGACCTCCTCCTGGTCCATCACCCGCACGAAGGAAGAGAACACGATGCACTCCGCACACCCTCCCGAGGGCGGCACGGCCGCGCCCGGGCCGGCCAAGGTCGCACTGCCCGAACGGGGAATCCATGACACCGCCCCCGCCCAGTTGTGGACCGACGGCTTCCTCGCCGGCAACGGCGAGTACGGGGCCGTGGTGTACGGGGACCTGGCGCTGGAGAAGGTCGTCTTCAACCACCACCGACTGGTCCTGGCGAACGGCACCCGCGACCTCGCCCCGCCGGTGCTCGCCGAACGGCTGGAGGCCGTGAGGGACAAGGCGCTGGCCGGGGATTACGCCGGAGCGTCCCGCGACTTCGCCGCCGGGTGGGAGCTGCGCTGGACACAGACGTACCATCCCGCATACGAGCTCCGGATCGCCGCTGCGCACGACACCGTCGCCGACCGGTACGTCCGGATCACCGATTTCCGCACGGGCGAGGTCACCGCCGCCTGGACGGACGGGCACGGCACCTGGTCCCGCCGGATCTTCGTCTCCCGCGCCGACCGGGTCATCGTCCACGAACTGGCGCCGGCCCCGGGCCGTACCGTCGACGTCACCCTGAGCGTGCACACCGCGCTCGACGACACACCGACCGTGCACAGTGGGCGCCTGGCCCCTGCACGAGATCAACCCGGAGGAGCGGCCCGACCTGGTACCCCCAGCACTCAAAGCGCTCGAACTGCGCGGAGACCAGAACCTCTCCGCACACGGCAGCCTGCACCGCGCCTTGGCCGCCGCACGGCTCAAGGACGGTGCCAAGGTATACGACAACCTCCGGAAGATCACCGGCAGTGACATGCTCTTCCGCTCGCTGATGACCTCCCACAACCCCGGTCGGGACATCTACAACGCGGACGCCGCGAACGCCCTGCCCGCCGTGGTGGCCGAGGCCCTGCTCTACACGAGGCCAGGCGTGCTGGAACTCCTTCCCGCGCTGCCCGAGCAGTGGGACAAGGGCCGGATCACCGGCATCCGGGGCCGGGGCGGAATCCGTGTGCACGAGCTGGACTGGGATCTGTCCGGCCTTACCGCGACCGTGACCGTCACCTCGGACACGACGCAGGACGTCACGCTGATCAGCCGGCGCGGAATGACCTCCGTCTCCACCTCCGCACATATCGGCCCCTCCGACCAGGGCCCGCATAGCCGGAACATTTCCCTCACCGCCGGACAGCGCACGCGTATCACGGTCTCCCTGCCGACGAGCGGCGCAAGGCTCGCGGGTCCCGCTCCCGCCGGACCTGCCACTTCACCACACTGAGGAGCGTTTGTGCATCAGCCGAAACCGGTCTACGTCGGCTACCTGCTCGTCTATTTCATCGGCAGTCCGGCAGCCGATGACGAACGGATCCGGATGGCACTCAGCCGCGGCAACGACCCGTTGCACTACCGGGAACTGAACGCCGGAGAGCCCGTCCTGACCTCCAGCCTCGGTACCAAGGGACTACGCGACCCCTTCGTGATCCGTTCCCCCGAAGGTGACGGGTTCCATTTGATCGCCACGGACCTGTGGACGTCCGGCAGCGAGCATTCGACGCGGGCCACCTGGGACGGGGCCGAGCGCACCGGCAGTAAGTCGATCGTGGTGTGGGACTCCACGGACCTGGTCAACTGGACTGGTCACCGCCTGGTCAAGGTGTCCCCCGACACCGCGGGCAACACCTGGGCACCGAAGGCGTACTACGCCGACGAACTCGGCACGTACGTCGTCTTCTGGGCCTCGAAGCTCTACGCCCAGGACGACCCGGACCACACCGGAACCAGCTACAACAGGATGCTCTGCGCGACCACCACCGACTTCCGCACGTTCAGTGAGCCCAGGGTCTGGCACGATCCGGGGCACGCGGTGATCGACTCAGCCGTGATCAAGCACAACGGGGTGTACTACCGCTATACGAAGGACGAGCGGGACCAGACGGCTTCCGTGCCCAGCGGCAAGCTCATCATCGCGGAGAAGTCGCGTGAACTGGCCGCCACCACGTATGATTTCGTGGCCGACCGTATCGGCGAGGGGGAGATCACCCGCGGTGAGGGCCCGGCCGTGTTCAAGTCGAACACGGAGGAGAAGTGGTACATGTTCATCGACGAGTTCGGGGGGCGCAACTACGTCCCCTTCGAGACCACCGATCTCGACTCCGGGAAGTGGACCCAGTCGACGAGCTACCAACTGCCCCCTGAAGCCAAGCACGGCTCGGTGCTCCCTCTCACCCAGGCGGAGTACGACCGGCTGCTGAGTGCCTATGGCGGGCAGACAAGCGATTCTTGATCACGCACGATCAACCGCGATGCTCTCCACCGCAGGGCAGAAGCGTTTGAATGACGGAAACGAGCACTCATGCAGTCACTCCCTCGCAGCGCGGTGCGCCTTCTTCCCGGCCCGTTCCTGGACGCGCAGGCCACCGCCCTCGACTACCTGCTGTCCCTGGACACCGACCGGCTCCTCGCGCCCTTGCGGCGCGAGGCCGGCCTGCCGCCGGTTGCCGAGTCCTACGGCAACTGGGAGAGCTCCGGTCTCGACGGCCACACCGTCGGGCACGCGTTGTCGGGCGCCGCTCTGATGAGCGCGGTGACGGACGATCCCCGGCCGCGAGCCATGGTCGATCGTCTGGTGCAGGGCGTCGTCGAGTGCCAGGACGCCCTGGGCACCGGCTACGTCGGGGGCGTCCCTGACGGCGTGCGGCTGTGGCAGCGGGTGGCCGCGGGGCAGGTCGAGCGGGACTCGTTCGAGCTCGGTGGTGCCTGGGTCCCGTGGTACAATCTGCACAAGCTCTTCGCCGGCCTGCTGGATGCCTACCGGCACACCGGCTCCGAGCCGGCGCTGACCGCCGTCCGACGGCTGGCCGACTGGTGGGGCCGGGTGGCGGCGGGGATGGACGACGACACCCACGAAGCCATGCTCCGCACGGAGTTCGGTGGCATGTGCGAGGTTCTGGCGGACCTCGCCGAGGTCACCGGCACGGACCGGTACGCCGCCCTGGCACGGCGGTTCCTCGACCAGTCCCTGCTGCGCCCGCTGTGCGAGCACCGTGACGTCCTCGACGGGATGCACGCCAACACCCAGATCGCCAAAGTCGTCGGGTACCAGCGGCTCGGCGAGGTCGTCGACGACCCCGGCCTCAGGGACGCCGCCCGGTTCTTCTGGCAGGCCATGACCAGGCACCGGACGGTCTCCTTCGGCGGCAACTCCGTGCGCGAGCACCTGCACCCCCGCGACGACTTCAGCTCCGCGCTCCAGTCGCCGGAGGGCCCCGAGACCTGCAACACCTACAACATGCTCAAGCTGAGCCGCGCCCTCTTCCTCGAACGGCCGGACACCGAGGTGCTCGACCACTACGAGCGCGCGACGGTCAACCACATCCTCTCGTCCCTGCAACCCAAGGGCGGGCTGGTGTATTTCACACCGGTGCGGCCTGGCCACTACCGCGTGGTGTCGACGCCCCAGAACTGCTTCTGGTGCTGCGTCGGCACCGGGCTCGAGAACCACGCGAAGTACGGCGAGCTGGTGTACACCACCGAGGGCGACGATCTGTTCGTCAACCTGTTCATCGCCTCCCGCCTCAGCCGACCCGAACAGAACCTGGTGCTCGAGCAGACCGGGACGGCGCCGTACGACGAGGAGGTGAGACTCGTGGTGCGCGGCGCTCCCGCCACCCCTCTGCCGATCCACATACGCGTCCCCGGCTGGCACGAGGGGACGCCGCAGATCCGAATCAACGGCGCACCGCCCGAGGACGGGCCGGGCCCGCTCACCACGCGCCGCGCGGCGGGCGGACAGCCCCTGACCTACGTGCGCCTGGAGCGGCAGTGGTGCGAAGGCGACACGGTCACCATGCGCCTTCGCCCGCGCATCAGCGCCGAGCTGCTTCCCGACGGCTCGCCGTGGGTGTCGTACCGCTTCGGGCCCAGCGTGCTTGCGGCCGAGAGCGACCGGAACGACCTGGTCGGGCTCTTCGCCGACGACTCCCGGATGGGGCATGTCGCCGGCGGCCCGTTGCGCCCCCTGGAGCATCTGCCCGTCGTGCTCGCCCGGAGCACCTCCGATCTGGCGGCCGGCGTGCGCCGACTCGCCCCGGACCGGTTGACGTTCGCCCTGGATCACGTGGACGCGCGACCGGGCGAGTCCGTCACCCTTCTCCCGTTCGCCGGCATCCACGACTCCCGCTACCACCTTTACTTCCCCGTGGCGGAACCGGAGCGGCTCCAGGAGCGGCGGGCGGAGCTGCGCGCGGCCGACGAGGCGGCACTCGCGTTGCACGACCGAACCGTTGACTCCGTTGCCGTCGGCGAGCAACAGCCCGAAAGCGACCACCGGTTCGAGGGGCAGGACACATGGTCGGGCCTCACCGACGGGCTGAGGTGGCGGGCCGCCACCGGATGGTGGTCCTATCGCCTGACAGACCGGGACGGTGCCGCCACCGGCCTCCAGGTGATCCACCTCTCGGACGGAAGTGCCGGGCCGACCCGCGTGCTGGTCGACGGGCATGTGCTGGGCACGCTCACACCCTCGACCGGCCCGGAGAGCGAGGAAATCTCCCAGGTGCTCCCGCTCGACGCGGACCGTCCGGCCGGGCCCATCGAGGTTCGGTTCGAAGCGGTCGGCCCGGCGCCCACCATCCGGCTGCGCCACGTGCGCGTGGTGCGCTGATGTTGTGGTCAGAACTGGTCACCGGCGCCGGGGGGTGAACTGCCACCAGTTCACGTTGACCAGGTAGCCGCTGCCGCCGCCGGTCGCCGAGGCCACGCGGGTGGTGAATGGGGCGGCCGATGGCGTCACGGAACGGCTGGCACGACGAGGACGGCTCCACCAACTTCACCATGAAGGAGTGGCGGGTAAGCCTCGCGTGGGTCGGGACGGGCCGGGCCGGGAGCATCGTGGCCTCCATGGGGGGCTGGTGGGCGTGACGTTGGACGGCCGCCGGGGCGGACACCGCCGCGATCGGGCCTCACGCGCGGCTCCATTTCTGGCCGGCCCGGCCGTCGCAGGTCCACAGGACGAGCGGGGTTCCGCCCGCGGTGCCGGCTTGGTCGACGTCCAGGCACAGGCCGGCGTGCGCGTTGCGGATCGACCCGTCGGAGTTCACGGTCCACTTCTGGTTGTCCTGCCCGTTGCAGGGCCAGGTGATGACACGGGTACCGTTGGTGGTGCCCTGGTCGTAGGCGTCCAGGCACTTGTCACCGAAGACGCGGACCTCACCGTCGGCCCATGTGGTCCACAGCTGGCCGGCCGCCGTGTGACAGTCCTGGATCAGTGTCCTCGCCCCGGCCGCGGTGGAGGCGTTCTCCACGTCCAGGCAACGGCCGGACCCGTTGCCGCGCAGCCGGGACGTGGTGGCGGCCAGCGGGGCGCCACCGGTCACCCGGAACGCGGCGACGCCGTGTGCGGGCACGCTTGCCGAGATCTGGCCGGTCGTGCTCGATGTGCCACCGGTCCACAGGTCGGTGAGGGTGAACGACCCGCCGGACAGACCGGCCTGGGCCGCCGTGGTGGTGACGGTCGCGGTGCCGCCGCCCCGGTTGAACAGGCCCACGGCGACCGAGCCGTCGGACAGGGGCTTGGCGAACACCTCAGTGTTTCCGTCGTCGCGCACCCTGCGCCCGCCCACGCCCAGGGGGTCCTGGTTCACCGCCAGCAGGCGCGGGTTGCGCAGGATCGCGCTCACGTCGGCCGACATGGTGCGGATGTCGTTGCCCGCCATGAGCGGCGCGGCCATCAGCGCCCACAGGGCGAAGTGGGAGCGGGACTCGGTCAGCGACAGGCCGGGTCGGCCGACGACGAGCATGTCCGGGTCGTTCCAGTGGCCCGGACCCGACTGCGCGGCCAGCGGCGCGGTGACGTCCAGGACGTTGCCCACGCCCATCGGATAGCTGTTGGTGTTGCCGTTCTGCCAGATGTCGAGCAGATCCTCGGTCGTCCGCCACAGATCGGCGACCTCGCCCCAGTTGTACCTGTCGCCGGTGATGGCGTGGAAGCTGTTCGGGTTGATGCTGTAGACGATCGGGCGCCCGGTCGCGCGCAGGGCATCGCGCATGAGCGTGAACCGTGCGACCTGCTCGTCCCGGGTGCCGGCGGAGGAGCACCAGTCGTACTTGAGGTAGTCCACGCCCCAGGAGGCGAACGTGCGGGCGTCCTGGGTCTCGTGGCCCTTGCTGCCGGTGGACCCCGGATAGCCGCCTGTGCCCTGGGCGCATGTGCGCTCGTTGGGCACCTGGTAGATGCCGAACTTCAAGCCTTTCTGGTGGATGTAGTCCCCGAGTGCCTTCATCCCGCCGGGGAACTTGGTGGGGTTGGCCCGCAGGTTGCCCGCGGCGTCGCGCTGCGGGTCGAACCAGCAGTCGTCGACGACCACGTACCGGTAACCGGCGTCCCGCATGCCCGAGGACACCATCGCGTCGGCGGCTTGGCGGACCTGTGCCTCGGTGACCCCGCACCCGAAGCTGTTCCAGCTGTTCCAGCCCAGCGGCGGGGTGAGCGCCGGACTGCCGGGCGCGGCCTGAGCCGGCGAGTGGACCGAGGCCGTGGTGAACGCGGTGGCCGTCAGAGCGGCGGCCACAAGGAGGCGGAGCACTCGTCCGCGTGGTCGTATGGGCACGGTGGTTCCTTTCCCGGAAGGGTGCCGCAGGGGCGTCACTGACGGCACCCGCCTGTGTGCTGGATGGAGTGACCCGGTCGCTCGGGAGGGACCTCGGCGCGGTACGCGTCCCGGGAGCTGATGTCCGCGCCGAGGCCGGGTGTCTCCGGGTCGGTCAGCAGGTGGAGTTGGTCTGGGTGAGCAGGCCGAGCCGCCATGGCAGGGTGTTGTAGTCGCCGCTGGCGTTGGGGTTCATGCCCTGGTAGAGGTACTGCATCTTGCAGGGGTTGATGGTGAGGGTCTGGTCGTATCCGGCGCGGACCAGCTCGCCGTGGCTGATGTCCCTGGTCCAGGCCCCCGAGGGGAAGGTGACATTGCTGGCCCGGGCGAACGGGTTGCTCTCGGAGGCGGCCAGCTGTGTCCAGGAGCCGCCGATGCTGCTGGAGGTCCAGGAGCGGAAGTAGCGCCGTCCGTCGGATCCGATGGCCTCGACGATCAGCAGGTACTGGTTGCTGCCCTGGACCTTGTACACGTTGCTGGCTTCGAAGAGGGCGTATTTGTTGGAGTCCTGGGCGGCGATGACGGTGTTGGTGAACCCGTTGGGGAACTGGGCGAGGGTGGTCTGGGAGCGGTACAGGTGTCCGTTGTCGTCGGAGGAGAACAGGTAGCAGTTGGCGCTGTCGCAGATCACCCACATGTCGACCCAGTAGCCGTTGCCGATGTTCTGTTTGATGATGTCCGGCATGGAGGAGTAGAAGTTGCGCGGTGCGCTCCACCCGTTGGGGTTGCTGATGTCGGTGTTGGTGGAGTACGAGGCGTTGCCGGTCTGGTACACCAGGTACCAGGTGCGCTGGGGTGCGAAGTAGAACACCTGGGGTGCGGCCCGGTATCCGGTGCCGATCCCGCTGCGGTCCAGGTAGTAGTGCGGGGCCGAGGCTGCCTGGGACCAGTCGGTGAAGTTCAGGTACACCAGGCTGTATCCGGAGGCGCTGGCGACGCTGGCGAACACGTGGTACTTGCCGTTGTAGTAGACGACGGTCGGGTCCTTGAGCCCGGCGATGTTGTGGGTGGAGTCCGGCTTGGGGGACATGAGGATCCCGCTGGAGCTCCAGCTGAAGCTGCCGGGCAGGGCGGCGGCCGAGCCGGGGGAGGCCGGGGTCTTCGTCGGGTCCTTTGCCGCGGTCTTCGTCACGGTGTTCGCCGTGCCCTTCACCGCGGGGGTGCCGCCCATCGCGGTGAGCGCTGAGTTGTATGCGGCCTTCTTGTTGCCGTTGCCGTCGAAGAGCAGTGGCTTCTCCCCGGCGCGCCAGGAGTCGGTGTCCCGGATTCCCCATGTGGTGAGGCCGTTGCACCGCGCCACGTTCATGCAGGCCTTGACGGTGTTGGCGTACGCGGTCGTCGGTGCCTGCGCGATGTCCAGCTCGGTGATCTGAACGTCCACGCCGAGGGCGGCGAAGTTCGACAGGGTGGTCTGGAAACTGGCCGGCGGGCCGCCGGTGCCGAAGTGGGCCTGGAAGCCGACGCAGTCGATGGGCACGCCACGCGTCTTGAAGTCGCGCACCATGCGGTAGACGCCCTGGGTTTTGGCGTCGGTCCAGTTCTCGATGTTGTAGTCGTTGTAGCAGAGCTTGGCCGAGGCGTCGGCCGCCCGCGCGGTACGGAAGGCCTCCTCGATGAAGCCGTCGCCCAGCAGGTTCTGGAAGACCGAGGGGCGGTGCGCTCCGCTGCCGCCGTCGGCGAACGCCTCGTTCACCACGTCCCAGGCGTAGACCTTGCCCTTGTAGTGGCCCATCACGCCGTTGATGTGGTTGTTCATCACGCTGCGCAGGGTGTTCGCGTCGCCGATGGAGCTGACCCAGCTGGGCAGCTGGGAGTGCCAGACCAGGGTGTGGCCCCGTACCCGCTGGCCACGCGAGGTGGCGCGGTTCACGATCTGGTCGGCGGGGCCGAAGTTGAACGAGCCGCGGGAGCGCTCCGTGGTGTCCCACTTCATCTCGTTCTCGGGGGTGACCATGTTGAACTCGCGGTCCAGGATGGTCGAGTACGTCCCGTCGCCAAGTCTGCCGGCGGCCACGGCGGCCCCGAAGTACCGCCCGGACTGGGCCGCCTGAGCGCCCAGTGTGGACGCCTGAACGGAGTCGGACGCAGCGGCGGAGTCAGTGGCAGTGGCAGTGGCCGTGGCAGTGGCGGACGCGGGCGCGGCGGTCCCGGCCACTGCCATCACGCCGGCGGCCAGGAGACCTAACGCGAGGGTTCGGTATCGGCCGGGTGGCTTCACAACAGTCATGGTTCTCCTTGGAGGTCGGGACGCTCTCATTGGGAGCGCTCCCAATGACGGCCGGGGTGCGGTCATGCCCGTGTTGAGGAAGGCTGCTGACGGCCCCGACGGCCGGGTGGCCGCGGTCGCCGGTCGGGTGCGGGTACGGGGAAGCTCCCTGTGCCGGCTGGGGATTGCTCCCCTGAACGTCGCCGCCCGTGTCTTCGAACTCCGGCGCGGTGACGTAGGGGGGAACCTCACCGGATACGGCTGTCAACGGTGGTCTGTGGGGCCGACACAAACCTGTCCACTCCGGATTGATGTTCGGGATATCGAACAACAATCGGAAGGCCGGACAAGCATGGATGATAGGCGGACTCCGTGGGACGTCAACACCCCTTGCGCCAACCAGCCCGCCGATGGCCGATGAAGGCTGTTTGTGTGTCCGGCACTTGGCTCACTGTGGCCGGAACGGCACTCGCGCTGCCTTTTATTCGCCGGCGCCGTGCCAGGGGCCGGTGCTCTCACGGACGATCAGGGCGGGCTCGTCGCAGGGGTCGGGAGCGGGGGCCGCGGGGTCGAGCAGCCGGTGCAGCAGTCCGAAGCAGGTGCGGCCGAGCCCCTCGAAGTCGAGTCGGACCGTGGTCAGCGCTGGGGCGAGGAAGGCCGCGACGGGTACGTCGTCGAAGCCGGCCACGCTCAAGTCGTCGGGGATGTGACGTCCGGCTTCGCGGGCCGCCCGCATCACCCCGGCGGCCACGTCGTCGTTGCCGCACAGCACCGCGGTCACCGACCGGTCCGCGACCAGCTCCCGCGCGGCGAGGTAGCCGGTACGCGGCGTCCAGCCGCCTTCCACCACGGGCGGTTCCGGGGCACCGGCCGCGCGCAGCGCGTCCAGCCAGCCCTGCGTGCGCTGGGCCACGTCCGCGGTCGAGGAAGGCAGCGCCAGGTAGTGCACCGTGCGGTGGCCCAGGCCCAGCAGATGGCGGGTGGCGTGGGCGGCGGCGAGCCGGTCGTCCAGCCAGGCCTGCGGCCGAGACGAAACCGGCTCGCTGCCGGAGGGGTGCTCTACCGCGGCCACCACCGGTGTGTCCGCGGGCAGCAGCCGCAGGGCATGCACCCCGGGGGCGTCGAAGGCGATGACCACGACGGGTTCGCCCGGCCGAGCGAGGCGGGCGCGTAACTCGGCCCGGTCCGGATGGGCGTGGCGGTCCAGCACACTGACCGCGACCGCGAATGAGGCGGCTCGGGCGGCCTCTTCGATGCCGCGCAGTGTCGAGGCGGCCCCGTACAGGCTGGTGTCGCTGGTGAGGACGGTCAGCGAGCGGGCTGCCTTGCCCGCGAGTTCGCGGGCTGCGTGGTTGGGCCGGAATCCGAGCAAATCGATGGCGGCTTCGACCCGGTGACGGGTGGCATCGGCCACGGCGGAGTGGCCGTTGATGACGCGGGAGACCGTCTGGTGGGAGACACCGGCTTCCCGCGCGACATCGCGGATGGTCACGGTGGGCGCGCCACTGGCGTCAGGGGCCGTGCCCATCAAACTGTGCCCACTCCGGGAAGGCGGCGGTAGCCGCTCGGCATGGCTGGCTCCTTGCTCCTTGTCGGTGCGGCTATGTGACCGGTCACTCGGGCGCGGGTTCGTCCTCAGCGATCATCTGCACGGCCGCCGGGCCCGGTCCGGCGGAAGAAGCCCGGAGAAATCCATGCTGTGCGAGCTCTTGACACTTCGGATTCCGACGCCACAATCATGCAGTGATGTGACCGTTAACACAAGTGGTCGGCAGCGGACGGAAACCGAACTCCTGCCGCGCCTGGGGCTGCCGTACCCCGACGACCACTCCTGAACGGGTCCACGGTCGCCAGGGCCGGCGCCGTGAACCCGTGATCGACGGTTCCAAGGGCAGCGGCTGCTCAGCCCTGGAGCCGAGTGAACAGCAGGATCACCGGGGCGTGGGTACGTCCGGCCTGATCAGACCCTGGGCGCGAAGATCGTCCCAGAGGCCTTCGGGCACGCCCCGACGGTGGAGTTCCACATTGCGGCTGACCTGTTCCCGGTCCCTCATTCCCAGGGTGACATTGACGGTACTGGGGTGGCTGAAGGGGAAAGCGATCGCGGCGGCGGGCAACGTCGTGCCGTGACGTTCGCAGACCTCGGCGATGGCCAGGGCACGGGCGACCAAGTCCGGCGGGGCGTCCTTGTAGTCGTACTTCATGCCCGGCGCCGGTCGATCCCGGGAAAGCAGGCCCGAGTTGAACACGCCGACGGCGACCACACTCTTGCCGTGCTCCCGCGCGGCGGGCAGCACGTCGTCCAGCGCCGACTGGTCAAGGAGCGTGTAACGTCCGGCCAGCATCACCACGTCGGCCGCGGTCTCGCGCAGGAAGCGGGCGAGCATGGCCGACTGGTTCATGCCGGTGCCGATCGCGCCGATCACCCCCTGGTCGCGCAGGTCCGCGAGGGTGGGCAGGGCTTCCTCGGCGGCCTGCCGCCAGTGGGCGTCGGGATCGTGCACGTAGACGACGTCGAGGCGATCCAGACCCGTACGCTCCAAGGTGGCATCGATGGAGCGGAGCACGCCGTCCCGGCTGAAGTCCCATTGGCGGCGCAGGTCGTCCCGGACGACGAAGCCCTCGCTGTCGACGCCCCGCGGCTGCTCGTTGGGCACCAGCAGCCTGCCCACCTTGGAGGAGACGACGTACTGCTCGCGGGGATGATCGCGCAGGGCGGCCCCCAGGCGCTGCTCGGAGAGGCCGAGCCCGTAGTGCGGCGCGGTGTCGAAGTACCGGATGCCGCTGTCCCAGGCCGCCTCGATGGCCGCTGCCGCGTCCTGGGCCGGTGTGACCCGGTAGAGGTTGCCGATGACGGAGGCCCCGAAACCCAGTTCGGTGACTTCGACGGTGGTGTTCGTGATTTTCCGGGTTCGCACAGCATGCTCCTCAAGGCACTACGAGGCGGATATCGGCCGAGGCCGGATCGGGGGTCACCGTCCCAGCCATCCGCCGTCGACCGGAAGCACGGTGCCGTGGACATAGGCGGCCGCGTCGGAGGCCAGGAACACGGTGGCGCCCGCGAGGTCGTCGGCGGTGCCCCAGCGCCCGGCAGGGATGCGGTCCAGGATCGCCTTGCTGCGCACCGGATCGTCCTGCAGCGCCTGGGTGTTGTCAGTCGCGATGTAGCCCGGGGCGAGAGCGTTGACGTTGACGCCGTGCGGTGCCCACTCGTTGGCCAGGGCCTTGGTCAGGCCGGCGATGCCGTGCTTGGCGACGGTGTAGCCGGGGACGGTGATGCCGCCCTGGAAGCTGAGCAGCGACGCGGTGAAGATGATTTTCCCCTGGCCGCGGGCCACCATCGCCGCGCCCACCGCCCGGCTCAGGGCGAACTGCGCGTTGAGGTTCACCTGGAGCACCAGGTCCCAGTCGGTGTCGGTGTGTTCGGCCGCGGGTGCGCGACGGATGGTGCCGGCGTTGTTGACCAGGATGTCCACCGGACGCGCCCGTGCGGCGAGGTCCGCGCCCAGAGCACGTACGGCGTCGGCGTCGGCGAAGTCCGTGCGGATCGACTCGAAGGTGCGTCCCGCGGCGAGGACATCCTTCTCCACCTCGCTCCCGGACTCCTCCAGACTGGCGCTGACGCCGATGACGTCCGCTCCGGCCTCGGCCAGAGCACGGGCCATGGCCCGGCCGATGCCCCGGCGGGCTCCCGTGACGACAGCCAGTCGGCCCGTCAGGTCGAACGCGCTCATGCGACGGCTCCTTCAGTCTCGTCGGTGCAGTCCACGAGGATCTTCATCACATCGCCACCGGCCTCCAGCGCCTCGAACGCGGCAGGTGCCTCGGTGAGCGGCACGACCCTGCTGATCAGCCGCTCCGCGGAAATCGTGCCCTCCGCCACCAGGGCGACCGCCCTCTCGAAGTCGGCGCGATCGTACAACCGGGCGCCGACGAGGGTGAGTTCGCGCCAGAAGAAGCGGTGGAGGTTCACCTCGCGGGGACGGGGGTGGATGGCCACCAGGCACAGCCGACCGCGCACCCCGAGGACATCGACCGCCGTATCCACGCCACCTGCCGCGCCGGAGACCTCGAAGGCGACATCGGCGCCCGCATCGCCGGTCCACTGCCGCACCAGCTCGGGCACGTCGGCGGCGGCCGGGTCCCAGGCGAGCAGACCCAAGTCGGCCGCGAGCCGGCGCCGATGGGCGCTCAGCTCGACGACGCGGACGTCGGCTCCTTCGGCGCGCGCGACCAGCGCGATGAGCACGCCCACCGGCCCTCCGCCGACCACGACGACCCGCTCCCCGCCCCGGACTTCGGCCCGGCCGACATCGTGCACGGCGACGGCGGTGGGTTCGACGAGCGCGGCCCGGTCCAGTGAGACGGACTCCGGCAGGCGTACGAGCGTCGAAGCGGGCACTGTCCAGCGCTGCTGCATCGCGCCGGGCGAGTCGATGCCGATGAAGTCGAGCTTCTGGCAGATGTGCTGGTGGCCGGTCCGGCAAGCGGGGCAGGTGCCGTCCCAGCGCAGCGGCATCACGGTCACCGCGTCACCGGGCTGCCAGCCCTCCACGTCCGGTCCGACGCGTACGACGCGGCCGGACATCTCGTGTCCGAGGACCGCGGGTGCGGCGACCCGGGCGTCCATGTCGCCGTGGAAGATGTGCAGGTCGGTGCCGCAGATGCCGACGTAGGCGGGGGCCAGTTCCACCTCGCCGGGGCCGGGGGAGCGGGTATCGGCCGGCCCGGTGACCAGGGTGCGGGCGGCCGTGTAGCGGACTGCGAGTGTCATCGTGGAGTCAGGGTCCCTTCAGCGCGGACGCCGATGGTCAGCAGCAGATTGGCGTAGGTACGGATGTCGGCGGTGACGATCGTCAGCGCGAGGTCGGGGGAGCGGGCGGCGTCGTAGAACTTGAACCGGCCCAGTGCCTCCACCGGGGCGGGCGCCAGGCGGGAGCGGTACTCGGCGACGGCCGGCGGCTCCGGTTCGCCCTCGGGTCCCACCATGACATGAGCCGACTCGACGGGGATCGCCCGCAGCAGGACATCGAGCACGGTGGTGACGTCCAGCAGGCCCGGCCGCAGGTTGAGGTGCACGGTCCGCGCCCACTCCCCGGTGGCCGTACTGGCGGGGTAGTGGCCGTCGGCGAGCAGGACGCGGGCGCCGTGGCCCGCTCCGGCCAGGGATTCGAGGATTGCGGGGTGCAGCAGTTCCGTCAGGAGCACGGCGTCCCCTCCTTCGTCGGGGCGGGCGTCAGGTGGTAGAAGGCCGTCGCGGTGCCGGCGAGCACCGCGTGGATCTCGGTGGCCGAGCAGCCGTCCAGGAGTTCCTCGACGGTGGCGGCCCAGCGGTTCCAGCCGCCGGCGAGGACGCAGACCGGCCAGTCGGAGCCGAACATCAGCCGGTCGGGGCCGAAGGCGGACAGCAGGACGTCCCACACCGGGCGGATGTCGTCGACGGTCCACTTTTCGTGGTCGGCCTCCGTGACAAGCCCCGACACCTTGCAGCGGACCTGGGGATGCCGGGCGAGTCCGCGCAACTGCTGGGACCAGTCGGTCAGTTCCCGCCGTGCGAGAGGCGGCTTGCCCGCATGGTTCAGGACGAGGGGCAGCTCCGGCAGCCTTTCCGCGAGACGGATCGCCTGGGGGAACTGGTGGCTGCGAATGAGGACGTCGTAGCCGAGACCGCTGTCCTGCACGGCCCGCAGGCCCCGTTCCACGGCCGGTTGCTGCAGCCACTCCGGATCGGACTCGTCCTGCACGATGTGTCGCAGGGCCCGCAGGTACTCGCCTCCGGGCCGGGCCCGCAGTTCGTCGAGTATGTCGCCGATCGCGGGGGACGTCAGGTCCGCCCAGCCGACGACGGCGCCGACCAGCGGGTCGCTGTCGGCCAGGGCGAGGAGGTCGCGTGTCTCGGGTACGGACGTCATGCACTGGACGACCACCGTGCTCGTAAGCCGCCGTCCGGCGATCGGCCGGGTCGCGGCCGAGCGCAGGGCGCGTGAGCTGAAGCTGCGGCGGAGCGGCTCGTGCCCGGGCTCGTCCAGCCAGGGCTGCGGCCGGAGGTCCAGGTTCCACACGTGGTGGTGGGCGTCGACGAGGGCCAGGGCGTCAGACACGAGCGGTCCAGACGGGGCCGTCGGGGTACGCGTACTCCTTCAGGGACTCGGGATGCATCTGCGCGCTCAGCCCGGGGAGCTCCGGCGCCAGGTAGTGGCCGTCGGCGATGCGTACCGGGTCGACAAAGTGCTCGTGGAGGTGGTCCACGTATTCGATGACCCGGTCCTCCAGGGTGCCGGAGACGGCGACGTAGTCGAACATCGACAGGTGTTGCACCATCTCGCACAGACCGACGCCGCCGGCGTGGGGGCACACCGGTACGCCGAACTTCGCGGCGAGCAACAGGATCGCGATGTTCTCGTTGACCCCGCCGACCCGTGCCGCGTCGATCTGCACGATGTCCACCGCGCCGGCCTGGAGAAGCTGCTTGAACATGACCCGGTTGGCGGTGTGCTCGCCGGTGGCGACCTTGATGGGGCCGACGGCCCTGCGGACCGCGGCGTGACCGAGGATGTCGTCGGGGGAGGTGGGTTCCTCGATCCAGTACGGCTGGGACGGCGCCAGAGCGCGCATCCAGTCGATGGCCTGTGCGACATCCCATCTCTGGTTGGCGTCCACGGCGATACGGACACCGTCGCCGACCGTCTCGCGGGCGGTGCGCATGCGCCGTACGTCGTCCTTCAGGGACCCGCCCACCTTCAGCTTGATCTGGGTGAAGCCGTCGGCGACGGCCTCGCGGGCCAGGCGGGCCAGCTTCTCGTCGGAGTAGCCGAGCCAACCAGGGGTGGTGGTGTAGGCCGGGTAGCCGCGTTCCAGCAGGCGGGCGATCCTCTCGCCGCGTCCGGGTTCGGCGCGGCGCAGGATGTCCAGGGCCTCCTCGGGGGTGATCGCGTCGCTGAGCCAGCGGAAGTCGACCTGCGCGACCAGATCCTCGGGGGACATCTCGCCGAGGAAACGCCACACCGGCTTGCCCGTACGCTTGGCCGCCAGGTCCCAGGCGGCGTTGACCACCGCGCCGGTGGCCATGTGGATGGCGCCCTTCTCGGGTCCCAGCCAGCGGAGTTGGGGATCGTGCACGAGGGAGCGGGAGAACGCGCCCAGGTCGGAGCAGACCTCCGCCACGGACAGGCCGACCACGTGTGGGGCGAGGGCCGCGATGGCGGCGGCCTGCACGTCGTTGCCGCGTCCGGTGGTGAAGGCCAGGGCGTGGCCCTCCAGTCCGTCACCGGCGTCGGTGCGCAGGACGACGTAGGCGGCGGAGTAGTCGGGTTCGGGGTTCATCGCGTCCGACCCGTCCAGATGCTCGGATGTCGGGAACCGCACGTCCAGGACGTCGAGGGCGGTGATACGGGCGGATGCCGAGGGAGGGGACACGGCAGAGGGCATGACAGCGACTCCGGTGAAAAGCAGGTGGTAACTCGGCCCCCCGCGACGGAGGGGGAGCGGTGGGCGGTGTTCGGCGGCGACGGGCGCCTGATTCACTCCTGGACCTTGCCGCCCGTGATGGTGGAGCCGCTGCCACATGTGCTGAGCAACGCCAGTGCGGACAGGGTGGCGACGGCGGAACAGAGGACGGTTCTGAGTCTCATCGATGCTTCCTCGCGCTGGTCCCGTAGCGGGAGATGTTTCGTCTCGACGACATCTGTCTATCGCCGCACAGCAGAGATGGGATGTCTTTATAGACATGCTCCCGCAGTGCTGTCCAGTCCCTCGCTCGGTCTCTCGCAAAATGCCAGTTCAGGGCGCATCCAAGGTGAGTGCCTGGGGGATTGGAGGCAAGATGCATCCCATCAATCCTGTCTCCTTCGTGAGGGAATCGGCCGTGAAGTAGCTGCCAGACATGCCATGTTTCAACAGTCATAAACGCGCATCTAAAGGTGTAAATCGTTCAAATTGACCGGTCGCGCGGTGCTTTTCATCCCTGCGCGCCCGTTGACATCCCAGGGGACATGGCCGACCTTCGTGCATAACAAGCGACGCTCCAGGCACAAGCAGCCACGCCAATTGCTGTCCCCCTGATTCCCCCTCCTCTCCGCCCCAGGGATGTGTCCATGCCGAGCTCGATCAACAGGCGCCAGTTCCTGGCCAACGCCACCTGCGTGGCCGCGGCGGCCGTCGGTGGAGGTGTGTCAGGCGCCGGCGTCGCCCAGGCGGCGCCCAGTACGTACACGCCCGACTGGAACTCGGTCGACCAGCACCCGCCGGCCCCGGAGTGGTTCCGGGACGCGAAGTTCGGGATCTACTTCCACTGGGGCGCTTTCAGCGTCCCCGCCTTTGACAACGAGTGGTACCCGCGCAGCATGTACCAGGCCGGCAGCCGGGCCAACCAACACCACACCGCGACCTACGGCCAGCCATCGGCGTGGCCCTATCACAACTTCATCAACGGAGCGCGGGACCTGGCGGGCAACGTCGTGAAGTTCGCGCCGAAGCTGAAGTCGGCCGGCGGGAACTTCGACCCCGATGAGTGGGCGCAGCTGTTCGTCGATGCCGGCGCCAAGTTCGCCGGCCCGGTCGCCGAGCACCATGACGGCTTCTCCATGTGGGACAGCCAGGTCAACGAGTGGAACTCGGTGAAGAAGGGTCCGGGTCTCGACCTGTTGCGGCTCTTCTCCACGGCCATCCGCGCCAAGGGCCTGAAGTTGCTGGTGGCCATGCACCACGCGTACAACTTCAACGGCTTCTATGAATTCGTCCCCGCCCAGACGGACAGCAGCCTCAAGAAGCTCTACGGGCAACTGGGGGCGGCCGCGGAGAACCAGCTCTGGTTCGACAAACTCAAGGAGGTCATCGACCGCGCCCAGCCCGACATCCTGTGGCAGGACTTCAAGTTGGACGCCGTCGACGAGACCAAGCGTCTGAACTTCCTGTCGTACTACTACAACCAGGCGGGCAGCTGGGGCCGTGAGGTCGTCGCCACGTACAAGGACGGCATGAACAGCAAGGGCGAGGTCTTCGACTACGAGCGCGGCGGCCCGGCCGACATCACCACCCCGTACTGGCTGACCGACGACAGCATCTCCAGCAGCAGTTGGTGCTACACCCAGGGCATCGGGTACTACACCATCCCGCAGATGCTGCACTCGTTCATCGACCGGGTCAGCAAGAACGGCAACATGCTGCTGAACATCGCGCCGATGGCCGACGGCACCATCCCGCAGGCACAGAAGGACATCCTGCTCGGCATCGGAGACCACCTGAAACGCTTCGGCGAGTCGGTGTACGCGACCCGCGCCTGGACGGCGTACGGCGAGGGCCCGACGAAGATGGGTGGCGGCTCGTTCACCACCCCGCATGCCGGCACCGCGCAGGACATCCGCTTCACCTGCAACAAGGCCGACAACATCCTGTACGCCACCGTCCTGGGCTGGCCCGGCAGCTCGCTGACGATCAAGACCCTCAACTCGGACCGGATCAACATCTCGTCGCTGACCTCGGTCAAGCTGCTCGGCTCCACCGCCGGCACTTACATCGACCTGCCCACGCCGACCCAGAACACTTCCGGCCTCACGGTCACCCTGCCGTCCTCAGCCCCGTACAGCGCCGGCGCCTACGTCCTCAAGCTCGCCTTCTCCGGCACGATCCCGGGCCTGCGGCCGCTCGCCGGCGCCGTTGCCTTCAAGGAGGTCGACTACAGCGGCGACGCCGCCGTGCTCGCCCTCGGCGATTACACGGCGGCCGACCTGATCGCGGCCGGACTGGGCGCGCGCACCCTCTCCTCCCTCCGGCCGGCCCCCGGCTACCAGGTGATCGGCTACGCCGGGGACAACTTCACCGGCACCTCCTGGACCTTCACCACCGAAAACCCAGACCTGCGGATCACCGGCAACAACGACCAGATCACCTCGCTCAGGGTCCAGTTCAACCCGGCGACGCAATTCCGGGTCACCAACGTCACCAACGCCCTCGCTTTGGACGGCGGCGGCAACGTCGCCTCGGGTTCCAACCTCAAGCAGTGGACCTGGGACGGCAGCTCCAACCTCCAGTGGCAGGCGGTGGAGGTCCCAGGCGGCTACTACAAGCTGGTCAACCGCACGAACGGCATGGTCGCCGACGGCTGGGGCGCCACCGCCGACGGCTCCGCCGCCAGGCAGGCCGCCTGGAACGGTGGCAACAACCAGCAGTGGACGATCACCCACCGGGGCGGCGACCGCTGTTCGATCGCCAACCGCACCACCGGCCTGGTGCTCGACGGCGGCGGCAACGTCGCATCGGGGTCGGTCACCAAGCAGTGGACCTACGGAAGCAGCACCAACTTGCTGTGGACGTTCACACCCCTGTGAGCATGGCGATCCGTCGAGGAGACATGGGATGAATTTGTAGGGTGCTGCGGAAATGGCGTCCGTAGCTCTCGCGCGCAAAAGTGATCGAGATGCGATCACCTGCGAGTACGGGGAAGTCGATGCGAACCCTGATGATGCGATCACTCCGCTCCTTCCTGGGCTATGGGATGTATTGGTACGCTGCCGACGCCCGGGGATGAGCAGGGGGTAGCGCAGCATGTCATTGACCGACAAGGCCATCGACCGCATCAGGGAGCTCGTCCAGTCGGGTGAGCTTCCTCCGGGTGCCAAGCTGCCGCCCGAACAGCAGCTCGCCGCGGAGCTGGGGCTGTCCCGCAATCTGATGCGGGAGGCGGTCAAGGCGCTGGCCGTCTCGCGGGTGCTGGAGATCCGGCGCGGCGACGGCACGTACGTGACCAGCCTGGAACCGGAACTGCTGCTGAGCGGCATCGGATCCGCGGTGGAGCTGCTGAGGGGCGACACTCTGCTGGAACTCACCGAGGTCCGCCGACTGTTCGAGCCAGTCGCCACCGGCCTGGCCGCCGGCCGCATCTCGGCCGAGGGGCTCGCGGAGGTGGAGCGACACCTGGAGGCGATGCAGGCGGCCCGCGACGACGTCGAGGAGCTCAACGAGCACGACGCCGCGTTCCACCGCGCGGTGATCGCGGCCACGGGCAACGCGACGCTCGCCACTTTGCTGGAGGGCATCGCGAGCCGGACGCTGCGCGCGCGTGTCTGGCGCGGACTGGTCGACGAGGATGCCGCAGGCCGCACGCTGGCCGAGCACAAGGCGATCTACCACGCGCTGGCCGCCGGCGATGCTGCCCTCGCCCAGGCCGCCGCCCTCATGCACGTCAGCACCACCGAGCAGTGGCTGCGCGAGCACCTGGACCGGGACGGCGCCTCGTAGCCGCGAGCGGTGCGCGTGGGCCCGTGGGATCCGAAGCCCCATTGACCGCCGACGTCGACGGCCCGTTCCTGGCCGTCACAAGCGCTCAACGGGAGGTGTCAGAATGGCGGCGGGAGCAGGCGAGGCGATGGGGAAAGGCGATTGTGCCGGACAACCGATCGGGAAGATCATCGGCGGATGACGACAGTGAGGGTGGCGCGGGACCCGCGTCGGTGACGATCGCGTACATCGCCGAGTCGGCGGGCGTCTCGGTTCCCACCGTGTCGAAGGTCCTCAACGGCAGGTCCGGCGTGTCGGACGAGACTCGCGCCCGCGTCGAGCAGCTGATCCTTGAGTACGGTTACCGCAAGCCTCCCAAGAGCCGCAGCAACCTGGTGGAGCTGGTGTTTCGCGAGCTGGAGAGCATGTGGGCCGTGGAGATCATCCGCGGTGTCGAGCGCGTGGCCCGCACGAACCGGCTCGGGCTGTTGGTGTCCGCGTTCGGACCCCACGACTCAGCGGAGATGATCGACGACACGGTCGGACGGCGCCCCCAGTGCGTTCTGTCGGTGGCACAGCTCTCCGAAGCGGAGCGGGAACAGCTGAAGGCGAATGGCATCCCGTTCGTCGTCTTCGACCCGATCGACGAGCTGCCCGACGACGTGCCGTTCGTCAGCGCCACAAACTGGCGGGGCGGCCAGACGGCGACCCGGCATCTGCTCGACCTGGGACACCGGCGCATCGCCATGATCAGCGGGCCGGATCACCCCTACTGCCGCGCCCGGCTGTCCGGTTACTTCTCCGCTCTCTCGGAGGCCGGCCTGCCGACGGCACCCGAACTGGTGGTGAAGACCCAGCTCACGCGCGAGCACGGGTACACCGCGGCGCGCGAGCTGTTGTCCCGCCCTGATCGCCCCACCTCGGTGTTCACCGCGAACGACATGCAGGCGCTCGGCGTCTACCAGGCCGCGCGCGAGCTCGGTTTGCGCATCCCGCACGATCTCAGCGTGGTGGGCTACGACGACGTCCCGGCCGTGGCCTGTGCGGATCCTCCCCTGACCACTGTCCATCAGCCGCTGGCCGAGATGGCGACAGCCGCCACCGAGCTGGCCCTGGCGCTCGGCCGCGGCGACGATGTGCCGCGGCTCGGACTGGAGATCGCGACGACCCTCACTGTCCGGGAGAGCACGGCTGTGCCGAAGGAGGAGTGAGGTCGCACGGGGTCGCGGGTGTGCCCTGGCTGCCCGGGGAGCGGGCAACCAGGGCGAGGGGCCGGTCGGTCAGGACGTCGTGCCGGTGACCGAGGATCCGGACTTGGTGACGTGGTACGTGACGGTGGCGCCGCTCCAGAAGTGGAACGTCAGCGTCACCGGTGCGCCGTCGCGGAGTGCGTTCAGGAAGTCGGAGGTCAGGATGGTCTTGCCGCCCGGGTAGTCCGGCGAGAAGGCCGCGTTGAACTCCTGGAACGGAGTCCAGGTGGCCTGACCGGCGTTGCTGCCGTCGGCGTACTTGGCCTCCATGGTTGCCAGCACGTCACCCCGGTACTGCGTGGGAACGGTGAACGAGCCGGTCGTGCCGGAGGCGTTCGACAGCACCGGAGGGTCATAGGTGATGATGTCGATCTGCCAGGGCAGCCCGCCGGAGAACCGGGCCTGGAGCGTTGCGTTGACCCCGTAGTCCCGGTTGCCGGTCAGCCGGGTCAGCGCGGCGGCCGTGAGGGTGAGCTGATCGCCGGAGACGGTGTAGTCCCGTCCCTCGACCAGCTTGGTGTCGCCCTGCCACAGGCCCTGGAAAGTGGTGCCGTTCGGGTTCAGGGTGAGTGTCTGGGCGGTGATCGGGCTCGACTTCCGTACGAAGACCTTGTCGAAGGAGGCCGTAGCCGAGCGGATGGTCCAGCTGGACTTGATCCAGGCGAACAGGGCGGGGTCGCGCCATTGCATGGTGGAGCGGTTCAGGTAGGCGAAGCCGGGGTCCCACAGGGCGGTGGTGACACCGGCGGCGCGTGCCGCGTACCCGACATGCTCGTAGTACTTCAGTGCCTCGCCCCGCTCGATGCGGGAGGGGTGGTTGTCGTCGGGATATCCGAGCAGACCGTACTCACCGAGGTAGACGGGGATGCCCTTGGCGACAAACGTGTCGTGCATACGGGCGAACGCGTCGGTCAGGTCCTTCTGGGCGTTGTCGTCGTACCGGGTGCCGCCCGCGATGTTCACGCTGAACGGGTACCAGCTGTAGTAGTGCACGGTGGCGACCAGGTTGCTGTCGTGCAGTGCGCCGATCGTGGTGGACAGGTCGTCCATGAGGGTCTGGGACGGGGTGCAGACCTGCGTGGGCAGGACGAGCAGGCGGTCGGTGTTCCCGCCGCCCGAGGAGCGGACGACCTTGTGGAAGGAGGTGTTCAGCTCGTTCAGGAGCTGGGTCTTCTGCGCGTCCGTGGCGTTGTCGAAGACCGGCTCGTTGACGCTCTCGAAGAGCAGTGCGCGCGGCGCGTCCCGGAACGTCGAGGAGATCTGGGTCCAGGTGGAGTTGAAGCGGGCGAGCACCTTGTCGTGGTCGGTGGGCATCTTCGATATCCACTGCCACGAGTCGTGGTGGACGTTGAGCACGACGTAGAGGCCGTCGGCCAGCGCCCAGTCCACCACCTGCTTGACGCGGCTCATGTACGTGGCGTCGATGGTGTAAGGGGCGGTGGCGGACTGGTGGTCGTTCCAGGTCACCGGGATGCGGACGCTGCGGAAGCCCTGCGCGCGGATGGTGTCGAACAGGTCCTTGGTGACCTTCGGGTTGCCCCAGGACGTCTCGTCCGGAATCGCGTCCAGGCTGTTGCCCAGGTTCCAGCTGGGCTGCATCGCCGCCACGGCGTCCTTGGCGGCGGCCGGAACCCTCACCGTCGACCGCGATGGCTTCTCCATGGTGCCGTCGGGCGCGGCGGACGCGCTGCCACCGGACAGCCCCAGGATGACGAGCAGCGCCAGCAGCAGGGCCGCCAGGCGTCCGGGACCCCGGTTCCGGTGGTGCGCGGGTTGCCGTATGTCCTTCACGTGCCGTTCCTTTCGGTCGGTCGTGCGGATGGTGATCCGACCCGTGGCGATCAGCTGCCACAGTCGGCCCTGCCTGTGCGCGCAGGCCCATTGGGTGGTGCCGGCTCAGCGGCTGATGGGCTCGTAGTCGAACCAGTCGAAATGCACGGTGCCGGCCGCGGCGTACATACCGATGACGCGGCCGGTGAAGCCGCCGGCGACCTCGGTCGACAGGTAGCGGCCGTCGAGCGTCGCGAGCACGCTGAGGGTGCCGTCGGGCTGCTCGACGCCGAAGGAGACGGCGTCGGGGCCGGTGCGGGCGTCGTGCGGAGGCGGCGGGTCGCCAATCGTGAGGCCGAGGACCACCGGCCCGTCGGGTACGGGCTGTGCGGCCACCACCGTGCGCAGGGAGCCGACGCGCGCGACCACCCGCACCTCGCCCCCGGACACCTCGATGGCGTAGTGGTGCCGCTCGTCCAGCCGCACGGCCAGGCCGCCGCGTCCCTCCGAGGGATCGACCAGGGTGCGCGCCCGGCACGACAGGTGCTGCTGACGCCGGCCGGTGAAGACGACGTCGGGCTCGTCCAGGGAGCCGCCCCGCGCGCGCAGCGTCAGCCATCCGGCGCGCTCCTTGGTGGTGCAGTGCTCTGCCGGGCGGTCCCGCACAGAGATCCACAACGGCCGCAGTTCGCTCAGGTCGAAGTCGTCCCGCTGCTCCTCGACGGGGCCGGGGACAAGGGGCCAAGGGAGCTCCGGCAGGTCCAGTGCGACCTCGCCGACGACCGGCCAGCCGTCCACCCAGGTCACCGGCGCCAGAAAGGTCTCCCGGCCGAGTACGTGCCAGCCGGGCGTGCCGCCGCCCGGCCGTACCCCGAGCAGCACCATCCACCACGAGCCGTCGGGGGCCTGGACCAGATCGGCGTGCCCGGTGTTCTGCACGGGATGGTCGGTGCTCCGGTGGGTGAGGATCGGGTTGGCCGGGCAGGGCTCGAACGGGCCACTCGGCGTACGGCCGCGGGCGATCGCCACGCCGTGGCCGCGCTCGGTGCCCCCCACGGCGATGAGCAGGTACCAGTAGTCGCCGATCCGGTACAGATGCGGCGCCTCCGGGGCCTTGGCGCCGGGTGTACCGGACCACAGCTTCTGCGGTGGTCCGTACGTCCGACCGGTGTGCGGGTCGATGCGGACCTGCGCGATCCCGGCGACGGTGCACCAGCAGGTGCCGTCCTCGTCCCAGGCCAGGTCGGGATCGATGCCGGGCACGCCGGGGAGCCGGACGGGATCCGACCACGGTCCGGCCGGGTCCGTGGCGGTGACGACCAGGTTGCCACCGCCCTTGCTCACATTGGTGACGACCAGCCAGAAGCGTCCGTCGTGGTACCGCAGGGTGGGGGCGTAGATCCCGGCGGAAGACGGCACGTCGGCCGCTAGACGCAGCTGGCTCGGCCGGTCCAGGGCGTTGCCGATCTGCGTCCAGTGCACCAGGTCACGGCTGTGGAAGACGGGCACACCGGGGAAGTACTCGAAGCTGGAGCAGGCGAGGTAGTAGTCGTCGCCCACCCGGCAGATGCTGGGATCGGGGTGGAAGCCGGGGATCACGGGGTTGGCGGGTCCGGTGTCTGACAAGTCACCAGGTCCTTTCGAGGTGTCGGGTGCCCACAGAGGAGGGGAGGGTGTGTCTCAGGCGGAGGTGCCGTCCACAGAGGGCGCCTCCGGGCGGCTGAGCCGGAGCCGCAGTACATCGTGACCTCAGCGGATCGTGTGCCGTTCCTCGGTCATGGTGACCTCTCGGAGTCATGGCCTGCGCAGCACTGCGCAACCACCGGGTGGCAGCTCATGGGCCGTGGTGTCGGTGAGCAGGTCGTGGACGGGCTCCGGCAGGGGCACGGCGTCCGCGCCATGGTTGATCAGAACTTGCCAGCGGCGGCCGTCAGGCGCATGCCGGGTGACGGCTTCCACACCGCCCGGCAGACCCGGCGCTTCCGCGCCGGCACCGGCCTCGTCGAGCAGCCGGCGGACCAGAGCGCCGTAGTCGGCGTCGTCGAGGCGAGTGGAGAGATACCAGCCCTGTCCGGTTCCGAATCGGTGCCGGGTCAGCGCCGGGCTGCCGGCCAGCATGCCGTGGGTGTAGGCGGCGAGCGTCTCGGCGCCCTTGGTGTGCAGGGACTCGCTCCAGACCGTGCCCAACGACCCGTCCGACAGGGCGATCCGGTCATCCGCCCGCAGCGGTCGGTGCTCCTCGACACGGATGCCCAGGGCGTCGCGCAGCGGCCCGGCGGGATAGCCGCCGAGTCGGGCCTGCATGCGGTCGTCGACGCATCCGCTCGCGTGCTGGACGAGGAGCGTCCCGCCGCCGGCGACGTAGCGGCGCAGGTTCTCGGCGCCCGCGTCGGAAAGGAGGAACAGGGCCGGGGCGATGACGAGCGCGTAGCGGTTCAACTCGTGCTCGGGATGGGCGAAGTCGACCGTGACGCCGGCGTCCCACAACGCCCGGTGCGCTCGGCTCAGCTCCTTGTGGTAACCGAGGCCGGCGGAGGGCAGGCCGTCGACGCTCAACGCCCACCAGGCGTCCGCGTCGTGCAGGACGGCCACGGACGCGTCGACCGTCGAGCCCGCCAGCTCGCCGAGCCGGGCGACCGCCTCGCCGGCCTGTGTGACCTCCCGGAAGGTACGGCTGTCGGGCCCCGCGTGCGGGACCATCGCCGAGTGCCATGTCTCGGCGCCGGCCCGGGACTGCCGCCACTGGAAGAAGAGGGCGCCCTCCGAACCGCGCGCGATGTGGCCGAGGGTGTGGCGCAGGATCTCCCCGGGCTCCTTGCCGAGCACCCGGTCACCGTCGTAGACGGTGTTGGTGCCCTGTTCCATCAGCAGCCACGGGCGACCGCCGGCCAGGGAGCGGACGCGGTCGGCGTGGAAGGCGACATCGGCGGCGGCGTCCAGACCCGGTGACCCCGGGTAGTGATCGGAGGAGACCACGTCGAGTTCGCGGGCCAGGGCCCACAGGTCCAGGTTCTGGTAGGCGGGCAGCATCAGGTTGGTCGTCACCGGCCGGTCGCTGTGCGCGCGGATCGCGTCGCGCTGCTCGCGGAAGGCGGCGATTGTCTCGTCGGACCAGAAACGGCGGAAGTCCAGGGTCTGGCCCGGGTTCTTGTGCCACTGCGTCGCGCGTGGCGGCAGCACCTGCTCCCAGGAGGTGTAGCGCTGGCTCCAGAAGGCCGTTCCCCACGCCTCGTTGAGGGCGTCCAGTGAGCCGTGGCGCGCGCGCAGCCACTCCCGGAAGGCCGCCGCGGCGTACTCGCAGTAGCAGAGGGTGGCGTACTCGTTGTGCACGTGCCACAGCGCGAGGGCGGGGTGGTGGCCGTACCGTTCGGCCAGGGCGGAGGCGATCCGGCGGGCGGCGCTGCGGTAGGCGGGCGCGGCCAGGCAGTAGGTGTCGCGGCTGCCGTGGGTGAGGCGGGTGCCGTCGGGGGTGACCGGCAGCGCGTCGGGGTGGGTGAGGG
>NZ_MUNE01000300.1 GCF_002154605.1 Streptomyces milbemycinicus | reverse complement strand
TGCGCGGGCCGCGGAGGCGGCGGGGCCGCCTCCGCGGCCCGCGCACAGAACCGCGGTTCCAGCAACAACCCCGGAGGTGACCGGCGGTGACGATCGAGGTCCAGTCTCCCATCGCGCCTCGCCGCACATATCTGATCGGGCGACCCCGCCCCAGCGCGATCGTCGGCAAGAACCGCGAGACCGGCGAGATCGCGTTGATCATCGGGGGTGCGTTCATCGGGATGATGTGCGGACTGCTGGTCCCGGTGCTGACGCTGCGCATCGCCACCCTGGTGGGGTTCCCGACGCTCGCGCTGGCCGCCGTCTACGTCCCGTACAACGGCCGTACGTTCTACAAGTGGTTCGAGGTCAACCGCTCCTACAAGCGCACCGTGCGCAACAGCGCCACCTACCGCTCCACCGCCACCGAGGCCGGCACCCGCCTCGACGGCCGTGAGGTCGAGGTCGGCCCGCCGCCCGGTATCGGCCGGATCAACTGGCTGGCGGCCCCGTTCGGGCCGGACGAGATCGCGGTGCTCCTGCACGCCGACCGCCGCACCGTCACCGCCGCGATCGAGATCGAGGGCCCGGGCGTCGGGCTGCGGGACAGCGAGGACCAGGAGGCGCTGGTCGACCGGTTCGGCACGCTGCTCAAGCATGTGGCCAACGGCGACGGCTTCGTGACCCGCATCCAGATGCTGGCCCGCACCCTCCCCGCCGACCCCGACGCACACGCCAAGGACGTGGAGCGGCGCGGCGACAACGAGGCCCCCGGCTGGCTCAAGGACTCCTACGAGCAGCTGCAGTCGATGGTCTCCACCTCCTCCGAGCAGCACCGCGCCTACCTGGTCGCCTGCATGCACTACACCCGCGACCTGGCGGCCGAGGGCGCGGCCATCGCGCGCGCCGCCCGCCACAGCGCCGGCGGCCGCAAGCTCGACAAGGACGCGGGCCTGGCCGTGGTCATGGCGCGCGAGCTGACCGACATCTGCGCCCGGCTCGCCGAAGCCGACATCCGGGTGCGCCAGCCGCTCGGTCAGGGGCGGCTGGCCTCGCTGATCCACTCCATGTACGACCCGGACCACCCCATCGACCACATCCAGGCCATGACCCAGCGGAACGCCTGGCCGGCCGAGCTGGACGCGATGGAGCCCACGTACCTGCAGGCCAAGACCCGCGAGTCGAGCACCCGCGAGCCCTGGTGCCACTCCACCGCCTGGGTCAAGGAGTGGCCGATGACCCCGGTCGGGGTCAACTTCCTCGCCCCGCTTCTGGTCCACACCCCCGATGTCATCCGTACGGTCGCCGTCTGCATGGACCTGGAGCCGACCGAGATCGCGATCGAGCGGATGCTGACGGAGAAGACCAACGACGAGGCGGAGGCCAGTCGCGCCGCCAAGATGAACCGCACCGTCGACCCGCGCGATATCGCCGCGCACGGACGGCTCGACCAGCGCGGCGAGGACCTGGCGAGCGGCGCCGCGGGCGTCAACCTCGTCGGCTACATCACCGTCTCCTCCCGCTCCCCCGAGGCGCTCGCCCGCGACAAGCGGACCATCAGAGCCTCGGCGGGCAAGAGCTATCTGAAGCTCGAGTGGTGCGACCGCGAGCACCACCGTGCCTTTGTGAACACACTGCCGTTCGCGACCGGCATCCGGCGATAGAGCGATAGCGCGAGTGCGATAGCGCGGTAGCGCAATAGAGAAGACTGGGACGATAGGGGCTCTGCCGTGGCCGATCCGATTGGCGCCATCACCGAGACGTTCACCAGCTTCCTGTTCGGGAAGGTGGAGACGACCCGGATGCCGGTCCGTACGTCCACGGGGCAGGCACAGGCCGTCTATCTGCCCACCGCCGCACCGGGCCTGGGCGACTCGGGCGTGATCATCGGACGCGAGGTGTACTCCGGTAAGGGGTACATCTACGACCCGTTCCAGCTGTACGGACAGCAGCTGCCCGCCCCGCACTGGCTGGTGCTCGGCGAGTCCGGAAACGGCAAGTCGGCCCTGGAGAAGACGTACGTCCTGCGCCAGCTGCGGTTCCGCGACCGCCAGGTCGTGGTGCTCGACGCCCAGGGCGAGGACGGCGTCGGCGAGTGGAACCTGATCGCCGAGGAGCTGGGCATCACCCCCATCCGGCTCGACCCGATGGCCGCCCTGGACGGCCTTATCCGCCTCAACCCCCTGGACCCCGCGATCACCTCGACGGGGCAGCTCGCCCTGCTCCGTACGATCATCGAGGTCGCGATGGGCCACGGGCTCGACGAGCGCTCCGGATTCGCCCTCAAGGTCGCCCATGCGTACGTCAACCAGACCATCGTCGACCGCCAGCCGGTGCTGACCGACATCGTCGAGCAGCTGCGTCACCCCGAGGCGGACTCGGCGGAGGCCATGAACGTCGACATAGACGACGTACGGGCCTGGGGCCTGGACGTCGCCCTGGTGCTCGACCGGCTCGTCGACGGTGACCTGCGCGGCATGTTCGACGGCCCGACGACGGCGGGCATCGACCTGAGCGCGCCCCTCATCGTCTTCGACCTGTCCCACATCGACCGCAACTCGATCGCCATGCCCATCCTCATGGCGATCGTCGGCGTATGGCTGGAGCACACCTGGATCCGGCCGGACCGCAAGAAGCGCATCTTCCTCGTCGAAGAGGCCTGGCACATCATCAACTCGCCCTTCGTCGCCCAGCTCTTCCAGCGGCTGCTCAAGTTCGGGCGCCGCCTCGGCCTGTCCTTCGTCGCCGTCGTCCACCACCTGTCCGACGTGGTCGACGGCGCTGCGGCGCGCGAGGCCGCGGCGATACTCAAGATGGCGTCGACCCGGACCATCTACGCCCAGAAGGCCGACGAGGCCCGGGCCACGGGACGGGTGCTGGGCCTGCCACGCTGGGCGGTCGAGATCATCCCGACCCTGTCGCCGGGCATCGCGGTCTGGGACGTCAACGGCAATGTCCAGGTCGTCAAGCACCTGATCACCGAGGCCGAGCGGCCGCTCGTCTACACCGACCGTGCCATGACGGAGGACGGGCTGGCCGTCCAGCTGGCGGCCGAAGCCGAAGCGGAGGCCGAGGAGCGGGCGGCCGCGGCGGTGGAGCAGCAACTCGCCCACGAGGCCGCCGAGGCGGACCCGTACGGCGGGCCCTCGTACGGGTCGACGGTGGCCTGACATGGCGGCGGCGGGGCGGGCCCGGGGCAGCCACGGCGGCCACGGCGGTCAGGGAGGTCAGGGAAGTCAGGGCGGCCACGGCGGGGCAGGAGAGCCGGGCAGACCCCCGGCCGCCTCACAGGGCGGCATTCCGGACGGGCTGCTGATCGGCTCCATGCTCTTTCTGCTGGGGCTGACGGGGCTGGTGTGGACCGCGACCGGGCTGGCCGGGCTCTTCGCCCACGGCGCCTGGCCGGACGGTGTGCGCTTCCTCCGTACGCCCCTGGCCATGCGCGGACTGGCCCAGCAACCCCACAACCTCGGCGCGGCATGGCCCGACACGCCGCAGGAGCAGCTGTCGGGATACGGGCTGTTCTGGGGCCTGTTCATCAGCGAGCTGATGGTGCTGATCGTGCTGACGGTGTTCGTCGTCGGCACCTTCACCCGCTACCGCGCCGTGCGCGCCAGGCGCCGCACGGAAGCAGCGGAAACAGCGGAAGGACACGAGTACGCCCCCAGGACGGGCGCCACAGACGGGCCAGGGGGGCCAGGAGCGCCGGGAGGACCGGGAAGACCGGGGCAGGACGCCACACCCGGCCGAGTCCCGGGCCACGCCGCCGATACGGCCCAGGCCGCACAGCGAGGCGGCGACCACGGCACAGCGGGCACCGCCGACCGGACCACCGGCGGTCCCGTCCCCGCCGAACCGCAGGCCGACCGACAGACCAACCGACAGACCGACTGGCAGACCGACTGGCAGACCGGTCAGGCAACCGCCGTCACCGGGACGCCGGGGGCTCGCACCGCGGCACCCCACCACATCGCCGAGCAGCGGGCAGACACATGGGCCGGCGCAGGCGCGGAGCCGCCCGCCGAGCCCACAGCCGCTTCGGCTCAGCCGATGCCGACCCCGCGCGGCGGCCCAGGCGGTGGCCCAAGCGGCGGCCCAGGCAGCGGCCGGGGGTTCCCCGGGGCCGAGGTGACGCACTCCCGCGTCCTCTACGGCTCGCAGCGCGGCGACGCCGCGTCCCAGGCCGTCCTGGATGCCGACGGCCCGGTCCTGGTCGTCACCAGCGACGCCGCGCTGTGGACGACGACCAAGGACGCGCGCGCGAAGTTCGGCCCCACCCATGTCTTCGACCCGTCCCATCTCCTCGACACCCCGGCCCGGCTGCGCTGGAACCCCGCGGCGGGCTGTGAGTCCCGCGATGCCGCGGCCGCCCGGGCCACCGCGCTCCTCGCCCCCGTACGCCCCCTGCACGCCGTGGACCGGCCCATGGCGGAGGCCGCGGAGACCATGCTCCGCTGCTGGCTGCACGCGGCCGCGGTGGACGGCCGCCCGTTCCGTCAGGTGCACCGCTGGGCGCAGGGCAACTCGGCGCATGAGCCGGTACGGATCCTGCGAACCCATGCGAAGGCGGCGGGGGGCGCGGCCGGTGAGCTGGAGGCCACGCTCACCGCGCACCCCGAACGCCGGGACATGGCCCAGGAACTGACGGCCCGTGCGCTGGCCGCGCTGTCCTCGATCCACATCAGGGACGCCTGCAACCCAGGCCGTTCCGACACCCTCGCGTTGGAGTCATTCATCGGCGAAGGGGGAACGCTGTATGTGATGGGCGAATCCATTGAGGATCCGCGGACCCATCCGGGTGCGATGCCCTTGTTGACCGCACTCGCCTCACACGTGGTCGAGCACGGCCGGCGCATGGCCGAACGGTCATCCTCCGGTCGGCTCGACCCACCACTCACCCTCGTCCTGGACGACGTCGCGGCCGTGGCCCCGCTGCCCCAGCTGCCGGACCTGCTGGCCCAGGGCGCGGCTCAGGGCCTGCCCACCCTGGCGCTGATGCGCTCCCAGGAGCAGGCCCGTGCACGCTGGCCGCACCGCAGCCTGATCGGCTGAGGGCGTACGCAGCCATGTCGTCGTCGACGACGACGACGAGCCCGGCAGCAGAGGAGCCAGCTGCAAAGGGTCCCAGGTGCTAGGGGCTAGGTGTCGCGCATGCGCAGCAGCAGGCCGCCGGCCAAGAGCGCCGCGGCGGCCCATCCGGCGGTGACGCCGAGACCGGCCCAGGGGCCAATGGGCAGGCTGCGGATGTCGGTGGTGGCCTGGACGGCGAGCCCGGCGCTCATCGGCCCGATCCGCTGGAGCAGGCGCTGCCAGTGCGGATTGCCGATCATCTGGGAGAGGACGGGGACCAGGTAAAGCAGGCCGAGGACGATCCCGATACTGGTCGCGGAGTCCCGCACGATGGTGGCGACGCCGAGGCTGAGCAGGGCGATCAGGGTCAGGTAGAGGATCGACCCGAAGGCCGCACGCAGCGTGGGCCAGTCGGTCAGGGACAGGGGCGGGTGGCCACGGGTGGTCGTGAAGGCGTGGCCGGGCAGGAGGAGCCGCCCAGCCGCCAGCGACCCGAGAACCGCGATGGTCCCGGCCGCGGCCACGATCCCGGTGAGGGTGACGGCTTTGGCCGCGAGGACGGTGGCCCGATGCGGTGTCGCCGCCAGGGTGGTGCGGATCATGCCCGTGCCGTACTCGCCTGCGATGACCAGTACGGCCAGGATGGCGACCAGCGCCTGGCCCAGCAGGACGCCGATGAGGCTGAGCTTGGTCATATCGCCGCAGCCGGCGGACGCGCATGTCACCACCGAGGTCGCGCCGGCGCTCAGGGCCACGGTCGCCGCGATCATGCCGAGCAGCAGCCAGAGAGGGCTGGTGACGGTCCGTAGCTTCGTCCATTCCGCGTGCAGGGCCGGTCTCATGCGTCCCTCCTGCGGAGAAGGACGGCGGCTGCGGCCAGGCTTGCCACCGCGTAGCCTGCCAGGACGGCGAACCCTGCCCACGGTGCCAGCGGGTAATAGCCGTTGTAGGGCGTGTAATTGCTGGCGACCTGGCGATACTGCACAAGCGTCTGCTGGACGGCGAAGGCCGCGCCCGGGGTCACCCGGGCCAGCCAGTTCGACACGCTCGCGGGTATGAACGGGATGGCGATCAGGATGTAGGGCAGCACGATGGCCACGATGACGGTGGTGACCGCGCCGGCACTGTGCCGGAATATGGTGCCGACGGCGAGGGCCAGGACCGAGGCGGTCGCGAGCAGCGCCGCGATCCCGAGCTCCACCCGTAGTTCGGTTGAAGACGTCACCGGGAAGACGTACACGCCGTTGGCCCGGGCGAGCCGCTCGCCGAGCGGAACCGCGACGGCCGCCCCCGCCAGCCCGGCGACGAAGGTGACGCCCCCCAGCACCGTCGCCTTGGCCACCAGCACCCGGCTCCGTCTCGGGCCGGCGGCCAGGGTTACATGGATCAGGTTCTTCCGGTATTCCGTGGTGATGAACAGCGCCCCCACGACGATCACCACGATCAGCGCGGCGAACGTGCCGGTGAGGAGTTCTCCGAGGGTGCCGCCGGTCGGCAGAGTGTCGCGAACGGCGGGCGCTATGTCGCCGGCGCCGGTCACCGTGAGGCGGCCGTCGGATTCCGTGAACGAACCCGACGTGTTCTTCGGGTAGCCGGAGAAGCTGGGGGATTCGGGTCCCACCTGGCCGCCTGTCCAGTTGCCACCGGCCCAGCGCCCCTGGATACGAAGATCCCCGAAGACGGCCGTGGACACACTGCCGCGCGTGCCCATGCCATCCACGGAAGGCGGAGACGCGACGAACAGCCCGCCTTGCGCGGTCGGTCCGAGCCCGCTGACGTGCACGGTGCCCACCTTGGTCCAGTGCATGCCGTCGGCGGAGGCATAGCCGGTGATCGCGTCGCCCGAGCGGTCCAGCCGCAGCCGGCGGACAGACTCGGCGGAGACAGGACCGGGGAGGCCCGCCGTGTCGTTGACGTAGCTGTCCTGCATCCGCACGCCGTGGCTGCTGGTGACCATGATCGCCGCGTAGGGCGATCCCTGACGGGTGCTCTCCTTGATGACGATCCCGGCCTTCGCCCACGGCACGATGCCGGGCCGCAGGTCACCGGGACGCTTGGGGACGCTGCTCCTGAGCGCGGAAACGGAGACAGTGATGCTGCCGTCTCCCGCCAGCGGCTGGTGCACGAAGTAGAAGCTGTCGGTAACCGGCTCACCACCCGGTCCGACCGGAACGGGCGGTGAGCCCTTCTGATCGCTACTGACCCCGGCGAGCAGGGCGAACAGCACCACCATCAGTGCTGCCACCACCACGCCGGTCACCCAGCCCAGGACCGTCCGGAACTTGGTCCACTCCGCGTGCAGCAACTGCACGAAACCGTCCCGCCCGGCCCCCCGGCCGGACCGGTACGGCGTAACAGTGGGGGTCACCGCGAGACCTCCGTGGGCGTCCCGGCGCGGAACTCGACCGCGTCGCGGGTGAGTTCCAAGTAGACGTCCTCAAGGGTGGCGCGGTGCGCTGATACCTCGGAGAACGGCACCGCGCTCTCGCCGAGCAGCGTCACGATCCGGTCCGCGGGCAGGCCGGAGACCGTGATGGTGTCGCGGCCGGTGGCCGCCACGGCCGCGCCTGCACACCTGAGCACCGTCATCGCGTGTGTCCCGGCCGTGGTCCGCAGGGCCACCCGGTTCCCGGACGCGGCCGCGATCAGCTCGGCCACGCCGTCGTCGGCGATGACCTTGCCGCGCCCGACCACGACGAGATGATCGGCTGTGTCCTGTACCTCGCTCATCAGGTGGCTGGAGACCAGCACGGCGCGGCCCTGAGCGGCCAACGACCGCAGGAAGCCGCGCATCCAGATGATGCCGTCGGGGTCCATGCCGTTGAACGGCTCATCGAGCATGATGATCGGCGGGTCGCCCAGCAGGGCCGCGGCGATCCCGAGCCGCTGCCGCATGCCGAGCGAGTAGCCGCCGGCCTTGCGCCGGGCCGCCGGGACCAGGCCGACCTGCTCGATCACCTGGTCCACCCGACGCGCGGCCAGGCCCTGCGAATGCGCCAGCCACAGCAGGTGGTTGCGCCCGCTGCGGCTGGGGTGCAGTGCCGCCGCGTCCAGCAGTGAACCGACATGGTTCAGCGGGTGCCGAAGGCTGTGGTAGGGCTTCCCCTCGATGAGCGCGGTGCCCGCCTCAACCGCGTCCAGGCCGAGGATCACCCGCATGGTGGTGGACTTCCCGGCCCCGTTCGGCCCCAAGAAGCCGGTCACCAGCCCCGGGCGGACGGTGAAGGACATGCCGTCGAGGGCCAGGGCCGCCCCATATCGCTTGCGCAGTCCGGCGACGACGATCCCTGGGTCGCTCACCGCGGCGAGCTCATGGTTCGAAATGGACTCATGCCGACGGTTGTACGCGGCACCCGGTTCCGGCCCGGTCGCAGCGGCTGCGACCCGGCTGCAACCGGGGATCTGGCATCGTCGAGGCATGGCATCTCGACCCGGCGGCCGGTTCGGCCGCCCTGTCCGCCCCGTCCGCCCTGTCCGCCCCGTCCGCCCCGTCCGCCCTGTCCGCCCTGTCCGCACGGCGACCTGCGGTGAGTGGCGGTGAGGGTCCTCGTCGCCGAGGACTTCGAAATCCTCGCCCGCTCCATCGGAACCGGACTGCGTCGCGAGGGCATGGCCGTCGACGTCGTCCTGGACGGAACCGCCGCCCTCGACCGCCTGGCCGTCACCCGCTACGAGGTGGTGATCCTCGACCGCGACCTACCAGGCGTCCACGGAGACGAGATCTGCCGACAACTCGCACACGGCCGCTGCGAGACCCGCGTACTGATGCTCACTGCCTCCGACACGATCGAGGACCGTGTCGACGGGCTCAGCCTCGGCGCCGACGACTACCTGCCCAAGCCGTTCGCGTTCGCCGAACTGGTCGCCCGCGTCCGTGCTCTGGCCCGCCGCGCCGCCCCGCCGCTACCGCCCACCCTGGCCTGCGGGGACATCACCCTCGACCCGGCCCGCCGCACCGCGTTCCGGGCCGGCCGGCGCCTTGAGCTGAGCCCCAAGGAGTTCGCCCTCCTCGAATGCCTGCTCGCCACACCTGGTCTGGTCATCTCCGCCGAGGAGTTGCTCGAACGCGTCTGGGACGAGGCCGCCGACCCCTTCAGCAGCGCCGTCAAGCACACCATGCACCGGTTGCGGGCCAAGCTCGGTGAACCGCCCGTGATCGAGACCATCCGCGAAGGCGGCTACCGAATCGGAACGTCATGACCTCCCCCCAGCAGCTCGCCAGAAGGTCCTTGCAGACGCGGCTCGCGCTCGCCTACGCGGCAGGCGTCTACGCCGCCGGGGTCTTCGTGCTCGTATGCGTCGCCGTCCCGCTGGCCGGCGTCCAGTCGACCAAGCCCAAAGACCACCCGTCATCGGGTGCGATCACCGGAACCGGAAACGGAATCAGCCTGCCCCAACTCCTCACGGGATCCGCCGTCGCCCTGGTCATCCTGATTCCCGTCGCCCTGGCTCTCGGCTGGTTCGTCGCCGGCCGGTTCCTGCACCCGCTGCGCGCCATGACCGCCACCGCCAAAATCATCTCCGCCGGCGACCTCCACCGACGCCTCGACCTCGGCGAGCCCACGGACGAGCTGACCGAGCTCGGCCACACCCTCGACGACCTGTTCGCCCGCCTTCAAGCCTCCTTCGACGCCCAACGCCACTTCGTCGCCAACGCCTCCCATGAGCTGCGAACCCCCCTCGCCGGCCTGCGCACCCTCCTCGAAGTCGCCCTCGCCGACCCCGACGCCGACACCGACACACTGCGCTCGGCCTGCCAAGAGGCCCTCGCCCTCGGCGGCCACCAAGAACGGCTCGTCAAGGCACTGCTCGTCCTCGCCACCAGCGAGCGCGGAATCTCCCGCTGGGACACCCTCGACCTCGCCCACATCGTCGAAGGAGTGCTCGCCTCCCGCCGCGGCCAAGCAACGGAGAGAGGCATTGACCTCGCCGAACACCTGACGCCCGCGGTGACGGCCGGGGACCCGAGGCTGATCGAAAGCCTCGTCACCAACCTCATCGACAACGCCATCCGCCATAACCACCGGGACGGGCACATAGAGATCACCACTCAGACCTCCGGCACGCAGGTGACCCTTACGATCACCAACAGCGGGCCGGCCATCCCCAATGACCAGGTCCAGCGCCTCTTTCAGCCCTTCCAGAAACTAGCGCCCGATCGTAACGGCCGCCGCGACGGCTACGGTCTCGGCCTCGCCATCGTCAACGCCGTCACCCAAGCTCACCACGCCACCCTCACCACCAGCGCCCGCCCCGAAGGCGGCCTATCCATCGCGGTACGGTTCGCGTAGGCATCGTTGGATTCAGCCAGGCGGGTTGAAGATTGAGCCCAACGCAAAAATGCCTCGGTCCTGGGTATCTTTCGATACCCAGGACCGAGGCTAAAAATTGTTCGGCGGTGTCCTACTCTCCCACAGGGTCCCCCCTGCAGTACCATCGGCGCTGAAAGGCTTAGCTTCCGGGTTCGGAATGTAACCGGGCGTTTCCCTAACGCAATAACCACCGAAACACTATGAAGAAAACAAACCAACACCACACACCGCGACGGTGCGTGATTGGTTGGTCATTACTTCAGAACCAACACAGTGGACGCGAGCAACTG
>NZ_MUNE01000030.1 GCF_002154605.1 Streptomyces milbemycinicus | reverse complement strand
CCGCGGCCGCCGTGGCGGCGGCCGTCAGCCGGGGCATCGACGGCGGAGACCTGGAGGACGCCTTCGCCGCGGCGATCACGGCGGCCGAGGCCGGCGCCGAGCGGGGCCACTGGGTCGCCGGTGCCGATATCGCCGCCCGCATCCGCTGGGCCGTGGACCTGGTCCGCGGTCTGCCCGAGGACCAGGCCCTGGACCGCGTCTGCGACCTGGTCGGCACCAGCGTCGCCAGCCAGGAGTCGGTCCCCGCGGCCTTCGCCGTACTGGCCCTCGCCGAGGGCGCCCCCTGGCGGGCGTGTCTGCTGGCGGCGAACCTCGGTGGTGACTGCGACACCATCGGTGCCATCGCGGGCGCCATGGCCGGTTCCGTCAGCGGGGCCTCGGGACTGCCCGCCGATGCCCTCGCCACCCTGCGCTCGGTCAACGGCCTCGACCTGGAACCGCTGGCCACCGCCCTGCTCGCGCTGCGCGCCGGCCCGGCCGAGTGAACACGCGCCCCGCCGAAATGAACACGCACCCGGCCGAGTGAACACGCGCCCGCCCATCCACCCGCACCGGAGCGCCCCCCGTACAGAAAGACAGGTACCACCATGGCGGCTTCAGAGAAAGACCGCGTCGGCTCCGTGGAGACCCGTGGCATCGAGCCGGTTCCGGACACCGAGCGCCACGGCCACGCCGGACAGATGTTCTGGACCTGGTTCGCCGCGAACATCAGCATCCTCGGCCTGCCGCTCGGCGCGGCTCTGGTCAGCTTCCGCGGCCTGAACATCTGGCAGGCGGCCGTCGTGGCCGTGCTCGGGTCCTTCGGCTCCTTCGCCCTGGTGGGCGCACTCAGCATCGCCGGTAAGCGGGGCGGGGCGCCCGCCCTCACGCTGTCCCGGGCGGTGTTCGGGGTCCGTGGCAACGCGGGCCCCACGCTGGTCACCTGGATGAGCCGGCTCGGCTGGGAGACCATCAACACCACCACGGCCGCCTTCGCCCTGCTGGCGCTGCTCGACGTCGCGTTCGGCATCCGGCGCAACACCGTGCTCACCGTGATCTGTCTGCTGGTCTTCATCGGCTGCACTCTGCTGATCAGCGGCCTCGGACACGCCACCATCATGTGGATCAACAGATGGGCCAGCTATGTCTTCGGCCTGCTCAACCTGGTGGTGATCGGTTTTCTCGCGGCCACCGTCGACTGGGGCAAGGTGGGCCACGCGCCGGCCGGTCCGGTGAGTGCGATGGTCGTGGGCGTCGGCATGATCGCTGCCGGGACCGGGATCGGCTGGGCCAACACCGGCGCCGACTACGCCCGTTATCTGCCCCGGCGGATCCCCGGCGGGCGGCTCGTGGCCGCGTCCGCGTTCGGCGCCGGTATTCCGCTGGTCGTGCTGATCTCGCTGGGCTCACTGCTCGCGGCGGGTGAGCCGGATCTCGCCTCCGCCTCCGATCCGGTCTCGGCCATCAACGCGATGCTGCCCACCTGGATGTCCATCCCGTATCTGATCGCCGCCTTCGGCGGGCTGCTGCTCTCCAACCACCTGTCCGTCTACTCGGCCGGACTCACCATGATCACCCTGGGCATACGGGTCCGACGCACCCTCGCCGTCGGCCTGGACGTGATCGTCACCTTCGCGGGCGGGATCTACTTCATCCTGATCGCCAAGGACTTCTACGGCCCGTTCATCACCTTCCTCACCCTTCTCGCCGTGCCGATCAACGCCTGGGTGGGCGTCTTCGCCGTCGACCTCATCGTCCGCCGGTCGTACGACAGCGCGGCCCTGATGGACGTCGGCCGCTCCAGCCGCTACTGGTTCCGGGGCGGGGTCGCCTGGGCCGCGATGATCGCCTGGGCGATGGCCATCGTGGTGGGCCTGCTGTTCACGGAGGCGAGCACCAGCCCGACCGACGTGTGGTTCTCCGGGCCGCTCGCACACAGCTGGATCGGCTCCAACGGGCTCGGGTGGGTGGTGACGCTGACCCTCTCGGCCACCGTCTACGCGCTGCTGCGCAGGCTGGACGGCACCGTCCGCCAAGAGGCCGCCGGACAGCGTCCCCAGCAGCAGGTCCTGTCCGCTCCGGCCACGCGGGAGATCTCATGAACGGGCTCGTGAACCCCGCCGCCGGGCACGGCGCCACCGGCGAGCCCACGGACGGCCGGCTGGTCCTGGTCGGCAACGCCATCGTCGACCTGGTGATGCGCGTGCCCGCACTGCCCGAACGCGGCGGCGACACCGTGTCCCAGGACACCAACCTCACCACAGGCGGCGGATTCAACGTCCTCACCGCCGCCCGCCGCCTGGGCCTGCCGACCCTGTACGTGGGCGCCCACGGCACAGGGCCGTTCGGCGACCGGGTGCGGGCGGACCTCGCCAGGGAGGGCATCGAGATGGTGCTGGACCGGGTCGCGGAGGCGGACACCGGATTCTGCGTCGCCTTCGTCGACGACGGAGGCGAGCGCACCTTCGCCACCAGCCTCGGCGCGGAGGCCCGGCTGACAGAGGCCGATGCCACGGCCGTGCTCGCCGCGCTGCGCCCCGGCGACATGGTTCAGATCTCCGGATACGGGCTCGCCTACCCGGTCAACGGCCCGATCCTGGCCTCGCTCGTCGCGCGGCTGCCGGAGCACACCCGGGTCTCCCTCGACCCGGGTCCCCTGGTCGACCAGATTCCGCAGGAGGTGCTGGCACCGGTCCTGGCGCGCTGCGACTGGGTCAGCTGCAACCAGCGCGAGGGAAGGCTGCTGACCGGCCTGGCCGACCCCTATGAGGGCGCGGCCGCGCTCGCCGCCCGGCTCGGTCCCCGTACCGGGGTGCTCCTGCGGGCCGACGCGGCCGGCTGCTGGCTGGTCCCGCCCGGCGGCGAGCCGCTGCACCTCCCCGGCCGCCGTGTGACCGCGGTCGACAGCAACGGCGCGGGCGACGCCCATACGGGAGCCTTCCTGGCCTTCCTCGGCCACGGGCTCGACCCGATCGCCGCCGCACAGGGCGCCAACGCCGCGGCAGCCTTCGCGGTCACCCGGCACGGCCCCGCCACCGGACCGACCTTCGACGAGCTCTTCGACTTCCTCGATGGCGATCCGCCCGCCGCGCTGCTGTCCGCGGCGCTCCGGCGGTAGTGCGTCGTCCCTCTTCTCAGGCCACTTCTCAGGCCACGGCCGCCACCGGGCGACCGCGGAGGGCGAAGGTGTTCCACAGCTGGACGAGCAGACGCATGAGAAGCGCCTCGAGTACGGCGACCGCGGCCTTGGTGAGGAGAGTGGTGAACAGCTGCGACATGACAGCGGCCTTTCTTGTACATGCTTCACTTACCGCTCCTTTGTGCGGTGCCGGAGCTTCGTACACATGGAGCACAAGGGGCTGTCAGGTGAACCGTCGGTGTCATTCCGGGGCCGGTGAGATCACGCGCGAGAAAGTGCCACACGGCGGGCAGTACGACGGGGGCCGCCGCCGCTGCCAGCCCGATCGTCCAGCCGACCGGGCCGAGGGGCCGACTGCCGAAGAAGTGGCTGAGGCCGGGGAGCGCCACCACCAAGCCGAGGGCCACGAGGGATCCGACGGCGGCGAGGGCGACCACGGGATCACGGCCCGCGTCGGCGAGTGTCTGCAGCAGCTGGGAGGCGACGAGCGCGACCAGGGAGACGGTGTCGGCGCGGGCCCTGGTGCCGGTCGCCCGGGCGACGGCCCACGCGCTGCCCGCGGCGAGCGCCGTGAGGGTGGCGCGCAGGCGGATGTGCCGGGTGAGGGCTCTGCCCAGGGACACCTCGGGCCCTTCGGCGAGCAGTTTCTCGGCCCTGCCCGCCGGAGGACGGGCGGCGATGGCCATGGCCGGCAGCATGTCCGTGAGGAGATTGACGAGGAGCAACTGGCGTGCGTTGAGCGCGCTTCGTCCGGTGAACATGGAGGTCGCCAGGACGAAGGTGATCTCCCCGAGGTTCCCGCCGAGCAGGATGCCCAGCGCCTTGCGGACCGAGGCCCACATGGCCCGGCCCTCCACGATGGCATCGACGACGGTCTCGATACGGTCGTCGGTGACCACCACATCGGCGGCGGTGCGCGCCGCGGGGGTCGCCCGGGAGCCGATGGCGATGCCGACGTCGGCGAGCCGGATGGCGGGGGCGTCGTTGGCGCCGTCGCCGGTCACGGCCACCACCCGGCCGACCGAACGCAGCGTGGTGACGATGCGCACCTTGTGGGCGGGGGTGACCCGGGCGAAGACCGAGATCTGCGGCAACGCCTCGGCGAGCGCGGCGTCGTCGAGCGCGTCCATCTCCACTCCGGTCATCATCCGCAGCCCCTCGTCCGGCTGCAGCTCACCGGCGATCGCGGCGGCGGTGCTCGGGTGGTCTCCGGTCAGCATGACGACCCGTACGCCGGCCCGGGTCAGCCGGCGGACGCTCTCGGCGGCGGTGGCCCGTACCGGGTCCGCAAGACCCAGCAGGCCCAGCAGCCGCAGCCCCTTGACGTCCGTGCCGTCGAGGGCCGGGGGAGTGGCGGCGACGGTGTCCGGGCCGATGCGTTCGGCGACCACCAGCACCCGCAGGCCGCGGCGCGCCAGGCGGTCGATGTCCCGGTCGATCGCCTCCCGCAGCCTCGCGGTGAACGGCATGGTGGTGTCATTGCGTCTGACCTGTACGCAACGGGTCAGAACGACCTCGGGTGCGCCCTTGACCACCAGCCGCGTCCGCCCCTCGGCACGGCCGAGTACGGCGTGATATCCGCGCCCCGGTTCGAACGGCAGCTCCGCCAGCCGCTGCCAGCCGTCCGCCGCCTCCCGCCCCTCCGGGGCCGGGGCGGCGCCGACCCGCTCGGCCCCGGAGGCGATGGCCCGGTCCGTGGGGTGGGTGAGCGCCGACGTCGGGCCGACAGGTCCCGCGAGGGCCGCGGTGGCGACGATCCGCCGCAGCCGTGGGGTGAGCGCGTCGAGCGTGCGCCGCTCAAGGCCGTCGGACACCTGCTGGAGGCTGATTCTGCCTTCGGTGAGCGTGCCGGTCTTGTCGAAGCACAGCACATCGGTGCGGCCGAGCGCTTCGATGGTGGGGGCGCTGCGCACCAGGGTGTTACGGGTGGACAGCCGGCGGGCCGCGGCCAGTTCCGCGACGGTGGCGACGAAGGGCAGACCTTCGGGTACGGCGGCGACGCACAGGCTGACCGCCGAGCCCAGGGCCGCGCCGAGGGGCCGCCTGCGGGTGAGGTCGGCGAGGAACAGCGCGACACCCGAGGCGATGGACAGGGGCAGGAACCAGTGGCCCAGAGTGTTCAGGCGGTGTTCCACACCGCTTTCCGGGAGCGCGCCCGCCGGGGCGGCCTGAGCGGCGCTGCCGGCCTCGGTGGCGGTTCCGGTGGCGACGACAACGGCGAGCGCGCTGCCGGCCGCCACCGTCGTGCCCTGGTACAGCATGGAGTGCCGGTCCGCGACCGCCCTCGCCGCGGTCGGGGCGGGCGTCTTCAGCACGAGCTGGGATTCGCCGGTGAGGCTTGATTCGTCCACCTCCAGGCCCGTCGCCTCGAGCACCCGGCAGTCGGCCGGGACCGCGTCACCGGCGCGCAGCTCGATGACATCGCCGCTCACCAGATGGTCGGCGGATGTCTCGGCGAGGCCGGCCCGGCCCGCCCTGCGCAGCCGGGCCCGGGCCGAGGTCGCCTCGACAAGCCGCTCCGCCGCGCGGTCGGCGCCCAGCCGCTGGGCTCCGCCCACCAGCGCGTCGACGGCGAGCACGACACCGATGAGCACCGCGTCCAGGACGGAGCCGAGCGCCGCCGAGATGCCGCCGCCGATCGCGAGCACGGGCGTGAGCGGATTGGCCAGTTCCTCCGCGACTCTCCCGACAAGGGTGACGGCGGCGGTCGGCCGCTCGTGCCCGTCGAACCGACGGCGCCGCCCGGCCTCGGCCTCGTCGAGCCCCCGGGACGATGTGCCGAGCCGGGCGACGACCTGACGTACCGTCATGGCATGCCAGGGCGTCCGCTCGACGGCGGCGGGGGCCGGATGGCCGCGCAGCGCCCATCCCGCCCATACCCCTGTCCCGATCCCGGCGATGGCCGTACCGTCGCTCACGACGCGCGCCCGCGCCCAGGCGCCACGCCGGGGAAGTGCGAGAGCCAACGTCGCACCGGCAAGCGCGCCGACCGCTTCGATACGGACACACAGCCGACTCAGCCTGCGGGCGTCCGGAACAGCGGTCAGCAGCAGATACGCCACATCGGGCGGCGCGGCGACATCCGCGTCCCACGCCACCCGGCGCAGACCACCGGACACCCCGATGCCCAGATCGGCCTGGGCCAGGGCGCGTCCGCTACGGGTGGCGACCACGGCCACACCGCGGCCCTCGCCCTGGAGGGAGCGGACCAGAGCCGCCGTACGGGTCCCGCCGGTGGGCACGGCCTCGTCCAGTCCGAAGCGGCGGTGCAGGCCGACCGGACCGCCCGCGAGCACCACTCGGCCGCATTCGCGCGCCGCGCGCACCAGGTGTTCGGCGAGCGGCTGCAACTGCGGCACCAGGCCCGCGACCGCGACGGGGCGGCCGTCCCGGACGACCAGGAGCACCCGCGCACCCTGCTCGGCCCACTCCTCGGCCAGGGCGGCCGCCTCCCCGGGCAGCTCCGTTTCCGCGTCCTGGCGCTCGGTGAGTGGCCGTAGTGCCCAGCCACCGTGTTCCAGGGGCTGTGCCGGGTCGGTGCCGTCGATCAGCTCGTGGATCACGGCGTGGATCTCATCGAGGTCCGGACCGGCGACCGTGGTCCCGCCAGGCGCCAGGGGCGCCACCGTACCGACCGTCCACGTACCGGTGGCCAGCACCCGGGCGTCGAGGACGACCGTGTCGATGCGGTCGAGCCGACGCAGCGCCTCCGGGCGCAGCACGAGGGCTCCCCGATCGGAGGCGCACTGTCCCACCGTGGCGGCGAAGGTCTCAAGCCCGGACCAGGCAGCTCTGGGGATACCCGCGATCATCGAGGCCAGCGCCCGGTCACGGCTGCGGGTCAGGGCCCCCGTGACGCCATAACCCGCCACTGCCGCCGGGACAGCCGCATGCGCATACCGCCCGGCCGGCCCCTGCGGCAGCGGCATCGGCCGCTCATCGGCCGGAGCGGCATCGTGGCGGTACGCCCCGTCGCGCCCGCCCAGCCGCAGCGCCCAGTCCTGCCACGCCCGGCGCCTGGCCTTCGTCTCCGTGTACCGGACGGCGGCCAGAAGACCGGAGACGACCGGGCCCAGTGGGCGGAACGTCAGCGTCGTGGTGATCAGGTTCGCCGTCGCCCAGCCGACATCGGCAGCCGCCGCGCCGAGCTTGCGGGCGGCGGCGTCATGCAGCCGTGGAGTGGCCTCCGTGAGCTCGAGCAGGGCCGGTACGGCCGGTGGCAGGCCCGGGATCCTGGCGATCCGCCCCACCACCGCCACGCCGAAGGCCACCAGACTCCCGGCGACCTGGACCGCGGCACCGACCTGCGCCTCGGGGCCGCCGGGGAAACCGACCGCGCGCGGGATCCGCACCCTGTCGGCGCCGGCCTTGCCCGCGCCCTCCCCGCGGGCCGTCTCCCGGGCGGCGGCCTCGGCCTCCGCCTCGGCTTCCGCCACCAGGCGGACGACGGATTCCAGGTCGCTTCCGTCCGGTTCACAGCCGACGAACACGCAGCCGAGCGTCCCGTTCACCTCCGCCCGGACCACTCCGCGCACCTCACCCAGCCGGGCCTCCAGCCCACGCGCGAGCTCGGCTGCTCCGGGCCGTCGCACGTACCGGAGCTCGATCTGCACCCCGCCGGGCACCTGCCACATACGACGCGTCCGCGGCGTCAGCATCCGCCCGAGTGCCGAGAGCACTACGGGAGTTGCCGCCACCGCCCCCGCGGCACTCCGGACGGTCCCGGAAAGCAGGCTCACGATCACATGGCCTCCGCCATTGGTGGCCACTGGCACGGCACCGCCCCGACGGGCGGTGCCCTTCGTTCCCTCAGTATGTGCACATCCCCGCCCCGCTGTCCTGCCGGAGCCCCGGTGGCCGCTCGGCTCAGTTGGCGGGGCCTTTCAACATGCGGCGTACCCTGCGCTCCACGAGGACCGGAATGAACGCGCGCACCGGCCGGTCGCGCAACGCGGCGTACGCCGTGGCCACGGCGGCATCGATCTCCTCCGGAGCACACCTGCCCGCGTATACGGCCTTCAGCCGTTCGGCGACCGTCAGGACGGCGTCGCGCTCCGTTTCCTCGGGAGCTTTGTGTCCATGCATGGGCGTCACCAACCAGGAGGGGCCCAACAGCGCCCGCGCTGCCTACGTTCCCATGTTCACCCGGGGGCCGGATCGCTACCAGCGGTCGGCAGCCGGCCCCCTCCACGGACACCATTCCGGTAGGAACCCTTCCGCGTCGTCGGCGGCTCCTAGTGGGTGAGGGGGCAGACGACATGGGGGGTTCTGTTGAGCAATGACGTACCTGCGCACCCTGACCGCATCAGAGCGAGCCACTGGATGGCCGTATTGGCGCGGCAATTCCCGGAGTTGCGGGCGGAGTTGGCTCCCTCCCCGCACCGCCCCGGGCTCGGGCGTCGGCGCGGGGGCGCCGACCGGCACGGGCCCTCGGCGCCGTTGCGCATGCGGGTCTGCGACACCGTACGGGACATCACCGACGGTGTGGTGGAGCTGGAGGAGGCCGTCCACGACCGGCTGGGGCTGCCGCCCGCCGGCAAGGGATCGGTCGAGGTCAGGCTGGGCCGCCTCGCGGGGCTGCTGGACCGGGTCGAGACCGACCCGGTGCTGATGCGGCATCTGCTGGACGAGGTCGGCGGAATGGCGCGACGCTGCTCCGACGCGCTCGGGGACGCGGAGCCCGTGGTGCGGCTGCGCGACAGATGTCCGCTGTGCGCGTCGGTCTCGCTGCGGGCCTTTCCGCTGCGCGGGGCGGTGCTGTGCATCAACCCCGGCTGCCGGTGTCCGCAACCGGACTGCGGCTGCCATGAGGACCGCACACATCGGCACTCCTGGCCGGAGGCCGAGTGGGGAGAGCTCGTCGGGCGGGGCGGGACGGCCCTGGAGGAGATCACCGCCGCCCTGGACTGCCGGTCCACCGCCGGGGCGGTGGGCCGATGAGGACCGCTCGGGCGCCCGAGGGCGCGCTGGTGACCGCCGATCTGGCCGCCCTGGAGGTGGGCGTCACTCCCGCCACCATCCGCAAGTGGGTGCAACTGGAACGGCTGCGGCCCGCGGGCCGCCAGGGCAAGGCGTTCCTCTACCGGCTGGAGGATGTGTTCGCGGCCGAACGTGCCACCCGGCGACGCATGTGACCTGCGGGCCCCTTGATCATATAGCGACAAGTGGCAATAAGTGGTTGTGAATAGACACGAGTTGCGTCACACTTGGCGACAGCGGCGGAGCTGTGTCCGGGAATCGGGCCACGGTCCCGCCGCTTTTCGCTGTGCGCAGCCCCTGACAACAGCAAGGAGTGCGCGCATGACCGAGCCCTTGGTGATCTTTCCTGACGTCGAACGCCTCGTCGTCGAGCATCTGAAGAACCGCCCCGAACTGGCCGGGGTCCTCGTGGACAACCGGACCCCGCCCGACTTCGACGGGACCCAGAAGGCCGTTCTGGTGTCCCGCGCGGGCGGCGTCTGGGTGGAGGACATCCATCTGGACCAGCCGCTGGTCGACCTCGAGGTGTACGGCCCCGACAAACCCACCGCCCACACCGTGGCCACGGCCGCCCGTACGGCGCTGTTCACCGTACGCGGCACCACGTTCGGCACCGCGTTTGTCACCGACATCACCGAGGTGGACGGCCCCCGCTGGCTGCCCGACCACCTCCACGCCGCGGCCAGCCGCTATCTGTCCACGGCCCGGCTCTCCATCCGCCCGGCGTAGCCGCCCGCTTGCCGCTCTTCCTCATCTCGTTTCACAAGGAGCCACGCATGCCCGGAATGAACCCCAACGAGATCCGTGTAGCGGGGACCGGCCGCATCCTGACCGCCCCGCTCGGCACCACCGTCCCGGCCGACGTGTCCACGGCGTGGGCGGCGGCCTGGAAGGACCTCGGGTACACCAGCACCGACGGCATCAAGTTCAACAAGAAGGACAAGATCGACCCGGTGGACACCTGGCAGTCGGTCAGCCCGGCCCGCTTCGTCTACTCCGACCGCGACCTGACCGTGAAGTTCCAGCTGCTCCAGCTCAACGAGGACACCCTGCCGTTCTTCTTCGGCGGCGACGCGGTGACGGAGACCGCGGCCGGCTCCAAGGTGTACCGCTATGAACTCGACTCCGAGCCGAAGAAGGACGAGCGGATGCTCGGCGTCGAGTTCGCGGACGGCGATGTCATCAAGTACCGCTTCATCATCCGCAGGGGCCAGGTCACCGAGACAGAAGAGCTCCAGCTCACCCGCACGGCCGCAGTCCGCCTCGGCGTCACCTTCACCGCCCTGGCCGTGGACAACGACACCCCACTGGCCACCTGGCTGATGAACGACCCGGCCTTCGCCGGGTCCTGACCCCGGTCCTGATCCTGGTCCTGACCCTGGTCCTGACCCCACCACCTCCACAGCGAAGGAGTCGCCGTCGATGCCCCCGTTCAATGTCAACGCCGCACGCGCCCAGCGTCTCGAAGCCCTCGGCCAGACCTGGGACTTCGAGGTCGACGGGGAGACGTTCTCCCTGCCCACCGAGATCCCCCGCCGCTCGGCGCACGCCCTCGCCGAGCTCAAGGACAACGACCTGGACGGGCTGCTCGCCCTGCTCATGGGGGAGGAGAGCTACCAGCGGCTGTGCGAACACGAGGTGAGCGTGCAGGACATCGCCGCGATCCTCGAGGCGTACGGCCAGGACACCGGGCTCGGCGTGGGGGAAGGCTGAGCCTCGGCGCGCTCGTGGAGGAGCACGCCGAGGCGCTGGAGGCTGATCTGCTGCGGTACTACGGCGTCGATCTGCTCGACTGGCACCGGGAGACGCTGTCCTCGCGGCGGCTGTCGGTCCTGGTCCGCCATCTGCCGCCGGACTCGGCGTTCGTACGGGCCCGGGAGGGCGAGGCCGCGGAGTGGCGGCTGACGGACCATCTGCTGGCGGCGGTGGTCGACCACCTCGCGATCGCCAACTGGATGTACGCGTCGGTCAACCGCGACGAGTACGCGGACCCGCCGGAGGCGCCGGTGCCGGTGCCCCGGCCGGGCGCGGGGGCCGCGGGAGCATCCGACGCGCCGGGGCCGGCCGCCACTGACCGTGCGCCGACCGCGGCGGAGCTGGCGCGGTTCTTCGGTTGAAACGGTCCGTTCGAGCCCCCTGGGAGGGTGCGTGAGCATCGGTGAAGAGGCGACGAAGGTCGCCGTGGCGGTCGTGGCGAGTTGGCTCGACCGCTACTGGGCGGGGTTCCAGAAGAAGTTGCACCAGGAGGCGATGACGCTCATCAACTCCGAGGCCAACGCTCTCAAACTCGAGGCCACGGCGTTCAAGGGCGAGGCCAACCTGGCCACCTATTCCTTCAAGGTCGCGGGAAAGGACATCAACCTCCTGGAACTCTTCCAGGAGAGACGCGCCGAGCGGGAAGCACAGCAGACGATCGACGGCATCAAGTCGTCCATCGCCGAGCTCAAGGAGCGTGTCGATCACCTGCACGACTTTGTGAAACAGGATGTCGAGTCACCCCTGAAGCAGCTCCACAGCCATGTGCACCAGGCTCTGACCGAACGTATCAACCAGGCCGTCAACCAGGCCCACCGGGCGAACAGCCGCCTGGACGCCCTGCGTACCCAGGTCAGCCGCAGCGCCCCACAACAACAGGCGCACATCGGCAACACCAGGTCCTTCAGCGAAGCCGCCGAGCGCATCAACCACCTTGAGGCCCGCATCGACAGCCTGGCCCAGGCCTTGGGCTGAGGGGACGGAGGGAGGCATCCGCCATGTCACTGCTCGCTGCACTCAACAGGTCCTCGTCCGCGCTGCTGAGGCTGAAGAACGGCACCGGCCAGACCGATACCACCGTCTCCAAGTTCGCCCGGACCGCGACCCAGGCCGGCGGCGCCGTGGGCCGTATCAAGGACGACGTCGACAAGTCGGCCAACTCCATGCGCACCCTGCAGCGAGAAGCCAACGCCGCCGAGCGCAGTGTCGCCAAGAGCGGCCGTTCCATGACCACCGCGGGCCGCGGCGCGGCGACCGGCGGGGGGCTGATGGGGCGGATGAAGACGGGGCTCCAGGGGGTGACCACGGCCCAGAAGGGCCTGAACACCGCCATGAAGTCGAATGTCTTCGGGGCTGTCATGGCGCTGCTGATGCCGCTGATCATGAAGCTTGTCGACATGGCCATGCAGTCCAAGACGGTCCAGCGCATCGTCCAGGCTGCCTTCAGGATCGTCGGCCAGGTCATCGGCAGCACGATGCGGGTGGCGAAACAGGTGGTGCAGGCGACCTGGGATGCCATCAAGGTGGCGTTCACGGTCGTGCTGAAGGTCATCTGGACCGTGGTGAAGACCTACTTCAACATCTACAAGACCATCATCACCACGGTGATCCACGCCATCATGGCCGTGATCCGCCCGCTGCTGTCCTTCTTCTCGGAGAAGATCCCGGCCGCGTTCCGGGCCACCAGGAACGGCATCCAGCACGCGTTCAGCGGGCTGGCCGGGGTCGTACGGGGCGCGTTCAGTGCCGTGCTCGGCGCCGTGCGGGGGCCGCTGAACGGGGTGATCGGGCTGGTCAACCGGGCGATCGGGGCGCTGAACCGGGTCAAGGTGTCGGTCCCCTCCTGGGTGCCGGGGATCGGCGGCAAGTCGTTCGGGGTGAACCTGCCCACCATCCCCACACTCGCCCAGGGCGGCATCGTGCTGCCCCGCCCCGGAGGCACCCTCGCGCTGCTCGCCGAGGCCGGGCAGGCCGAAGCCGTACTGCCGCTGAACCGGCTGAACGCCCTGCTGGCCCGCACCGGGCCCGCGCCCGGGCTCGCCATCGCGGGCAAACCGGGTGGCGGGTTCGTCATCGAGCACTACCACGAGGCCCCGGGCGCCAGTGCCCGGCAGACCGCCGAGGATCTGATGTTCCTGATGAAGGCGAGGGGGTGACATGGCGAGCGAGACCACCACCGCCGCCGCCGAGCCGGGACCGCTGATCACGGCCGATGGGCAGGTGCAGTGGGCCGGGCTGCTGATGGGCCCCGGCACCGACTACTGGATCGCCGCAGAGGGACTGACCGGCTGGGAGGAGTTGCCCGCCCTGGACACCTCCGACGCCGACCGCCCGGTCGGCCACGGCGGCTGGCCGGGTTCGCAGTGGGCGCAGGCCCGTACGGTCACCGCGCAGGTGTGGTTCGCGCCGGACCCGGACTCCGGGCCCGAGGGTGTACGGGAGGCCCTGCGCGCGCTGCGCGCGGCCACCGCCGTGCGCGACGAGGAGGAATGGCTGGCGGTGCGGTTGCACGGCGAGACGCTGGCGGTGCGGGCCCGGGTCACCCAGCGCGTCGTCCCCACCGACCGGCAGTTCGCGGCGAGCCGCCTGGCGAAGATGACGCTCCAGTGGAAGGCCAGCGATCCGCGCCGCTACGAGGCGGTGGGGCGGCGCGACACCGTCGGCCTCCCGCAGCGGGAACCGGGCCTGACCTGGCCGCTCGTATGGCCGCTTGTCTGGGGTGCGCCCGGTGCCACGGGCGACCTCACCGTGGAGAACGACGGCAGCGCCCCCGCCCATCCGGTGATCACCTTCACCGGGCCGTGCACCCGGCCGCGCCTGGCCAACCGGGCCGGCGGCGACTGGCTGGAGTACGCGATCGCCCTGGCCCCGGACGACGAACTCGTCGTGGACACCGCCGAGGGGACCGTGATGTTCAACGGCACCGCGTCGCGCCGCCACACCGCCGTCCCGGGAAGCGCTCCGGAGGAGTCGTTCACCTTGCCGCCCGGCACCTCGCAGCTGTCGTTCCGGGCCGCGTCGGGAGGGGCGGGCGCCACCGCCACGATCGCCTGGCGGCGCGCGGAGTGGTGAACCGTGGCACCACGCCCGGCCACTTCACGCGCACATCACACGCCGCACACCCACACGAGAAAGACAGAAGCCCTGTGATCAGCATGGGAGCCGTTCTATGACCGTTCGTTCCGCCTGGCATCTGCCCACCGGCCAGACCCGCGAGGACACCCGGCTCGCCGTCGGCCTCGGCATGGCGTCCGCCGGGCCGCTGCTGACCCGCGCCGGGTGCGTGTTCGGCGGGCTGCAGCTCGCCGGCACCGCCGCCGCCGGCATGCAGGCCAAACTCTCTCCCGGGCAGGTGTGGATCGCGGGCACGTCCACCGGCTCGCAGGGTGGCTACCCGGTCACCGTCGACTCCGACACCCTGCTGACCATCACTGACGGGCACGCCAGCCTGCCGCGCGTGGACGCGCTGGTCGTACGGGTCTACGACAACGACTACGACGGCCTCGGCAGGTACGAGGCCACCCTGGAGCTCCTGCAGGGCACCCCGGCCGGTTCCCCCACCGCCCCTGCCGTGCCCAAGAACACCGAACTCCTCTACGAGATCGCCGTTCCCGCCGGGGCGTCCGCCGCCAAGGGCATCACCTGGGCCTCCGCCATCACCGACCGCCGCCGCTACACCGCGGCACTGGGCGGTATCGTCCCCGCGGCGGGCGGGGCGCCGCACAACGGGGCGTACGTCGGGCAGTACCGTGACGTGGGCGGCCGGCTGGAGCGCTGGGACGGCGTCCAGTGGACGAAGTTCATTCCGAACGCGGTGCTGATGCACACCGCGGACTGGGGCGGCACCACCTCCACCTCGTATGTCGAAGTCCTTCCCATCGACACCACCGCCCCCCTCGTCGCCACCTTCACCGCGCCGGCCTCGCGGTGGGTGTCCCTCACCTTCGGTGCCTTCACGGGCGCCGATGGGGACGCCACCGCGTACATCTCCTTCAGGATCAGGCTGCAGAGCGGCACCGAAGTGCTCGCTCCCTCCGACGACCGCGCGGCGATCCTCGTCGGCGCGGGCAAGGCATCCATCTCCACCTGCTTCCCGGTGGGCAACCTCACCCCCGGCGCCGTCTACACCGCGACCGCCGCCTACCGGTCCTCCGTCGCCGGGACGCGTGTGCACTTCGACAGCCGTTTCATCCGCGTCGACCCCGTGGCATGAGTGCCGTGGACGCCCGCTACCGCGCCGTGTTCACCGATCTGCGCACCGACCAGGCCATCGATGTGCTGCCCCTGCAAGGCGTGGAGTACGACGACTACCTCGGCAAACCCGGATCGCTCAGCGCGACCCTGCCGGTGCCCGACGCCCGGATGGCCCGGCGTGTCCGGGAGTTGGTGGAGGGGCGCACCGCCGTCTATCTGGAGCGTGGGGACGAGGTGTGCTGGGGCGGCATCGTATGGACCCTGACCCCGGCCACGGACGACCGGGGCAGCACGACGGTCGGGCTGCAGGCGGCCACTTTCGACTCGTACGCGGGCCGCCGCTACATCCGCGCGAACCTGAACTTCTCCGCGGTCGACCATCTGGAGATCGTCCGTGGGCTGTGGGAGTACATGCAGGGGGCCGAGGGCGGCCGGATCGGGGTGGAGTACGAGACGACGGCCCCGACCACCTCCCGTACGGTGGCCTACCGCGACGGGGACGAGACCCTGGTGGAAGAGGCGATCGGGCAACTGGCGGCGATGGAGCCCGGCTTCGAGTACCGGATCGCGGTGTACCGGGATCCGGTGACGGGGCGCCGGGTGAAGCTGCTCCAGCTCGGCTCGCCGAAGATCCAGGCGGGCAGCCAGCCCGTGATGCTGGATCTGCCGGGTGATGTGCTGTCGTACGCCTTCCCCCGCGACGCCACGCGCGGCGGGACGACCACGCGGGCCAGGGGCGGTACCCCGGGGGGCGGGGCGAGCGGTCCGGTCCTGTCCGGGGAACAGGTGGCGCAGGACCTGATCGCGGCCGGGTTCCCCCGGCTGGACACCACCTCCGACCACAGCAACGTCACCGACAGGGCGACGCTCGACGCGTTCGCCCGCTCCGAACTCGCCGCCCTGCGCGGCCCGGTGGTCATCCCCTCGGTCCGGATCCGTCTCGGCTCCGACACCACGCCCGCGCTGCTCGGCACGACCGTGCGGCTGCGCATCAAGGACGTGTGGTTCTCCGAGGGCCTGGACGCCCGCTATCGCGTGGTCGGCATCAAGGTCACCGCCCCCGAGCGGGGGCGCCCGGAGACCGCCGATCTGTATCTGGAGGAGACAGACTGATGGCGAACCTGCCCGAGGACATCGTGGACCGGATCAGGGCCCTGGAACGGCAGGTCCACCGGCTCACCACGTACGTCAACAGCAAGCCCGGCACGATGCCGGCGGCCCTGGCGGCAGCGGAGCCGCCGCCACCCTCCGCCCAGGAGGACCCCGCGGACGAGCCGCCGCCACCTTCTCCTGCGTCAGGGAACCCGTGACTGTGATGTGTGCCGCTGCCGGTCTTCGCCGCCTCGACGTGCCGTGACGGTGGCCTTCATCTTTCCGGGGTTGAGGGTGAGCTGGGGCAGCCGGGGGAGGGAGAGGCTGTCGGGGTGGAAATCGATGTGCCAGTGGCTGACGAGGGAGGCGAGCAGCAGGACTCCTTCGACGAGGGCGAACTGGTCGCCGATGCATTTGCGGGCGCCGCCACCGAACACGGTGACCGGGACCTCCGGCCCCCGCTCGGCCGGCTTCCAGCGGTCGGGATCGAAGGTTTCCGGGTCCGGGTAGAGGCCGGGCAGGTGGCTGATGAGATAGGGGCTGTAGGCGATCGTCGTGCCCTTCGGAAGGTCGTACGAGCCCAAGCGGGTGTCCGATTCCGTCCGCCGGGTGAGGAACCAGCCGGGCGGGTACATGCGGATGGCTTCGGTGAACACCTGCCGGGTGTAGATCAGACGGGGAAGGTCGCTCCAGTCGGCTGTCCGTCCGTCCAGCACCGTGTCGATCTCGGTGATCAGCCGGTCGTGGACCTCGGGGTGCAGGGCGGCCAGGAACAGGGCCCAGCACACCGCGCTCGCCGTCGTCTCCGTCCCCGCCGAGTACATGGTCACGGCCTGGTCCACAAGTTCGTCGTCCGTCAGGGCGGGCGAGTCGCTTTCCGGGTCGCGGGCCGAGATGAGCAGGGACAGCAGGTTCGTTTCGCCGGTATCGCCGTGGGCGCGGTATGTGGTGGTGAGATCGGCCATGGTCCGGCGCACCCGGCGGGTGGCGCGCTCGTAGCGGAGGTTGCCCGGTGTGGGCACCTTGCGCAGCGGTTTCGGGGTGAGGGTGTGCCGGGTGAAGCCGGCCAGCAGGGTGTGGAAGTCGGTGGCCAGGCGGGTGTGGACGGCCGCGTCCAGGCCGGTGCCGAAGATGGCGGAGATGACCACGTCGGCGGCGATCCTCCGGGTCTCCGTGGTGAGGTCGAGGGTCTGGCCGTCGTGCCAGCCGCCGAGGAGGGTGTCCATCCGCTCGGCCATGACGTGGGCGTACCCCGGGAAGCGGCTGTGGTGGAAGGCCGGCTGGATCAGTCGGCGCTGTCGGCGGTGTTCTCCGCTCGGGCAACTGGCGAGGCCCTGTCCGCCCGCCTCGCGCAGCCTCTCGTAGAGGGGCCCGCCCTTGTCGAAGACCCGGTCCTGCACCAGCACCGTACGGGTCAGCTCGGGATCGCACACCACGATGACACGCTGCCTGCCGAGCCGGATCGTCACCAGCGGACCGTGTGCGGGCAGGCCGCGCAGAAACGGCAGTGGTGCCCGCAGGAACGCGGTCAGGTGTCCCACGACAGGTATCGCACCGGGCGCCTGAACCACCGCGGAACCGCTGTCCATGTCACCATCTCCTCTTGGTTTCCCATTGCTGAGGCTTACGGTTGCCCGTCGAGGTCGTGTCCGGCGGTGGCCGCCGCCCCGCGTCCGCGTGGGCGCTTGGCCAGCAACCGGACGGCCGCGGCGACCGGGGCGAGCGCCACCCGGAGGCCGCGGGCGGCCGAGGGGCTGACCGTGCCGATGTCGTCGATCCGCACCCGCGGGGCGTCGGGGCGCAGCGCCCGACGGACCGATTCGGCGGCGGCCAGCCCCGATCGGACCGCGCCTTCCATACCGGCCACACCCGCCGGGGCGGCGCAGAAGTCCCCGGCGATATGCAGATTGGCCAGTGCGGTCGAGCTCACCGGCCGGTACTGATCGGAACCGGGCCCCGGGGCGAAGAACGGCTCCGCGAAGTGCGGCTGATAGCAGACGTGTTCGATGTCGTCCCAGGTGAGCACCGGCAGATAGCCCATCAGCTCCTCCACCAGGACCTTGACCGCCTCGGCTTCGGACAGCTCCGCGAGCCGCGCGACACGGCCGACCACGCAGTTGAGGAGGGTGGTGCGGTGTCCTTCCCAGACCTGACCGACGTCGATGAGGGTGATGGCGTGACGCGAGCCGACCAGACGTATGTGCTCGTCCGGCAGTCCCGGCAACCGCCGCCGCAGATATACGTGCAGCGCCCCGAGCGGACGGGAGCACAGCTCATCGACCCCATGGGGCGGTCGCAGCGCACGGGTGACGGCGCGGCCGAGCCCGGACAGACGCCCATGCGGGACTGCCAGCACGACGTGGCCGTTGACCTCCTCGATCACCGTGTCCCCATCACACAAGGTGATGGTGCCCAGACGGTCTCCGTCCACGGAGACCTCGAGCAGTTCCACACCGGTGCGGACCTCGACACCATCGGCTTCCAGGCGCCGACGGAAGGGGCCGATGAACCAGGTGTCCAGATCGCCCTTCGGCATCCGTACGCGACCGGGCTGCCGGGAGAACGCGGCGATGCTGCCGCGGAAGCTCGCCGCCGACGCCGCTTGGCTCTCCGCGGCGCTGGACGCGACGAACAGGTGCTCGATGTCGGCGATGGCCGTGTCGGTCAGATACCAGCGGCTGTGGAGAAAGCCGTGGAGGGATTCGTCGCGGCCTTCGTATCGCTGGGCGAGCAGATCGATCAGCCCGTAGTAGAACAGCAGCCGGTCGGCGGCCGGTGTGACCCCCGAGCGGATGTCCTTGACGAAGTCCCCCAGGGTGAAGAGCGAGCGGAAGGTGCGGAAGGTGGGGAACTCACCCGGCATCAACTGGTAGAAGTTGTCGCACTCGCGCAGGTTGTCGACGATGCTCAGCTCTTCGACGAGGCGGAGCGCATTGCCGTACCAGGCGGGGAAGATATGCACCCCGTGGTCCTCGACCCGGTTGCCGATCACTCGTGACCCGGCCATTCCGCCGAGTTCCGGTGCGGCTTCCAGCAGCCGCACCGGCACTCCGAGCTTGCGGATGGTCCACGCCGCCGTCATCCCGGCGAGGCCACCTCCGATCACGGTCACACCGGTCATCGCCACTCCGTTCCGTCGGCGCGTGCCGATCCGTCGGTGCGCACCGAGCCGCTGGTACGGGCCGATCCGCCCATACGGTCCCGGTAGGCCGACATGGCCATGACGGGATAGACAAGGCGCAGCAGGCTGTCCCGCCAGTACAGGCCGTCGTGGTGGACGACCCAGGTGTGCCAGGGTTCATCCCAGTCACCGTCGGTCTGCTGGGTGCGGATCAGGAAGTCGAGGCCGGCGCGTACCGGCTCGCTGTCGGCACGTCCGGCGGCGATCAGCGCCAGCAGCGCCCAGGACGTCTGTGAGGGGGTGCTGTCGCCGGTCCCGATCCACGCCGGATCGTGCAGCGCGCGGATGTCCTCGCCCCATCCGCCGTCGTCCTGCTGGTGCGCGACGATCCAGGCGCACGCCCGGGTCACGGTCGGGTCCGTGCCCGGGACCCCGCACGCGGTGAGTCCGGTGACGGCGGCGCTCGTACCGTGCAGGTGGTAGCAGGCCCACCAGCCGGGCCACGACCCGTCCGGACGCTGGTTGCGGCGCAGCCATTCGACACCGCGGCGGGCGGCGGGAGTGTGCCCTTGGCCCTCGGCGCCCAGCGCCTCCAGCACATGCCCGGTGATATCGGCGGACGGCGCTTCGAGGAATCCGATCCGGGCCAGTGTGTCGCGTCCCGGCAGCTGCCAGCGCATCGGCTCGAAGGCCGCCCAGCCACCGTCCTTGCCCTGCTGGGACAGCATCCACCGGCAGGCGCGCGCACACGCGTCGTCGACGGCCGCGTGGGTGCCGGGCGGATGGAGCCGGCGCAGCGCGGCCACCGCGAATGAGGTGTCGTCGGCGTCGGGGTTGGCGTCGTTGGCGAACTCGTACGGCCATCCGCCGGGGACCGGGTCCTTGGTCAGCACGGCCCAGTCGCCGAGTTCGGTGACCTGGTTGGTGAGCAGCCAGCGCACCGCCCGCTCGGCGGCGGACCTCGCGCCGGGGTCGCCCGTCATGGCGGCCGCGGACATGGCGAGGGCGGTGTCCATGACCACCGAGGTCCACATCTCCAGCCGGTGCTGCCCGTTCCTGGTGACCACGTACCGGTCGAGCGCCGCCATCGCCGACTCGACGACCGGGTGGTCCTGCTGGTAGCCGACGGCGTCCAGGCCCACCACGACATTCGCGGTCTGCGGCCAGTTGCCGCCCCAGCTGCCGTCCCGCTCCTGGGTGCGGACGAGCCACTTGGCGGCCTTGCGGATCGCCCGGCGGCGCAGGAAGCCGATCGGATGGCGGGCGTACCAATGGCTGAGCGTGGTCGCGATCCGTACCGCCCGGGGCCTCGGCAGCTGCCGGGCGGTGGCCACGGGGCGGGCGAACAGTTCTTTGATGTCGAATCCGGCCGGAGTGACCGGGCGGTGCGCCATGAACAGGCTGTTGGCGACGACGATGCCGCGGGCGGCGGCGCCGATCTGGTAGATGTTCCCGGGAAATCTGCTGGGCAGCAGGACGAGCTCCGGCGGGATGAGCGGGATGTCGCGCCACGGCCACAGACCGATCAGGGCCAGCCATGCGAGCATGGTCGGATTGTCGACCGCCTCGACGCCGCCATTGGTACGGATCGACTCGGCCGCCGCGCGCATCGCCGGTTCGTCGGGGTCATGACCGGCGAGCCGCAGCGCGACATAGCAGAAGACGGACAGCAGGAGTTCGTCCGGCCCCTTGTGATAGGCCGCCCAGCCGCCCGTGGCCGATTGCTCGGCGAGAATCGTCTTCGCGGCGGCGGTGGTCACGGCGTCATCCGTCAACCGCAGAAAACGATGCAGTATGACCTCGGCGGCCTCGCCGATCAGACTGGTCTCGAAATCTCCCTTCCAGTAGCCGGCGGGGTCCTGGCGTCGCCGGAGTGCGCCGACGGCCAGGGCCAGGGAGCGCTCGACGCTTTCGGTGAATTCGATGGCGTCAGTGGTCATCGCTGCCTTTCTCTTGTAATCCCGCGGACAGCCGTACGGATGGGCTTGGGCTTGGGGCGCCCTTCGCCGCGGACGCGATCTTCAACTGGCGGATGAACATGAAGAGCGGGAAGCTCACGCACAGCGCCAGCACCGGGGCGCCGATGATGTACGACCACACGTACCGGATTCCGAGCCGCCGTGCTTCGACGACCATGAACCCCGCGAGTGCGATCCATACGAGCGTCAGATCCGCGTAGATGAACCGGGACGCCGCATTGGTCACCGCATCGCGCAGAAAATCCCGGACGACGCCGGATGGACCGTTCTCACGGTGATTCAGCACGTAGGCGACGGCCATCGAAGCCATGACGAGGAAGCCACCGACGGTGAACAACCCGTAGAACAGGCACAGCGCGCGATCCCTGCCGCGCACGTCAGCCGACCACGTCGTAGCGGTAGTCGTCGAGGTCGAAGCGTCTGGCGCGCCGCGCGGCCTCGTACGTCGTGGCCGGCCGGACGGCCGGTGCGTCGCCGCGCTCGTCGAAGTAGTAACTGTTCGACCCCCTGCATCTGTCGCTGGCGAAGATGGTGTTCCGCTGCCGGCGCAGCGTTTCCTGGAACGACCTGTCGTGTTTTTCCGGCCGGATCGCCGCCTCCGTGGCGCGCCGTCGCCGGGCCTCCTTGATCACCCGCAGCGCATGCGTGACCTGGTAGTCGATCGCGCCGAACCAGGACCCACCGGTGAAGGAGTAGGGCCCGACGATGAACCACAGATTCGGGAAGCCCTTGACCGAACTTCCCTCGTAGGCCTGAAACCGTTCGGTCCGCCAGAATTCCCGGATCTCATGGCCGTCGGTGCCGTGCATCGGGAAGGGCGGCAGATTCTCCAGGACATGGAATCCGGTGGCCAGCACCAGCACATCGAGTGCTCGCTCCCCGCCGTCCACCGTGCGGATGCCGGTCTCGGTGATCCGCTCGATCCCTTCGGTGATGAGCTCGACATTGTCGTGGGTGAAGGTGCGCCAATAACTCTTGGCGAACGACGGCCGTTTGCAGCCCAGCGCGTACGCGGGCGTGAGTTTTTTCCGTAACGCACGGTCGCCTTTGACCTGGCTGCGCAGATAAAGCCGGGACATCGCCTCCCCGGCCCGCACCAGAAAGGGAAACCGGCGGTGGTGAACCATGGCGATCACAAAGCTGAGCTCGGTCACGGCATCCGTGAGCAGCCGTACCGTCCGCTGCGTCCACGGAGCGGTCCTGAACAGCCGGCGGACGGCCGCGGGCAGCGCGAAGTCCGGTTTCGGAAACAGCCATATCGGGGTGCGCTGGTAGACATGGAGCCGCGCCACCCGAGGGGCGATCTCCGGAATCACCTGCACCGCCGACGCCCCGGTGCCGATCACTCCCACGCGCCGGCCGGTCAGATCCAGGGACGGATCCCATGCCGCGGTGTGCACGACATCGCCCTTGAACCGGTCCAGCCCCTCGATATCGGGCGCCTTCGGCCGGGTGAGCCACCCGGTGGCACAGATGATGAACCGCGCCGTCGTCGAGGTGCCGTCCTCCAGGGAGAGCTGCCACAGGTGTTCCGACGCGTGGTACTCGGCCCGCACGACCTTCGCCTTCAACCGCAGATGGGGCCGGAGCCCGTACTTGTGGACGCAGTGATCCGCATACGCCTTCAGCTCCGCTCCGGGAGGAAAGACCCGAGACCACGACGGGACCGGCTCGAAGGCGAAGGAGTAGGAGAACGCGGTGATGTCCACGGCCACGCCGGGATATCTGTTGGCATGCCAGGTGCCACCGACACCGTCCTGCTCGTCCACCAGCACGAAGTCGTCGATACCGGCCCGGCGCAGTCCAATCGCCGCGCCGATACCGGCGAACCCGGCGCCGATCACCACCACTTCGTGCTCCGGTGCCACCGGTGTTCCCCTCCGGGCGGTCATCGGGCGAGGCCGATCGCCAGCAGGGCCCCGAAGACGAGCAGCAGCAGACAGGTGTGCTCCAGCGCCGCGACCAGATCGGCTCCGCGCGCCCCGGTCACCACCCGGCGCAGGGGAAACACGGCGAACGGAGCGGCGGCGAACACCAGCAGCGCCCACGGCCGTGCCACGGCCAGCGCCGGCCCCGACGCGAATGCGGCACCGACGCAGAACACGTAGAGCATGCGGGTCCGCCGGTCACCCAGCCGCACCGCCAGGGTGATCTTCCCCGCCGCGGCATCGGTCGGAATGTCCCTGAGGTTGTTCGTCACCAGCAGCGCGCATACGAGCAGGCCGATGGGGACCGCGGCGCCGAGCGCGAGCAGGGGCACCCGGCCGAGCTGGATATAGGACGTGGCGCAAACGGCGATGACCCCGTGGAACAGGAAGACGCTCACCTCGCCGAGCCCCCGGTAGCCGTAGGGCCGGGAGCCGCCGGTGTAGAACCAGCCGCCCAGCGCGCAGCACGCCGTCAGCGCCAGCAGCCACCACGAGATCGTCACGGCCATGAGCACCCCGGTCAGGGCCGCCAGGGCGTACAACACCATGCCGCTGCGCAGCACCTGCCGCGGCGCCGCCTGCCCGGATCCGACCAGCCGAAGGGGTCCCACCCGGTGGGTGTCGGCTCCCCGGACGCCGTCGCTGTAGTCGTTGAAGAAGTTGGTGCCGATGACAAAACAGAGCGCGAACACCACCGTCAGGGCGGCCCGCCACCAGCTGACCTGGCCGAGTGAATGGGCGACCGCCGTTCCCACCGCGATCGGCGCGAAGGTCGCGGGCAGGGTCTTCAGCCGCGCGCCGATCAGCCAGTTCCGTGCGGCGCTCCGGGCCGGGCGCCGCTGATCGGTCACCATTTCGTCCCCACACCGAGAAAGAGAACGGCGGTGGATTTGGTGCGGACCATACGGACCTCCTCGAGCCGCCGCGCCAGGAAGCGGATCCCGTCCCCGAAGTGCGGCCGCACACCGAGCAGTTGGAGCTCCACGCCATGCGCTCGCGCGACGCGGATCAGCCGCGCCCGGTTGACGAAGAGGCGGTGGTCGTGGGTGCCACGCGGCGGCCGGCCGGGTACGGGCAGGTTCTCGGCGATCGTGATGGACACCAGCCGGGCCGCCCTGGTGTCGGCGATGGTGTCGACGATCAAGGTGCCCCCGGGGCGCAGCACCCGGCACAGCTCACCCACCACCGCGAAGGGGTCCGGTACGTGTTCGAGGCACTGCCCCGCCGTGACCACGTCGAACGACTCGTCCGCGAAGGGGAGCGCGACGATGTCCGCCTGGGCGACCGCATGGAAGCCATGGTGGCGGGCCTCGCAGAGCGAAGCGGCCGACAGGTCCACGCCGATCACGCGGTATCCCTTGCCGACCAGATGCGGGCCGAACAGACCACCCCCACAGGCGACATCGAGGAGCATGGCCTGTTCGTTCCGCGGTACGGGGACGAAATCGGCCCGGGCACGGGCGATCCAGCCGAGCGGGGCAAGCGGCCCTCGTGGGTCCCACCATCGATCGGCGAGACTGTCGTAATCGGTGATGAAATTCCTTCGGAGCCCTGACACGACCACCATCCGGGAGGGCGCAGGCTAAGCCTGCTGGAGCCTTGGCATGACATGTTCGGCGAACAATTCGAGCGAGCCGCGTGCGAGTTCGGGATCGATATCCGAGAAATAGAACTGGATACTGGCTGTCTCGAAACCCCCGCACGCCGCGTGATAGTCGAGCAGCATCGTGGTGATCTCGTCGGGTGAGCCGACGAGCGCGGAGCCGCGCTCATGGAGCCGGTCGAAGTCGTCCTGACGCAGCTTTTCGATCATCTTCTCGTAGCCTGGATAATCGGTGCTCCGGACTCCGGTGGTCCATTCGCTCGCGGCCTCCGCCAGCATCCGCAGATAGCGATTGATCGGTTCGCGAGCGAGGGAGCGCGCCGTTTCGCCGTCGGCCGTGCACAGCATATGGAACGCGAGCATGACGCGACCGTCGCCGGGGTGCCCGGCCTCCTTCCACGCGTTCCGGTAGACATCCAGGTTTTCGCGCAGCGAATGGGGAACCACCGGCTGCGCCATGATGCCGTACCCGAGCTCACCGGCGAGCCGGAAGCTCTCCTTCGAGGACAGCGCCGCGATCCACAGCGGCGGATGGGGCCGTTGTGTGGGCCGGGGGAGCGATGTGGTCGGCGGGAAGTGGTGGAACCTGCCGTGGTGGGCGACCTCCTCCTCGGCCAGCAGCTCCCGGACGACCCGTATGCCTTCGTCGAAGCGGCCCCGGCTTTCGTCCATGTCCACGCCGAAACGCTGGAACTCATGGGGGAGAAAAGCCCGCGCGAACCCTATTTCGGCGCGGCCCCCCGAGATGGCGTCCAGCATTCCGATCTCGCCGGCCAGCTTGAGCGGATGATTGAAGGCGGGCAGCACCGCACCGGTGATCAGTTTCAGCCGACGGCTGCGCTGGGCGGCGGCCGAGAGAAAGACGATCGGATTCGGGGAGTATCCGCCATATCTGCGGAAATAGTGCTCGACGATCCGCACATGCTGAAAACCGAGCCGGTCGCCGAGTTCGACGAAGCCGAGGCAGCGCGCATAATACTCGGCAGCCCCCCGGTCGCGTTCGTCGACATCGGGGAAGAAAGCCAGGCCAACGTCGATCATTTCACCCCTCCGGGTGCGCTGGGCATACGTTTCCTCGCCGCGATCAGGCCGTGCGGAGTCCAGGTCTTCCCGGGCAGCCGCACCACCTCGCAGAACCCGGCTTCGGCCAGCCACTCTTCGTACTGCGCCCAGTGGTAGATCATGCTGTTCCCCGTCGGCAGCGTGGCGAAGTAGACGTTGTCGAGCGCGGCGTACAGCGGGCCGTCCCCGGTGTCATCGGACATCGCGCTGAAAATCAGCACCCGCCCGCCGTCCGGCAGCGCCTCATAGGCCTTGCGCAGCAGCGAGCGGTTCTCCTCGGGCGACCAGATGACGAGCTGGTTGGCGAAGAGCAGACAGTCGTGTCCCGTCGGGAAGGGATCGGCGAACATATCGCCCTCGACGACGCCGACGCGGTCACTCAGACCCTGGAGCCGGATCTTGTGCTGTGCGATGGCCGCCGTCCCGGGCAGATCGAAGACGGTGAACGCGACACCGGGGTTGGCCATGGCCAGCGCGATCGAGTTCACACCGTCACCGCCGCCGACGTCGAGGACGTTTCCGACCCCGGAGAGATCGGCGTTCTCCACCAGGATCGGATTCGACAGCGTCGACCAGGACTTCATACAGCGGTAGAAGAGCTGTGACAGCTGGGGGTGGCCGGTCAGCCGCCGGTACAGATCGTCGCCGTCGCCGGGGATGTGGCGCAGCCCGACATTGGTGTTCTGTCGCAGCGACGCCACGAAATCGAGGGCGGCGGGGCCGGTGACCTTCTGCTGGAACTCGGCAAGGTCCTCGATGATGTCCCAGGTGCCCTCCTGGAACAGCTCTTCGACCAGCTCGCCGTTGCGGTACCGGCCGTCCGTCCGGGCGGTCAGGCCGAGCGCGGTCGTGCCGAGCAGCAGGATCTGAACCGGCCGCGCGTGCAGGCCCAGTTCCTTTGCCACCTGCGACGGGGACAGCGCGGGGCGTCGCCGCAACAGCCTGAACAGCCCCAGCTCACAGCCGGCGTGCAGCATCTGGAACGCGCCCGCGCCGAACAGGATGCCGACCAGGTCGTCCTTCGTCAGTGGGCTCTTGGCGGTCACCGATCATCCCTCTCAGGTCACACGGGACATGTCGACGGGCAGTTGCTCATAGCCGCGGCTCTCGACGAGGGCGCGCAGCCGGTCGAGACCGTCCCAGACGTCGACGAAGCGGGTGTAGAGCGGGGCGAACCCGATCCGCAGCCGATCCGGGGGACGGAAGTCGCAGATCACCTTGTTCTCCGAGCGGAGGCCACGGGAGATACGGGACGCCTCGGGGTGCGCCAGTGCGATATGTGAACCGCGCCGGGCCGGGTCGCGCGGAGAGGCGAGCCGGAAGCCGTGCGGAGCCAGCCACTCCTCAGCCAACCTGACGGCGAGCGCGCCCAGTTGGACGGACTTTTCGCGTAGCCGGCTGATCGGCACCCGCTCCATGACATCCAGGGCGGGCTGGATCGCGGCCAGGGAGAGCAGCGGGGGAGTGCCGACCAGGAAGCGGTCGATGTCGCCCACCGGGTCGTACACCTCACCCATCCCGAACTGGTCGCGCTGTCCGAACCATCCCCAGATCGGCTGCCGCAGTTGTCGCTGGAGGTCCTTCCGCACATAGAGGAAGGCGGGTGATCCCGGACCGCCGTTCAGATATTTGTATGTGGAGCCCACGGCGAGATCCCCCTGGGCCGCGCCGAGTCGCACCGGAATCACCCCGGCGGCGTGGCTGAGGTCCCACAGGACGAGTGCCCCGGCGCGCTCGGCGGCGCTGTTCACGGCCGCCATGTCGAGAAGCGCTCCGGAACGGTACGAGACGAGCGACAGCACCACCAGGGCCACGTCGCCGCTCAGCGCCCGGCGCAGTACGTCCAGGTCGAGCCCGTGATCGGGATCGGAGCGCAAGGTCACCAGGCGGAGCCGCCGCTGCTCGGCCAGGCCCTGCATGATGTAGCGGTTGGTGGGGAAGTCGCCAAGGTCGGCCACGATCGTCCGGCGCCCCGGTCTGGCGTCCAGCGCCGCGGTGGCCAGCTTGTAGAGATTCACCGATGTCGAGTCGGAGATCACCACTTCGCCCGGTTGGGCGCCCAGTGTGTGGGCCGCGAGCCGGTCGCCGAGTTGCCGGCTCCAGTTGATCCAGGTTTCCCAGGAACGCACCAGCCCGGCACCCCAGCCGTCACGCACCACCTGCCCCAGAAAACCGGCGGTGGCGGTCGGCAGCCGGCCGAGTGAGTTCCCGTCGAGATAGATCGTGTCCGGCTCGGGGCAGACGAACTCGCGCCGAAACGCCCGCAGTGGATCGGCGGCGTCGAGGTCCGCGGCTGTGTCGCGAGCCACCTTGGTCTTCATGCTCATGCCGTCGTACCTCCCTCCCTCACTCACCGGTGGACCTGATCGACCAGAGCTCAGGGAAGAACCGGTGTTCCGCGATGGCGGCGAGCCACGGTGAACCCTCCGTCCCGCCGGTGCCCGGCCTGTTCCCCAGCAGCCGTTGCACCGTCACCAGGTGGGTGTAGCGCCAGCGCGCGAACAAGTCGGCCGTGTCCATCAGCGCCTCGGCGAGCAGAAACAGACCGGGGTGGCGGCCGGGCTGCTCGTAGATCAGCCGCCAGGCGGCGGCAACCTTTTCGTCCGGCTGGTACGGCAGCGAAAAGTCGCGGTCCGCGTGGACCGGCGGGATGTCCAGGCCGCGCCTGGCCAGGTGGCGGATGGCCTCGTCATACAGGCTCGGCTCATACAACTGGGCCAGCACCTCGCCATACCTCGACGTGTTCCGATGCGGCTCGAGGAGTTGGGGGTTCTTGTTGCCGAGCAGAAACTCGAGCCGGCGGTACATCCCGGACTGAAACCCGGACGCGGGGCCGAGTGCGTCCCGGAACGACGCGAACTCCCCGGGGGTGAGTGCGCCGAGGGCGTCCCAGCAGGACAGCAGCAGCTGTTGTACGCGCCGGGCGCGACGCAGCGTCCACAGCACCTCGTCGAGCCGGTCTGCCGCAAGGTGGTCGCGGGCCGTGCTGAACTCCGTATGGCAGAGCTTGAACAGCAGTTCCTTGACCTGGCTCAGGATGATGAACCCGGGCTCGGTTTCGGCGCCGGTCCGGGGATGCTGCAGCGACAGCAGGGTGTCCATGCGGGCGTACGCCGCATAGGGAGTCTCGCCGTCGCTTGCGGGCTGGTGGGTGTTCGGGCGCACGCTATCCCTCCTCGATGTCATCGATGCGCGTCAGCACGGCCTTGCCGAGCGCGGTGTGCTGATTCCCCAGGTCGTAGGGGAGGTCGAAGTGGTTGCGCGTCGGGCATACGAGCTCGGTGACCGCGTTGCGCCGCCGTAGCAAGGCCGCCATGGTGTCGTGCTGGCGGATGAACTCCCCCGTTTCACCCCCGCCGCGCGCGATGACGATCGGCGGAAGCCGCTCGGGCAGATGATGGATCGGGCTGTTGCGCAGCGCGGCATCGGCATCCAGCCCCAGGGCGCCGTTCACGTACGTATGGCGCAGCGGCTCCAGGTCATAGATACCGCTCAGCAGAGTGGCGCCTGCGATCCGTTGTGCGTCGTCCCGGATGAGCGCCATCGCCACGAGGTGTGCGCCCGCGGAGCTTCCGCTGAGATGGATCCGCTGGGGGTCGATTCCGAAGCGAGGGGCGTTGGCGTGGAGCCATGCCACGGCCTCACACACCATCGTGACGATCTCATCCAGGGAGTAAGCGGGCGCCAACCCGTAGTCGAGCGCCGCGAACGCGATGCCCTCGGCGACGAAGTCCGGGGCCGCGAAGGCCGACTGCTCCTTCGTGACGTCCTGCCAGTAACCGCCGTGTACGAACACCTCAAGGGCCGATGCGCCGCCCTCCACGGGGAACAGATCGAGCCGCGCTTCGGGAGACGCGCTGTAGCGGAGGTCGGTGAGCGGGGTGTGCTCGTTATGCGCGGCGGCGCTGAGGGTGGCGTACTCGTTCAGATAGAACGGCAGGCTCGGGACGACGGAGCTGGGGGAATACTCCCGGTCGAGATCCGCGCGGCTGAAGCCCCTGTAGCCGTTGCCGTTGCTCATGCGCCGACCCCGTGTTCCGTACATGCGCGCTGAAACAGCTCGACGAGCAGCGGCTCTATGGCACCCCTGCTGGGCTTGTAATGACTGCCGAAGCGCCGGTGATACTCCTCGAACCATTCCTTCCGGTCTTTGAGGAACAGAACGTCGTGCAAGGCCATGGGCCGGATCGCCACCAGCGGCACCGGTGAGCGATTGACCGGAAACTCGGGATTTCTGACGGTCGGCACCTCGCACAGAGGATGGAATTGACCGATCATCATGCCCTGACGCACCGCCGCCGACTTGACCGCCCGATGTGTTTCGTCGAGTAGATGACATTCGGCCGGCGCCAGATCGGGCATGGCCACGAGCAGGCTCCGTAACGCCGGGTTCGAGCCTTCCCACTCGATCAGATCGAACTCGTCGAGCGCGTGGCGGACCATGTCGATGACGGTCCCGACGACGGGGGCCGGCCCCACCGTCCGCACCCGAATCTCCAGTGACCCCGCCCGCAGCGACGGCGCCACGAACGGGCACACGGCCCCGTCTCGTCCAAGCTGATCGTTCGGCTGGGTGATGTATCCGTTCAGCCAGTCGTGGATCAGCGCCTTCGTCGCACCGTACGACGGAAGGGCCTCCGAGTCGGAACGAGCGGTGCCGGAACGGGCGGTGCCGGAACGAGCGGTGCCGGGCTGCGCCCGGAGTGCGGGATGCTGGGATGCGAGCCGGTCGACGAGGCTGCGCAAATAGCGCCCGATGATCGGCGCTCGATGGACAAAGGACGGATGTGACTCCACAGCGCGCAGCGCGTCCGTCACATGCCGCTGTGCCACATCCGCAGCCCGACTGATCGCTCCGGACTCATGGATGAGGGAAAGAATTTCCTGGCACCGGTCGGCGGAGAGTGGCTGCTCGCACAATGTCGGAAGCAAGCGATCCGGGAAATCCTCGATGGCATAGATCACCGGGAGTGTGTACACGCCGTTGAGCAGATCCTTCGCGACTTGCTTTCCGGTTTCCTCGCTGCAGATGTCGAGGATGTCGTCCCAGATCTGAAACGCCATGCCGAGATTGTGACCGAAACTCTCCAGCGCGTCCTGGACGTCGTTGCTCGCATTGCACTGCAGGGCGCCCATCGTGGTGGCCGTCCGCATCAGGCGCGCGGTCTTTCCCGAGACGGCGGTGAGGTAATCCTCTTCGGTGCGGAGTGGGTCGAAGAGCTGACTGGACTCGAGCATCTGCCCCACGCATACGTCGATCAGCGTTTCAGCCATGGACATCATGGGCGAAGCGCCGAGGGACGCGGCGGCCTGCATACAGCGGGCGAGGAGATAGTCGCCGGTGAGCAGCGCGATGGCGTCCCCGTATTTCGCGTTCGTGGTGGACCGCCCGCGCCTGACCTGCGCATCGTCGATCAAATCGTCATGGTGAAGGGTGGCGATGTGCAGGATCTCGACGGCAGCAGCCGCATCGATTACGCGGTGGTGCGTGGCCGCGCCGGTTTCATCCTCGAGGAGATACGAGGAGAGGAGGACAAGAGTGGGCCGCAGAAGGCGACCCGTATGCTCTACGGCATACATGATCGGGTCCTGAATTTTACGATGCGGCGGCGCCACCAAAGAGCGGAGTCTCTCTCTGACCTGCGCCAAGTCTTCCTGTAGCCGTTCTTGAACCTGAGCGAATCTGTCGTCCACCGGATATTCTTCTGCGATCAGACCCGGAGTGTCCGTCATCGATACTTCCTTCAGTTGCGACACCGTGGAAGTCGTGCCACGGGCCAGGGGGCATCGACAAGACCGCACCGGGGTGTGGTGATCGTGGTGCGGGAAATAAGGAAAGCGTTTTGGCAGGATTGTGCTCGGCTGTGCGTGGCAGCGCCTCCCCCTGTGCGGCCCACAGCGAGAATTATCCGCACCGGAGTTCCGGGCTGTCATTGACCATCGGCGCACAGACATTTGGCATTCCGCGCAACGGCGCCCGCAAAGGCGGACGTGCCTCACCCGACGCCACTAGGTGGTCACACTGGGTCGTGGACCCCGTTGCGCACTAGACCTCGAATAGAGTCGTGGTCTACATTAGAAACCATCACCACTCTGCTCGAGGTTAGGAGCCCCGATGTCCTCATACGTCCTTCCGCAGCCGCGCGTCGCAATCGCCTTTCACTCCGGCTACGGGCACACCGCTGTCCTCGCCGAAGCGGTACGGCGCGGCGCCGAGAAGGCCGGTGCGCACGTCGCCCTCATCCCGGTGGACACGATCACCGATGAACAGTGGAGCGAACTCGACGCCGCCGATGCCTTGATCTTCGGAACGCCTACCTACATGGGTGGTGCGTCCGCCGGCTTCCACGCGTTCGCAGAGGCCACCGGCGGTCGTTTCGTCGACGGCACATGGGCCGACAAGATTGCCGCCGGCTTCACCAACTCGGCTTCGAAGAGCGGCGACAAGTTGAACACGCTGACCTTCCTCTCCGCCTTCGCGGCGCAGCACCGCATGATTTGGGTAACCCTCGGCCTCGCCCCGGGCTGGAACGCCCTGGAGGCCAGTGAGCACGACCTCAACCGACTCGGCTTCTGGATCGGCGCGGGTGCTTCGACCCCGCAAGACGGTGGAATCGACACGGTGCACAGCTCGGACATCGCCACCGCTGAACATCTCGGGGCGCGCGTCGCGGAGCGGACCGCGGTGTTTGTCGCGGGCCGTGCCGCCCTGGCGGGTTCGGCTGACGCTTGAGCGAGCTCACCGGCGAGCGTTCGTCGCACACATGCGTGAGGCACCTCGCATGCGCGGCTGCCCGGACGGACGGAAGCCGCGCGCCGCGGCCTCGGTCTTCCTGGTCGACGGCCTAGCGGCGGTCGTAGGCGGCGCGGGCCTCGTATACCGTGGCGGTCCGCTTCTCGGTCCAGGTGCACAGGGCCCGCGTCTCCTCGGCGATCTCACGGCCGAGTTCGGTCAGTTCGTACAGCACCAGAGGCGGAGCCATCTTGACGTCGACGGTGCGCAGGACAAGGCCGTCCCGTTCCAATGTCCGCAGGGTCTGCGACAGCATCTTGCGGCTGATGCCGCCGAGGGATCGCTGCAGCTCGGAGTAGCGCTGGACACCGGATTCGCGAAGACTCGCCAGCATGAGCAGAACCCACTTGTCCGCCAGGTCCACGAGCACGTCACGACTCGGGCAGAGCGCGTCAAGAATGTTCATCGGCCGGTTCGGGTCGATGCTCGCTGATTGCTCTTCTGCGGCCATGACAATATTCTATACCATGCCTTAAAACGGAGCTATTACTCCTTTTGAGGTATGGTCTCCTCTGGAGACGACTCGCGGGTGTGTTCCCAGGCCGTCGCTCACACGGCCTGGCTGAGCGCCTGGAACTCGGCGTCGCTCAGGGTGATCTGCGCGGCTCGGGTGTTCTCCTCGACGTGAGACACGCTGGAGGTGCCAGGAATGGGCAGCGCCACGGGGGAGCGGCGAAGCAGCCAGGCCAGGGCCAGCTGGGAAGGGCTCGCGCCGTACGTCTTGGCAAGCGTGTCCAGCGGGCCACCCGGACGCGCCAGCTCGCCGGTGGCCATCGGGAACCACGGGATGAAGCCCAGGTTCTCCTGCTCGGCGTAGTCCAGTACATCCTCGGCGTCGCGATTGGCGAGGTTGTAGAGGTTCTGCATCGAGACGATGTCCACGATCGTCCGGGCTTCCTGGATCTGTGAGACCGTCACCTCAGAAATGCCGATGTGGCGGATCTTGCCCTCTTGCTGCAGCAGCCGCAGCTCGCCAAGCTGGTCGCCCAGCGGCACCTTGGGGTCGATGCGGTGGAGTTGGTAGAGGTCGATGCGCTCCACGCCCAGGTGGCGCAGGCTCAGCTCGGTCTGCTGCCGCAGGTATTCGGGTCGGCCCAGGGGCCGCCAGTCGTCGGGGCCTGAACGGGACAGTCCACCCTTGGTGGCGATCACCAGGCCCGCCGGGTATGGGTGCAGTGCCTTGTGGATCAGCTGTTCGCTGACGAAAGGGCCATAGGAGTCTGCGGTGTCGATGAAGTTCACGCCCAACTCGACAGCCCGGCGCAACACGCGCACAGCCTCCTCGGGATCCTTCGGCGCCCCCCACACGCCGGGTCCCGTCAGCTGCATCGCTCCGTATCCGAGCCGGTTGACGGGCAGGTCGCCGCCAAGCTCGAAGGTCCCGGCAGCGTCGGCAGGACGTGAGGCTTCCTGTGTCATGGTCGGTACTCCCTGTTGCTGGTTTCTGAAGTAGACCAGATGCCTATGGGGTCCAGTGGGTGGGCGCGAGTGTTGCCGAACACCCTGCCCGTGCCGTGGGAGAGAGAACTTTCGGGCCGGCGTAGCGGGAGAAGCCCCTGGTGGAGCGGTACGAGCGGGGCGACGGCCCGGAGGGTCCGGAGGAACGAGGCGCCGAAGCCCGCACCGCCGATGATGCCTTCCACCCACAGCGGGGGAGCATGCCGGCGGCGGCACCGGCCGCCCTGCGGAAGCTTCCTCTCCCGGCGGCTGCGGCAGCAGGCGGCGAACAACTTCGCTGGAGCCGCCCTGCCAGGGCGAATGCCTATGGGCAGGCGTCCCCGCCCAGCCACGCTAACTCGGGCAGGCGGCAAGTGCATCCCGAGCGTGCTGGCAGTTGCCGCATTCTCGAGGAGGTACTGACCCGATGAGGACACTGTTGCGTGGCGGCAAGGTGGTCAGCATGGACCCGGCCGTCGGCGATCTCCCGCAGGGTGACGTGCTGATCGAGGACGGCCGGATCGCCGCGGTCGCCGCCACCGTCGACGCGGCCGACGCCGAGGTCGTGGACGCCACGGGCTGGATCGTGATGCCCGGTTTCGTGGACACCCACCGGCACACCTGGCAGACCGCGTTCCAGGGCTGGCCGCGGGGTGTTGCGGTGCGTTAGAAATTCCGTCATGGGGGATGCCCGCGACGAGTTCAGCGGAATGGATTTCGGCCCGGTCGTTCAGGCGGGCGGCATCAGCAGTGTTTTCGTCACCGCCTTCCCGGCCTCTTCCCGGGAGGCCGACAGCCTGCCGCCCGGGCCGGAAGTTTTCTTCGGCCGTGCACGCGAACTTGAGGCGCTACTGGCGGACCTCAGCCCCCGTAAGGCTCCTAAGGCCCCGAGAACGCCTCCGCATGCGCGTACCACGCGCGCGGCCAGGCGGCAGGCACAGCGGGCCTGGGCGGCAGAACACAGCGTGCTGATGTTGTCCGGTCAGGCCGGGGTGGGGAAGACGGCGCTGGCGCTGCGTGCTGCCGGGGAGGCGGTCCGGCGCCACTGGTACGTCAAGGGCATCTACGCGGATGTCGGCCGCGCCGCGGAAACTTCGGCGGAGACCGCCGTGTTCACCGCGCTGGGCGGCCTGCTGCACTCGCTGGGAGTGTCTGAGCCGCAGGTCGCGGCGGTGGCCGACGGCCGCGTGGCCCAGTACAGGTCCGTGGTGAGCGCCCTCGCCAAGCGGGGCAAGCCGGTGCTGGTGGTGCTGGACAGCGTCTCCTCGCTCGCCGAGGCGGAGCCGCTGCTGCCGCCGCATCCACGTAACTGCGCGGTCGTCATCGGCCGACACCGGCTGACGGGTGGCGGGCTTGCGGGGGCGTGTCATCATGCTCTGGGCCTGTTCGAGCCCTCGGAGGCCGTCGAGTTCGTGGTGCGTGCGCTGGCGGCCGCGGACGAGCACGACCGTCGGGCGGCCACCGACCCGGAGGCGGTCCGCGCGCTGTCAATGGCCTGCGGCCGGCTCCCGCTCGCGCTGGACCTGGCCGTGGGCCGGCTGGTGACGGACCGACGGATGCCGGTGCCAACGCTGGCCGACCGGTTGCAGGACACCCCGCGGCCGTCCGCGCCGGAAATACAAGTGGACCCTGTCCGAGCGGTATTCGCACGGTGCTGCGGCCGACTGCCGGCCGGACAGGCCCGGCTGTTGCGGCTGCTGTCGCTGTATCCCGGTGCGCACTTCGGGGCTGAGGAGGCCGCGGCGCTCGGTGGGCTGCCGGTTGCCGAGGCGGCGGACGTGCTCATGGAGCTGTCCCGGGCTCGCATGCTGGCGGCAAGCGGACCGAGGTTCGGTGGTCACCGCTTCCAGGGCCTGCTGTGGTCCTACGCCACCGATCTGGCCCAAACCGAGGAGTCCTGCACACAGCGCAAGGACGCCGTCGAGCGGCTGCTGCGGTTCCACGTAGCGGCCACCACCGAGGCCGACACGTGGCTGGACCCGGCCGCCGCGCCCGCGGAGGGCGACCGCTTCACGGGCGTTGGGGAGGCCGTCCGGTGGCTGGACGAACACCGCCCGATCCTGATCGAGTCGGTCCGGACCGCGATAGCCCTGGGGTCACACGGCCTGGCCGTACGGCTGGCCCTCGGGCTGACGAGGTATCTGGAGCTTCGCGACCGCACCGCCGACCGGATGACCGTCCTGGAACTGGCCGCGTCCGCGGCGCACTCGGCGGGGGACCGGGGCGCGGAGGCGGAATGCCGGCGCCGACTGGGCCACATCCACGCCCAGTCGTACAGTGCTTCGTCCGCCCTGCCGTACTACGGCAACGCCATGACGCTCTTCCTGCTGGCCGGTGACGGCAGCGGGGCCGCGGCGGTGGTCGGCGACGTGCTCGCGCTTCTCGACCGATACCGTGCGCGTGAGCGGGACACCGCCACTTTGATCATCCGGTACGAATCGGGGCTTGCCATCTGCCGACGCGGCGGCGATCCGGCCGCGGTGGCCGCCATCCTCGACACCCTGGGCAACCTCCATCAGCGCACAGGCGCTCACCACCGGGCGGCCGACTGCCACGCCGAAGCCCTGGTGCTGCGCGAGCAGACGCACGACGTGGACGGTGTCGCCGAGTCGCTGGCGAACCTCGCCGACGCGCAGCGTGTCGGTGGCGACGGACAGAACGCCGCGGCGAATTACGAGCGGGCCGCCGGGCTGTCCCGTGACCGGGGAGACAGCCGCCGGGAGGCCCAGGCATGGGAGAACCTCGGCCTGGTGCACCTGCGGGCGGGTCGCATGCGGCCCGCGCGGCAGGCGTTCGAGCACGCTGCGGAGGTCTTCAACCGCGGAGGTCCGGCGCAGGACGCCGAGCGGGTACGGGGCCGCCTGCGTCAGCTCCGCGGCTGGGGCTCTCGCCGCCGGGCCGTCGACGCGGCCCGGCGGCAGACCGCCCATGCGCCTGACAGCCAGGGGGTGTGGCGCGCGAGTGGCGAGGGTCGCCACGAGGGGTCCGCGGGGACGGGTGCCCGACGCCCGGACCGCGCCGACGCCGATGTGTCCGATGTGCCCGACACGGATGGTGTTATCGACTTCGCCGTGCTGTGGACCGTAGCGGACTTCGGGCTGGACTACGGCGACGACACTTTCGACGACGGGTTCGGCGACGACTCCGACGACTCCGACGACTTCGGCTTCGACGACGACTAGGCCGTTTCGCTCGGAATACGGCCTGCCGCACGCGGGATACGTGGCAGGAGCGGAAATATGGCCGCGAGCTGGGATGCCGAGCTGGTTAGAGTGGCCGCTATGAGCGATCACTCCGGACCTCAGGTCGTATCGCCGGTGCTGTTCGGCGTGGGTGGCGGTGACTGGTTGTCTGTCACCGCGGGCGAGTCGGGAGCCTCCGTCTTTCGCAGTGCGGACACCACCCGGTATGCCAAGTGCGTACCCGCTGCGGATGCAACCGATCTGGAGGCCGAGCGCGACCGGATCGCGTGGCTCAGCGGTCAGGGCGTACCTGGCCCCCGGGTGCTCGACTGGTACTCCGGTGACTCGGGCGCCTGCTTGGTGACAAGTGCGGTCTCCGGCATACCTGCTGATCAGGTCTCCGCTGAGGATCTGCGGATGTCATGGGAACGTATCGCGGACGCGGTCCGTCGGCTGCATGAGCTGCCCGTGTCGGAGTGCCCATTCCGCCGGGGCCTGGATGCCATGGTCGCCGTGGCGGGCGACGTCGTGGCCCGTGACGCCGTAAACCCGGAGTTTCTTCCAGTCGAGCAGCAGCACACGCCCGCTGTGGAGTTGCTGACCCGCGTCATCCGGCAGGTACCCCGGCGTCGGGAACAGGAGGTCGCCGACACGGTCGTCTGCCACGGGGACCTGTGCCTGCCCAACATCATCCTCGACCCGCAGACCTTGGACGTGTCGGGCTTCATCGACCTGGGCCGCCTCGGACTGGCCGACCGCTATGCCGACTTGGCACTGGTGCTCGCCAATGCGCGGGAGACGTGGACGGACGAGGAGCGGGCACGGGCAGCGGACGTGGCGTTTGCCGAGAGGTACGGCATCGCCCTGGACCACGACCGCCTGCGCTTTTACCTTCATCTCGACCCGCTCACCTGGGGCTGAAGGGTCCCTGAGGACGCTCGCATGGGCCACCTCGCGGCTCGCATGGGCCACCTCGCGCGGGGTGGTGAACTGGGTGCGGTCGTTGGTGTTGCCGCCCGTGACCACCAGCGCGAGCGGGTGACTGGGGGGACCGGACCGGCTCGCGGCCGGCTGTGGGCGCCACGATCGAGTGATGCTCGATCGAGTGATGCTTCGATCCTACGGTTCGCATTCGGAGTGTTGCTGCCGGGCGGGGGACAATTCACATGAAGGGGAATCTGTGATCTCGAAAAGCAAGCGGGCCGTCTGTTCCATGGCCGTGGCGCTCGCCGCAGCAGCCGCGTCAATTGTCGGCGTGTCGAGCGGCACCGCCTTCGCCATCGACCACGTTCAATGCGTCGGCGGCGAAAACTTCTTGAAGATCTGGTCGCACCTCGACGGCCGCCAGAGCGTCGACTGCTACGCGAACGCCGGCAAGACCGACTTCGGCGGATGGTGGGTCGACCGTATCTCCACGGGCAACAACGACCTGATCTATTACGACGCCAACGGCGACTCGGTGAAGATCGAGCGCTGGCACGACATCACCTTCCCGAACCGCCCGCCGAAGGTCGTCGCCATCCAGATCCTGTGACCACCTGACATCCGGCTGCCGGAAAGCGGGCTGGTCACGTCCTTCCGGGCGTGACCAGCATCGGTACGCGCGACAGGTCAGCCATAGCGCGGCCGTGCCGGCCTGACCAGCAAGATTCATCTGGCCTGCGACGGGCAACACGATTCAGACCAGTTCGGGTTGCGGTTCCGGTTGCGGCGCTGGTGTGGTCTTCTGCTCCCACAGTTTGGTGGTCCGTACGTAGGCGTAGATCACTGACGTCATCGCCAGGATGAGAAGCGGGCCGAACACCCACGGATATTTGGCCATTTCCATCGGCAGATAGCGATACGACACCAGGAGCGCGGCGAAGACCGCTGTGCCGTAAGCGACCAGCTGGAGTCCTGACCGGTCCCAGCCACGTTCGTGCGAGCGCAGAGCTGCCTCGATCGTGAGTGTGAACACCACACCGGCGATGAGATCCACGCCATAGTGGTAGCCGAAGCCCAGCGTCGCGGTGAGCGTGGCAATCAGCCAGAAAGTGCCGGCGAATCGCAGAATGCGTGGGCCCTTGCGGGAATGAATGAAGATCGCGGTAGCCCACGCTGTGTGCAGGCTGGGCATGCAGTTGCGCGGGGTGATGTCGTCGTACGGCACCGGGTGCGGGGGATTGAGCGGCGGTGGTGTGTCCGGCCATAGGTCGGCCACCGCCCAGTGCAGGCCGCCGGTGCCGTAGGCGCCCGGGCCATAGGCGAAGATCGGCCCGACCACCGGGAAGATCATGTAGATGGCCGGCCCGACGAGGCCGATCACCAGAAAGGTGCGCACCAGATAATGGCTCGGGAAGCGGCGCTCGACCGCCACATGGCGCAGCTGGTACAGCGAGACGACGACCGCGGCCACCGCAAGCTGTATGTAGACCCAGTCGAGAAGGTGGGTGCCGATCGGGTCGGTGGCCCTGACAATCCGGCCTACCAGCCACGACGGGTTGCCCAGTGCATGATCGGCGGTTGCCACATACTCGTCGAGCACGGTTGGGCGGGTCTTCGACGTGATGAGGAGCCAGGTATCGCCGGTCTTGCGGCCCGCCACCAGCAGTAGCCCAAGACCGACGCCCTTCAGCAGCAGGGCACGCTCCCGGCCGGTGCGGCGAGTGACAGCGATGACCCCGTAGCCCAACATCACCCACAACGCGCCGTTCCCGAAGGGGTGGCCCTCGGTGATCTTGGCGCCGACCGCCCATCGCACCAGCACGAAGACGACGTCGATGCCGATCGCGGCACCAAGCGCGATGAACCGTTGCCGCCAGGTGAGTACCACCATCATCAATGCCATACTGGCGTACAGCAGCGGCCCCGATTTGGGGGCGAATATCACCTCTTGCGCCTGGGTGGTCATCGGCCCCGGTAGGCCGTAGTGACGCGCGGCGATCTCCAGCGTGATGAAGAATCCGAGGGTCACCACACCCGCCGTTGCCCACAGTATCGCCCGTGGTTCTCGCAACGCGGCGAACGTAATTCTGTTGTTTATTCGCGAAAACACCCGCGGTGGTATGGATATCAATTATTTGGCCGATTTGCTAGATTTGGTTGAATAAGTTACTCGGTGTGCTGGATGGCGTGTTTTTCTTATGTAGGACGGGCGATGAGGGTGATCGTCGTGAGTCGAACATGCTACCGGAGCGGTACGGGTGGGTTTCGCTGGTCACGGGTGGTGCGAGGGTCGGCCGATCCTGCGCTCAACGGTCCAGTATCTCTGGGATGACCATCCTGGGCGGGATGTTGGCGTGCTTGCCGCAAATACGTCGAATACAGCGCGCGGCCCGCACCTCCCGAGGTCGCCTTCGGACCGCTTTCCAAGCGAGTGAGTCGGCCCGCAGGTGCCCGGGCGCCCTATGAACCGTTCGGAGTGGGTGTGATGGTGGCGGGCGTCGGACCGTCGGGGCGGACGGTGAGCCCGAAGACGGCCGAGGGTGGGGTGGTGTGGAAGGAGGGGGTGAAGGCGGGCAGCAGGTGCTCCAGGAGCATGGTCATCTCGCGCATGGCGAACTGCGCGCCCAGGCATGCTCGTGCGCCGAGGCCGAAGGGGGAGTACGCGCCGTGCCGGGAGGAGGGGCGGCCCTCGTCCGCGGTGGTGAACCGCTCGGGGTCGAATCGCTCGGGCTCCGGCCACAGCGCCGGGTCGCGGTGGGTGAGGTACGGGCATACGTAGATGTCGGTGCTGGCCGCGATGTGGTAGCCGGCGAGGGCGTCGTCCTCCGTGGCGTGACGGGGGATCAGCCATGCCGGCGGATAGAGCCGCAGGGTCTCCGAGGCGAGAGCCCGGAAGGCCTTCTCGCGCTCGGGTGAGCCCGCGGGGCCCGCGTTCAGGGCCCAGCGGCGGGCTTCGGGGTGGCGGTCGAGCAGTAGATACAGCCAGGACAGCGTCGTGGCGGTGGTCTCGTGACCGGCGGCGAGCAGGGTGACCAGTTCGTCGCGGATCAGCTGGTCGGTGTACTCGGCGTGGGTCTGACCGGCCTCCACCAGGACGCGCAGCAGGCCGGGGCCTTCCGGTCCCGCCTCTCCTCGGCGGGCGGCCGCGATCGCGTGTTCGGCGACGGCGTCGATCCTCGCGAGGTCCGCGGCCACGGCGGCGCGCAGCTCGGCTACGTCGGCCGACGCGGAGGGGGTGGCAGGTAGGGCGGCCCCCACCGCCTCGACCGCGGCGAGTTCGCGGTTCGTGGTCTCGTCGAGGGGGTGGCCGGTGAGGGAGCGCCAGATGGTGTCCAGAGCGAAGAAGCGCATGTCGTCGCCGACGTCGGTCGGCGTGCCGGTACGGGCGCACTCCGCCCAGTGGTCGGCGGCGCGGCGTGCGGCACCGACGATCCGCTGCTCGTAGCGGCGGATCCCCGCTCCGGTGAACTGGGCCTGGAGAAGGCGGCGCTGACGCTTCCACGGTTCCCCGACGGCCGAGAGCACCCCGTCTCCCACCAGCACGCGGGCCCGATGGGAGCGCTTGACGTAGCGGTCGGGGTGCAGGGCGAGGACGTGCTGCACCGCCTGAGGGTCGGTGACCAGCACGGTGGGGCGTGGGCCGAGGCGCACCGCGCTGACCCCGCCGAGCTCGCGCGCCTGGGCCAGCAGGTCGACCACTGCCCCCGAGGTCGAGTGCCACCGCTTGACGGCCTCCGGGGCGAGCTCCGGCGGCAGGGGCCTGGCACCGGGACCGGGCCTGGGCGACGGGGAGGGGACGCCTTGTGGGGCTGTGGTGGCCAATGTGCTCTCCTGCTCGATGACTGCGTCTGTGGACATGAGGGACAACGAGGGCGGACCCCGTCGGTCCGGTGCGGGGCCGATGGTGCATCACTGCGGGTGGCGCACGACCAGCAGCGCCTCGACGTCTCCGAATGGTGCCTGATACAGGTGCGGCACGTCCGCGGCCCAACTCCCGTGCATACCAGGACCGATCGAGACAGGGGCGGAAAGGCTACCGACTCGTGCGGTGCCCGCGAGTACGACGATGTGCTCCGTGGTGCCGGGGGAGTGGGCGGCGGACTCCTGTGTCGTTCCGGCGCGGATGCGTATTCGGTAGGTTTCCGTGACCGCGGAGGCGTCTTCGAATCGCTCGGTGAGGACGGCGTCCACGGCGCGACCGGAGATCTCGGCGGGAAGCGCGAGTCCGTGCAGTGCTGTGCTGAGGGGCACGTTGAGTGCTGTCGTGAGGGCGTAGAGCGTTTCCAGCGTGGGGTTGCGCCGTCCGCCTTCCAGTTCGGAGAGTGTTCCCTTGCCGATGGCGGACCTGCGCGCCAGCTCGGACAGTGACAAATCCTGCGCTTCGCGCAATTCCCGCAGGCGCAAGCCGACGCGAGCGGCCAGATCCATGGCTACCCCTTCTCGCCACCGAGGCTCGGTTGATCTGGTGCCCCGCGAGATCTATCGTTCCACATGCAGAACGTTCTGTATATGGAACGCACGATGGTGCAACGCTGCATGGAGGAGTCACATGGCGTCCCAGGAAAGTACGTCCCTGCCCGTTCGCAGCATGCAGGTGGCCCGCGCCCTCGCCGCGGCCGGCATCGCCGGCCAGGTGCGCGAGCTGACGGAGTCGGCGCGCACGGCGGCCGAGGCCG
>NZ_MUNE01000003.1 GCF_002154605.1 Streptomyces milbemycinicus | reverse complement strand
TCCCGAGTATGTCGCCGCTCGCGGGGGCGTGACGCGCACGCGAGCGGCGACATACTCGGGAGTTGGCCGAGTTGACCGATTTGGTCTAGACCGCTGCGTTACCGTCGGGCTGCATCTGTAAAGTCGGCGGAAGGGCAGTGCGGTGAGCACCACAGGCAGTGGACAGCGGGCGTACATCGGGTCGTTCACCTCGGCGGGCGGCGCCGGAGTCACGGTCGCGTCCGTGGACGCGGACACGGGCGCGCTGCGCGCCCTGCACAGCACGGACGCCGTGCCCAACCCCTCCTACCTCGCGCTCGCCCCCGGCGGTGAAACCCTCTATGCGGTGAGCGAGACCGACGACGGCGCCGCCGCGGCCTTCCGCGTCGCCGACCCCACCCGGCCGCCCGTCCCGCTGGGCACCCCCGTACCGGTACACGGCGCCGCCCCGACGCACCTCGCGCTCGCCGCCGGGCAGCTGCTCACCGCCAACTACGGCTCCGGAAGCGTCACCGCGCTCCCGGTCCGGGACGACGGCGCGCTCGGCGAACCGTCGGCGGTGCTGCGCCACGAGGGCAGCGGCCCCGACGCCACCCGCCAGGAGGGCCCGCACGCGCACGCCGTCGTGCCTGACCCGTCGGGGCGCTGGGTGCTCGCGGTCGACCTGGGGACCGACTCGGTGTGGGTGTACGCGGCGGGTACGGGTGGGGGAGCCGGAGTGACCTCGCGGGTTCACCGCGAGGCCCGGCTGCGCCCCGGAAGCGGCCCGCGCCACCTCGCCTTCCACCCCCGCGGCGAGCGCGCCTACGTCATCAACGAGCTGGACCCGACGGTCACGGTGTGCCGCTGGGACGCGGCGTCCGGCACCCTGGACCCGCTCGGCGAGACACGCGTCCTGCCGAGCGGCACGGACGTCCCCAACTTCCCCTCGGAGATCGTCGTCTCGGCGGACGGCCGCTTCGCCTGGGTCGCCAACCGCGGCCACGACAGCGTCACAACGCTCGCTCTCGACGCCTCCGGCGACACGATGACGCTGGTCACCACCACCCCCTGCGGCGGCCACTGGCCCCGCGACCTGACCCTCGCCCCCTCGGGCCGCCACCTCTACGCCGCGAACGAGCGCTCCGGCGATGTGACCTGGTTCCGGATCGACCCGTCATCGGGCGTCCCGACCCGCATGGGCTCACTCGCCGCCCCGGCGGCCTCGTGCGTGATCTTCGCCTGAGCAGCGACCGACCGACCGCCCCGCTGCGCAAGCGGGGCGGCGGCCCCGGTGGTGGGGCCGCCATGTACCCGTGCCGCTCAGCGCGGTGTCAGTGCATGGCCGGGTTCGGCTGGAGCTTGATGCCCAGGACCGTCGCGTACTTGGCCAGCACCAGCTTGCCCACGGCCGGGTATGCGCCGAGCGGCTCCGCCGCCGCGCACTCCGCCTCTTCGGCGGCGGCCGCGGGGAGATCGGCCGCGACCTCGGGGCCGATGAGGTAGGGGGCGAGGGCCAGCCGGGTGGAGCCGGCCGAGCGCAGTTGCTCGGCGACGCGGAGGACGGCACCGTCCTCGTCCAGCGCGGCGGCCATGACCGGTATGGCCAGGCGCGCGGAGAGCAGCATGCCGGTGATGCCACCGGCCTGGGCCGCCTCGGCGCCGCCGACCGTGGCCAGGATGATCCCGTCCGCGGCGGTGGCGACCGTGAAGAGGCGGGCGCGGTCGGCGCGGGCGAGGCTCGCCTCCGACAGGCGTACGTGCAGCGCCTCGGCGAGGAGCGGATGCGGGCCGAGGACGTCGGTGAGTTCGGCGGCGGAGCCGCTGTGCTTGACGGCCTGGCGTATCCGGCGCAGCAGCGCGTTGTCCGGCCCGGCGAGCAGCGGCACGACGACGGCGGAGGCGGTCTCGTCGGTGACGGCGGGCTCGGCGGCGGCAGCCGGGGCCGCGACCTCCTCGCCCAGCGCCTCCGCTTCGGCCTTGGCCTTGGCTGCCGCGGCGGCGGCGGCCCGGCGGGCGCGCTCGCCGCGCTCCTGCGCGGCGCGGGTGAGCACGGCCTCGAGCGCCGGGAAGTCCTCGCTCGCGCCGTCCCCGTTGCCCTCGCCGTCCACGTACCCGATCCGGGCGTCGAGGCCGGGCAGCTCGGAGCGGGCGATGCTCAGGACCTCTTCGGCCAGGCTCCGGGTGGCGCCGTCAGGGGAGCCCGGGACGGCCAGTACCAGCGGAGGGGCGCCGACAGGGGCGACCACGGGCTCCGGTCGGCGGTGCCGTCCGGGCTGGCGGGGACGCGGCATTCGTACAGGCAGGCCGGACGCGGGCCCAGTGGGGGAGCTCATGGCGCCGCATGTTAGTCGCTTGTTGTGATCGACTGTTCGGGAGGGTACGACGCGGGGTCTTCTGTCCCTATTTGCCGAGCCGTGTTGTTCGACACTGTTCGCTTTACCGCTGTTTGCCTTGACGCTGGGCGATGGCGGGTTTAAGACTCCGGCGCGACCGGGCCGACGTCCATGACGCGCAACAGCGCCGCGTCCAGCGGCAGGAGCAGCGAGTCCGTGGCGAGCGCCGTGGCGATGCGCACCGCGCCGGCCAGCGGATCGCCGGCCGCCTCGGTCACCCGGGCGTTCGGCAGCCGCTCGGCCAACTGGGCGCGCAGCGGTACGAGCAGGGGGGCGCCCATACGGAAGAGGCCGCCGGTGAGTGCCACCACACGCCCCTCCACGTCCGGGCAGACCGCCTCCGCGGCCTGCGCGATGTGCTGTGCGGCGTCCCGCAGGATCGCGGCCGCGACCGGGTCCCGCTCCGCGCACCGCCCGACCTCGGGCGCGAACGAGGCCAGTACGGCGGGCCGGTCGGGGCGCGGATACAGCTTCCCCGGCAGCTCGCCCGCCGGTCCGAAGACCTCCTCCAGACGCACCAGCAGCGGCCGTGAGCCGCCCTCGCGCCCGTCGTACGCGCGCATCGCCGCTTCGAGTCCGGCCCGGCCGATCCAGGCCCCGCCGCCGCAGTCGCCGAGGAGATGGCCCCAGCCGTCGGCACGGCGCCAGCCGCCGCCCCCGCGGGCACCGGCAGTCGAACGGGCCGTGCCCTCCCCGCCGCCGTCACCGTCCGCGCTGTCCGCGTCCGCCGTACTGCCTGGCAGGGCGCCCAGTGCGATCAGGCCCGTGCCGGCCGCGACCACCGCGCCGGGCCGCTGGCCGAGGGCGCCGGCGTAGGCGGTCACCCCGTCGGCCGCCAGGGCCAGCCGCCGGGTGCCCAGCGAACTCGCCAGCGCGTCCGGCAGCTTGGCGCGCAGATCGTCGCCGAGCGAGGCCATGCCCGCGGCGCCGACACACACCGCCGCCACACGGTCCGCCCCCGCCTCGCGCAGCAGTGCGCGGGCGGCGGGGAGCACCCGGGCGAGCAGGCTGTCCGCGTCGATGCCCCGGTCGCCGACCACGGCGGGCGTGGGCACGGACGAGGACCAAGACAGCCCGCTCGCCGGGCCGTCGCCCCCACCGCCGCCCCGCTCCTCGCCGCCGTCCCCGTCTCCCTCGTACGGGGCGTCGGCGCGGGCGAGTGCGACTCGGACGCCGGAGCCGCCGGAGTCGATGCCGAGTACGAATCCCTGCTCCGTACTGTCGCCCACCGGCTCAGCCGAACCCGCGCGCATCCTGCTTGAGCGCGGTGTCCACGGTCAGCGCGGTGGCCACGACGAGGCTCAGCAGCGGGTCGGGCAGCTGGCGGTGGATCTGCAGGACGTAGTTGTCCGCGGTGGTGAACATCGTCTTCGCCAGACCTTCCCAGGTCTTGGTGATCCGGGCGATCTCGGTGTCGGTGTGGTCGACGATGGCGAAGTTCCAGGCCCGCCAGTTCTCCGCCTTGATGGCGCCGATCTGCTGGCCGTTGACCTGAATGGCGAAGTTGATCTTGCCAATGGCGTTCTGCTGCACGATCTCGCCGACCGGCTGCCCGTCCGGGCGCGTCACCAGCACCTTGGACTTGATGAACTTCGCCGGGCGGGTGAGCACCAGATGCGGCTGCCCCTGGGCATCGCGGATCTCGAGCTTGTGGGTCATGAACTGGTCGAGGCTGGAGACGAACCGAGCCACCTTCTTCAGGGTGCTCTGGCCGACCTGCACCACCGAGCCGATGGTGCGCCCGTGCTGGTCGAAGACGCTGTACTCGTTGGTCAGCTCGATCAGCTTGGCCTTCTGGTTCACCACCAGCACCGGCTCGCTGAAGAGCGTGCCGCCGCCGGCGTGCACCGGGGCGACGCCCGCCTGCTGCTGCACCTGGCGCTGGACCTTGGCCGGGTCGGCGACCGGCGCCTGCTGCTGCGGGACCTGCCCGGGCTGGCCGGGGTGGGTGTGCTCGGTCCACTGCGCGCCGTCCCACCAGCGCAGCAGGTTGGGCGTGCCCTGCGGGTCGGCGTACCAGCCCGCAGGGGTGTTCGGATGTGTCGTCATGGCGGGCAGACTACCCGCCCCTCACCAGGAAGGAAGCCGTCAGGGAAGGCGCCAGTCCACCGGCTGGGCCCCTTGCTGTACCAGAAGGTCATTGGCCCGGCTGAACGGACGTGAGCCGAAGAAGCCGCGGTCGGCGGACATGGGGGAGGGGTGCGCGGATTCGATGGCGGGCAGGCTGCCGAGCAGCGGGCGCACGTTCCGGGCGTCGCGGCCCCACAGGATGGACACCAGGGGGCGGCCGCGCGCGGCCAGCGCCCGGATGGCCTGCTCGGTGACCTCCTCCCAGCCCTTGCCGCGGTGCGCGGCGGGCCGGCGCGGCGCGGTGGTCAGCGCCTTGTTGAGCAGCAGCACGCCCTGCGCGGTCCACGGGGTCAGATCGCCGTTGGACGGGCGGGGCAGGCCGAGGTCGGTGTGCAGCTCGCGGTAGATGTTCTCCAGGCTGCCGGGCAGCGGGCGCACCTCCGGGGCCACGGAGAAGCTGAGCCCCACGGCGTGGCCGGGCGTCGGATAGGGGTCCTGACCGACGATCAGGACGCGCACCTCGTCGAAGGGCTGCTGGAAGGCGCGCAGCACATTCTGTCCGGCCGGCAGATAAGTGCGCCCTGCCGCTATCTCGGCCCGCAGGAAGTCGCCCATCGCGGCGATACGTTCTTCGACCGGCTCAAGTGCCTTGGCCCAGCCTGCTTCTACGATTTCGTTCAAGGGTCGTGCAGCCACGTCGCGTCACTCTAGTGGTTCGGCGCGTGGCCGTGCGCCACCTCATCCGGGCACGAGCCGCCACCTCCGCCTCACCTCAGTGCACCGGGCCTCACCCCACCGCCGCCGCCCGTACGCACAGCACGTCCGGAAGGTGCTCGGCGACCAGCCGCCAGCTGTCCCCGTCGTCCGCGCTCGCGTACACCTCGCCGTTGCGGTTGCCGAAGTAGACGCCCGCCGGGTCGGCGTCGTCCGTGCGCAGCGCGTCCCGCAGCACCACCCCGTAGTGGTCGGCCTTCGGCAGCCCGGCGGACAGCTCGGACCACGACGCCCCGGCGTCCTCGGTGCGGAAGACCCGGCAGCGATAGCCGGGCGGATAGCGGTCCGAGCCGTCGCTGACCGGGAACACATAGGCCACGCCGCCGCGCCGGGGGTGGGCGGCGACCGCGAATCCGAAGTCGGCGGGCAGCCCTTTGCCGATGTCCAACCAGGTCGCCCCGGCGTCGTCGCTGCGGTACACCCCGCCGTGGTTCTGCAGATACAGCCGGTCGGGGTCCACCGCGTCCGGCGCGATCTTGTGCACGCACTGGCCGAACTCCGGATACGGATCGGGCAGGAACTCCGCCTTCAGCCCGGTGTTGGACGGGGCCCAGCTCGCCCCGCCGTCCGCGGACCGGTACACCCCGCCCGAGGACACGGCCGCCAGCACCACATCGGCGTCGCGAGGGTCGGTGACGACCGTGTGGACCGCCTGCCCGCCGAAGCCCGCGCCCCACTCCGGCCGCTGCGGGTGCTCCCACAGGCTCCGTACGAACGCGAAGGTCTCGCCGCCGTCCTCGGACCGGAAGAGGGCGCCCGGCTGGGTGCCCGCGTACACCACATCGGGCGCGGCGGGCCCGGCCGGGTGCAGCTGCCACACCCGCTCCAGCGAGGTGTCGGTCCCCTCCGGGAACCGCACCGCGGGCGCGGGCGGTTCGTGCCAGGTGCGCCCGAGGTCGTCGGAGCGGAAGACCGACGGCCCCCAGTGCGAGCTGTCCGCCCCGACCAGCAGCCGGGGCGCGGCGCGGCGGGTGTCGATACCGACGGAGTACACCGCCTGCATCGGGAAGTGGGGACCGGTCAGGTCCCAGCCCCCGCCCCCACGGCGCCCGAGGAACAGCCCCTTACGGGTGCCGATGGCGAGCAGGACGTCATCCATGGCGCATCACTCCTTGCGATGTGTCCGGCGTCACACAGCCAGCACCTCAGAGTCTGCACCCCACCACTGACAACGGCCCGCTCCATCACGTCACCCCAGCTCAGGCGGCCCGGCCGTACTGCGGCGGGACCGTGGCGACCGCGCCAAGATCACGCGCCGCGTGCCGCGCCCAGTACGGGTCGCGCAGCAACTCGCGGCCGAGCAGCACGGCGTCCGCCTCGCCGCCCGCGACGATCTTCTCGGCCTGCTCCGGCTCGGTGATCAGGCCGACCGCGGCGACCGGAAGCCCGGTCTCCGCCCGGACGCGCGCGGCGAACGGCACCTGGTAGCCCGGGCCGGTCGGGATCCGCACCCGCGCCGCGTTGCCGCCGGTGGAGACGTCCAGCAGGTCCACACCGTGGGCGGTGAGCTCCTGCGCGAACCGCACGGTGTCGTCGGCGGTCCAGCCCTGGCGTTCGTCGGAGTCGTCCTCGGTCAGCCAGTCGGTCGCCGAGATCCGGAAGAACAGCGGCAGCTCGTCCGGCCACACCGCGCGTACGGCGTCCACGACCTCGAGCGCGAAGCGCGTCCGGTTCTCGAAGGACCCGCCGTACTCGTCGGTGCGGCGGTTGCTGTACGGCGAAAGGAACTCGCCGATCAGATAGCCGTGCGCGCCATGGACCTCGGCCACCTCGAACCCGGCGGCCAGCGCGCGCCGCGCCGCCTCGGCGAACTGGTCCACGATCTCCCGGATCTGCTCGACCGTCAGCTCCTCGGGCACCGGGTGGCCCTCGTCGAACGGCAGCGGGCTGGGCCCGAGCGGCTGCCAGCCGCCCCCGTCCTCGGCCACGGGCCCGCCGCCCAGCCACGGCCGGTCGGTCGATGCCTTGCGCCCGGCGTGGGCCAGTTGGATGCCCGGCGTGGTGCCGCGCTCCTTGAGGAAGGCGGTGATCCGGCGGAAGGCCTCCGTCTGGGTGTCGTTCCACAGGCCCAGGTCGGCGGGGCTGATCCGGCCCTCGGGGCTGACGGCGGTGGCCTCGACCAGGATCAGACCGGTGCCGCCGACGGCCCGCGAGGTGTAGTGCGAGAAGTGCCAGTCGCCCGCCACGCCCGCGTCCGGGCCGCTGACCTCGGCGGAGTACTGGCACATGGGGGACATCCAGATCCGGTTGGGAATGGTCAGCGACCGCAGGGTGTAGGGCTCGAACAGCACGCTCACGGCAGGCTCCGTCTCAGGTCTTCGCCAGTGGATCCCTCGTACGATAACCCTCGTAGTACGCCGAACGTCAAACTACGAGGGGTCTCGTACAATAGAATCTCGTCACGAGGCACCGAGGAGCAGCCGTGCAGCCGCAGACCCCCGCCCCGCCACCGTCGACCGGCCGTGCGCTGGAGCACCCCGCGCGCGGCGCCATCCGCCTCGAAGACGTGCTGCACGCGCTGTCCGACCCCATGCGGCTGCGGGTGGTGCGGACCCTGGCGGGGGAGGCCCGCGAGCTGGCCTGTTCCGACATCGAGCTGCCGGTGAGCAAGTCCACCACCACCCACCACTTCCGGGTGCTGCGGGAGTGCGGGGTGATCAACCAGATCTACCGGGGCACCGCCAAGATGAACGCGCTGCGCCGCGAGGACCTAGACGCGCTGTTCCCCGGACTGCTCGACAGCGTCCTGCTCGCCGCCGACGGCCAGGACCTGCGCTCCGGCGGTTCGGCGGGCGGCGGGGGCTGAGGCCGCCCGACCGGCCCCGGTCGGCAGGTGGTTGAAGAGCAGGTTGAGCGCGATGGCGGTGAGGCAGCCCGCGCTGATCCCGCTGGTCATGATCGTCTGGAACCAGTGCGGGAACTGTTCATAGACCCCCGGGACGCCCACCGGCAGCAGCCCGACGGCGACCGACACCGCGACCACCGTGAGGTTGTGGTTGTCCCGGAAGTCCACCCCGGCCAGCGTCCGCAGCCCGCTCGCCGCGACCGTCCCGAACATCACCAGACCGGCCCCGCCAAGCACCGGCGCCGGGACCGCCGCGACCAGCGCGCCCAGCTTGGGCTCCAGCCCCAGCAGCACCAGAATCCCGCCCGCCGCGGCCACCACCCACCGGCTGTGCACCCGCGTCATCCCCACCAGGCCGACGTTCTGGGCGAAGGCCGTGTACGGAAAGGTGTTGAAGACCCCGCCCAGCAGGGTGGCCGCACCGTCCGCACGCAGCCCGTCCGCGAGCCGCCGGGCATCGACGTCACGGCCGGTCATCTCGCCCACCGCGATGAAGTCCCCGGTCGTCTCGGTCATGCTCACCACCGCCACCACCAGCATCGACGCCACGGCCGCCGCTTCGAAGGTCGGGGCGCCGAAGTGGAAGGGCGTGGAGACGCCGACCCAGTCGGAGTCGCCCACCCCCGAGAAGTCCGTGAAGCCGAGCGGCACGGCCGCCGCCGTCCCGGCCACGATGCCGACCAGCACCGCGACCCGGCCCAGAAAGCCGGGCGCGAAGCGCTGTACGGCCAGCACGGTGATCAGCACCCCGGCGGCCAGCCCCAGATTCTTCGGCGCCCCGAAGTCCGCCGAACCCTGGCCGCCCGCCGCCCAGTTGCCCGCCACCGGCAGCAGCGACAGGCCGATGACCAGGATCACCGTGCCGGTCACCAGCGGCGGGAAGAAGCGCAGCAGCCGCCCGAAGACCGGCGCGAGCAGGATCATCGCGATCCCCGAGATGAGCACCGAACCGTAGATCGCCGGCAGCCCGCCGCCCCCGGTGCCGATCAGCACCATCGGGGTGACCGCAGCGAAGGTACAGCCCTGCATGATCGGCAGCCGTACGCCGAACCGCCACAGCCCGACGCACTGCAGCACGGTCGCTATCCCGCACAGCAGCAGATCCGCGTTGATGAGGTACGCCAGATCCGCGGGCGGCAGCTTCATGGCGCCGCCGACGATCAGCGGCACGGCGACCGCGCCCGCGTACATCGCGAGCACATGCTGCAGTCCGAAGGCGGCGAGCTGACCGGGCGGCGGGACCTCGTCCACGGGATGGCGTGCGGGCTTCATGACGGCTCCTTCTGCGGCTACGGGAATGCTGGGGAGTGGGTAGCACGACAACTGGGCGCGACGATAGAAGCCTTGAACAGTCTGTTGATTTCAACGGCATTGCCGCTGTGTGTTCCGGAAAGCTGTGTGTTCCGGAAAGGGGCCGGGCTCAGCCCTGGGCGTCGCGGGCCGCGGTCAGCAGTCCGGGCCAGTCCGGGATCTTCACCCGAGGCCGCCCCAACGCCCGCCCGAGCGCCGACTCCGCCGCCTCGATCCGCAGCCAGCCGGGCCACTCCACCGGCTCCAGACCCATCGCGCGCAGCGCCGCCCGCGGGTCCTCGGCCACCGGGCGCGACGCGAGGGCGGCCGCGTCGGACAGGAGGGAGGCGATGGTCTCCTTGGCGCACGACCGGTTCGTCCCGATGACCCCGGTCGGCCCTCGCTTGATCCACCCCGCGACGTACTCGCCGGCCGAGGGCGCGCCGCCGCGCACCACCCGCCCCTGCTCATGCGGGACCGTCCCGCTGGCCGCGGCGAACGGCAGCCCGGGCAGCGGTACGCCCCGGTAGCCGACCGAGCGCAGGACCAGCTGTGCCGGTACGTCCTCGAAGTCGCCGATCCCGGCGACCCCGCCCATCCCGTCCGGCCCGGTCCGCTCGAACCGCACCGCCCGTACGGCGCCCTCGCCGAGCACCGCCGCCGGGCGCAGGAAGAAGCGCAGATGGATCCGGCGCGGCCGGCCGGCGGGCTCGCGGCGCGCCCAGTCGCGCAGCACCTCCACATTGCGCCGGACGGGCCCCGGCAGCCGCGACGGATCCGCGAACGCCGGGTCCATCGCCAGCTCCTCGGGCCGCACCAGCACATCGGCGCCGGCCAGCGCGCCGAGCTCGCGCAGCTCCTTGGTGGTGAACTTGGCCTGCGACGGACCGCGCCTGCCGACCATGTGCACATCGGTGACCTGGCTGTCGGCGAGCGCGTCGAGGGCGGCGTGCGGTACGTCGGTGGCGCGCAGCTCCTCCGCGCCGCGGGCGAGCACCCGCGCCACGTCGACCGCGACATTGCCGACCCCGATGACCACGGCGGAGCGCGCGCCCAGCGCGAAGGCGTCGATCGCCGAGTCGGGGTGGGCGCTGTACCAGGAGACGAACTCGGTGGCCGAGAAGCTGCCCGGCAGCTCCTCCCCGGGGATGCCGAGCCGCCGGTCGGACGCCGCCCCGACGCAGTACACCACCGCGTGGTACAGCCCGAGCAGCCGCTCGGGCACCAGCGGCGCGGGCCCCACCGGCACATTGCCCAGGAAGCTGACCCGGGGGTGCTCCAGGACCGTGCGGAGGGTGTTCTGCAGCGACTTGATCTTCTCGTGGTCCGGGGCGACCCCGTAGCGCACCAGTCCGTACGGACACGGCAGCCGGTCCAGTACATCCACGGCCACATCGGGCACGGCCTGCTGCTGGACGAGCGCCTGGGCGGCGTAGACCCCGCTCGGCCCGGATCCGACGACTGCTACGCGAAGCACGGCGGAGCTCCTTCCGCAGGATGTCTCCAGCATCGCACCCGATGGGGGCTCCGGTCCGGCATTACGCGCCGGACAACAGGCTCCCGGGTGACGGCCGAGGCCGGAGGCTGACGTTCCGGAGCGGAAGCAGGCGCCCGGAGCCGGGCGCCCGCCGTGAGCTGTCCGTGATTCGCGTGATGCGCGCTATCCGAGCTGCCGCATCCGCCGGATCTCGGCGCTCTGCTGCGCGATGACATCGTCCGCCATCTCCTCCACCTTCACGTTGTTGCCCTGCGCCAGGACGTCCGTGGCCATGGAGATCGCGCCGGAGTGATGGGTGATCATCAGCTTGAGGAAGAGCTTGTCGAAGTCGGCTCCGCCCGCGGCGCGCAGCTGATCCAACTGCTTCTGGGTGGCCATGCCGGGCATGGAGCCGTGGTCGTGCCCGCCCTCGTGGCCCGTCGTGCCGCCACCCTGGTCCGCCGTCCCGCCGTTCGTCTTCAGCCAGCCCTTCATCGCCTCGATCTCCGGCTTCTGCCCGGCGGAGATGCGCTCGGCGAGCCGTTTGATCTTCGACGACTTCGCCCGGTCGGGGGCCAGGGCGGTCATCACCAGGGCCTGCCGGTGGTGCTGGATCATCATGCGTACGTAGCTGAAATCGGCCGCGTTGGGGGAGTCGTCGTCCTTCGCCTTCGCCGCCTCTTCGGCCGTCAGTTTCTTGGCCGCCTCCCCGGGCTTGCCCGGCGCGATCACCGAGGGCCCGGGGTCCTTGGCCTGGTCGTCGGCCTTGGTGCCGCTGTCGGCCTCGCAGCCGGTGAGGGCCAGCGCCAGGGCCGCGGCCACCGCCGTGACCGCGAGCGCGGCGGCGCGTGCGGCACGGGCGGTCGTGGTCGTACGCCGGATCAACACCGTGACCTCCAGAGACTTTTGCGAGCTGTGCTGACCGTATTAGCACGTAAGTGGCTGATCCATGCAAGGAATCTTCGTTACATATTCATTGCCGACTGTTGAGGTGTACATGGATCGAGCGATACTGCCCACGGCCCGCGTCCAGACATCGTTCAATCCCGAACGGGAAGAAAGGGAGGACGCAGTTGAAGCCGTGGCACAGACTCCAGATGCGCCATAGACCCTCGATGCGCCCCCGACACCTCGGCACCGTCGTAGTCGCCTTCGGGCTGCTCGCCTCGCTGTTCGCAGTGAGCCCGGCGGCCGCGACCCCCGACCCCGGAGCCACCCCGAAGAGTGAACGGGTGTCCAACGGGCAGGCCGATGAGGTCAAGGCGGCCATCAAGGACGGCGAGATACCGGGTGTGGACGAGATCGTCCACAGCGACAACGTCAGCCATCTGACGAACATCCCCAAGCAGGCCCTCAAAGGCACCAATTCGGACCTGGCCTTCCAGGGCAAGTACGCCTTCGCGGGCAACTACGACGGCTTCGTCATCTACGACATCAGCAACCCGAAGCAGCCGAAGACCGTCAGTCAGGTGCTGTGCCCGGGCTCGCAGAACGACATCAGCGTCTCCGGGAACCTGCTCTTCCTGTCCACGGACTCCTCGCGCAGCGACAACTCCTGCAACAGCACCACGCAGCCCGCCACGGAGAAGTCGTCCTGGGAGGGCATGAAGGTCTTCGACATCAGCGACAAGACCGAGCCCAAGTACGTCGCCGCCATCGAGACCTCCTGCGGCTCGCACACCCACACCCTGGTGCCCGAGCGGGACAACGTCTACATCTACGTCTCCTCGTACTCCCCGGACGCCACCTTCCCGGACTGCCAGCCGCCGCACGACGGGATCTCCGTCATCAAGGTGCCGCGCCGCGCGCCCGAGAAGTCGGCGGTCGTCGACTTCCCGGTGCTCTTCCCGGACGGCGGCAACCCGGGCGCGCCCACCAACCCGGGTGTGTCCAAGACGACCGGCTGCCACGACATCACCAGCTTCCCCAAGCTCAAGCTGGCGGCGGGCGCCTGCATGGGTGACGGCGTCCTGCTGGACATCGCAGACCCCGCCAAGCCGCGGGTCATCGACCGGGTCGAGGACAACGTCAACTTCGCCTTCTGGCACTCGGCGACCTTCAACGAGCGCGGCAACAAGGTCGTGTTCACCGACGAGCTCGGCGGCGGCGGGGCCGCGACCTGCAACGCCGAGGTCGGCCCCAACCACGGCGCCGACGGCATCTACGACATCGTCGGCAAGGGCGACCACCGCAAGCTGGTCTTCCGGAACTACTACAAGATCCCGCGCTACCAGGCGAACACCGAGAACTGCGTCGCCCACAACGGCTCGCTGATCCCGGTCAAGGGCCGCGACATCATGGTCCAGGCGTGGTACCAGGGCGGCGTGTCCATCTGGGAGTTCACCGACTCCAAGAACCCGAAGGAGATCGGCTACTTCGAGCGCGGCCCCATCTCCGCCGACACGCTGGTGGGCGGAGGCTCCTGGTCCGCGTACTACTACAACGGCTACATCTACTCGAACGACATCGCCAAGGGCTTCGACGTCCTGAAGATCGACGACCGGCGCACCGACGGCGCCCGGTCGGTGCGGCTGAGCGAGCTGAACGTGCAGACGCAGCCCGACTACCGCTGACCGTCCGCCCCGGACGGCTTCCGGCCGTCCGGGGCGTCACCACCCGTTTCACCACCCGTTTCGCTGCCCGTTTCGCCGTTTGTTCCGGCGTTTGTTTCATCGCCCGCCCGCGTGTCCGGCGGGACGCCCAACTCCCACTCCAGCTTGTAGCGGTTGAAGAGCTCGGCCCGCAGCCGCTCGACCGGCACCGGGGCCCCTGGCAGCAACACCGCGAACACCGCGCCCATCAGCTGCGCGCGCAAGAGCACGTAGTCGGCGTCCGGCTCCGGCGATCCGTACCGGACCATCGTCTCGCGGAGCAGCGCGGCCAGCCGCTGCTGCTCGGCGCATTTGATGAACCCCTCGGCGGTCAGAATGCCCGCCATATGTGTCCGCATCAGCCGCGGACGCTCCACGGCGAGCCCCAGGATCGCGTCGATCGCCCGCGCCAGCCACTCCCGGCCCGCGTCGTCGCCGTCCGGCAGGGGCTCGCGCTCGAGCCCCTTGGCCAGCTCCAGATGCATCAGCTGGTGCACGGCCGTCTGCAGCAACTGGCGCTTGCCGGGGAAGTAGTAGGAGACCAGACCGCGCGCGGCCCCCGCCCGGTCGGCGATATCGGCGAGCGTCGTCGCCTCGTAGCCGCGCTCGCCGACCAGCTCGACCGCCGCCTGGAGCAGGCGCTCCTGGGACCGACGGCGCAACTCCTCATTGACCGAAGCGCTGCGGGGGGACATGCTGTAACTCCTGCGTTGACTGGCTCTTGGCCAATATACTCAGTGAGGTCTCGGGTTGTCCGCCACTGTGCCCTGGGCGGCCCCGATGCTCCGTCGATTTCGGGCGACGCGGGGGATCGCCCGAAATCGACGGTTTTGCTGTGTCTGTGACGGGTCGTTATGGGGATTTCGCAGCGTCGTCAGGGCGTCTCGGCGCCGCCCGCGAAGTCCAGCACCGGCCGCAGCCCGTCGGGCCGCTGCTCCACCGGCAGATGGTCCACCAAGTGCACCCGGCACCCCAGCCGCGCCGCTCCGCCGTCCGCCCGCCGGTCGTCCCCCACCATCACGGTGTCGGCCGGGGCCAGCACGAGCGCGTCGCACGCCACCCGGAACAGCCGGGGGTCCGGCTTCTGGATGCCGTGCTCGTACGACAGCACATAGGCGTCCACGAACTCGTCAAGACCGTGCGCCCGGAACACCGGCCGCAGATCCCAGCCGATGTTGCTGACCACCGCGATCCGCACCCCGCGCCGCCGCAGCTCGCCCAGCACCTCGGCCGTGTCGGGGTACGGCCGCCACGCGGCCGGCTCCATATGGCGGTCGTACAGCGCGTCGTACAGCTCCGGGCGGGGCAGCGGCACCTCGCGGGCCAGCCCCGTGAAGGCGGTGCGGTGGCCCTCGGAGCTGCGGTCCCGTACGCCCCACAGCTCGGTCAGGTGGGGCGGTACGGCCTGGGGCGGGGCGCCGCCGGGCAGCGCCCCCGCGTCCTCCAACTGCCGTGCGTACCGCAGGATGTCCTCCTCCGGGACAGCCGTGCCCGTTGCGTCGAGCACGGCCCGCAGCCAGGACTCGGTCGGCTCGATACGGAAGAGGGTCCCGGAGAAGTCGAAGAGCGCACCCTTGATCGTCATGCCCTCATCGTTCCAGGCGAGCCCCCTCACCGGGGCGTATCGGGCGATTCCCCCGTCGACTCGTCCGTACGGTCCGCAGGGACCCGGCGTGCGTACGGGTACGCGGCCGCCGCAGCGCAGACCAGGGCGGCGCCCAGCAGCCAGCCGCCCAGTACGTCGGAGGGCCAGTGCACCCCCAGATACACGCGGGTGAACCCCACGCCGGCCACGGACACCGCGGCCACCAGCGCCGCGGCCCTCAGCCACGCCCGCCGCGCCCCGCTCCGCGCCATCACCCACAGCAGCAGCCCGAACGCGACGGTGGTGGTGAGGGCGTGGCCGGACGGGAAGGCCGCGTAATACGCCGAGTCCACCGGGTTCCGCCAGTGCGGGCGCTCCCGGCCGACCGCCGCCTTGACGCCCTGCTGCAGCGCGGTCCCCGCGGCGGAGGCGGCCACGACCCACAGCGCGAGCAGCCGCTCCCGGCGCCACAGCAGCCACCCGGCGAGCAGCGCCGTCCCCGCACGCATCGTCCAGGGGTCCCATACCCAGTCGGTCAGCACTTTGTTGGCGTCGGTCCAGCCGTGGTGCGTCACCGCAGTCCGGTGCAGGGCTTCGGCGATGTCCCCGTCGGCGTCCTCCAGCGGACCCCAGCGGGCCACGACCAGGATCAGCAGGACCATGAACAGCGCGGTCAGGACGGCGGCGGTACGTACGGCACGGAGCCTCGAGGCGTGCATGGGTCGATGATCGCGCACTGACGGGTGCGCGCGTCGACCACCTGCCCGAGGGGTGACGCTCCGCTCAGCCCAGCACCCGCAGCGCCGGGACCAGCGTGACCACGAGTGGCACGACGGGGACCAGCGCCGCCGCGGCCGTCAGCCGCAGGCGGCGTGCGGGGGAGAGCCGCGCGGCGGGGGCGAGCAGCCGGTCCACCCGCCGCGGGACCTCCGCGAGCTGGGCCGGAACGGGCCCGAACACCCCGCGGTGCTCGTTCAGTTCGACCAGCGCGAGCGCGGTCGTCAGCCGCCCGAAGCGGCGCGAGGCGGAGTCGTCGGCGGCCAGTTCCACCAGCCGGTGCACCTGGTCGCGGAAGGCCGCGAACACCGGCACCTGCGGAAAGCCCGTGGCCAGCGCGGAGGAGCAGTGCAGCAGCCAGTGGTGGCGGGCCCGGGCGTGCCCCTGCTCATGCGCCAGCACGGCGTCCAGCCGACGGCCCTTGAGGCGGCGCAGCGCCGCCGTGGTGATGACCAGCCGGGGCGGCGTGCCTGGCAGCCACCACGCCTCGGGCCGCTCGCCCTCCAGCACCACCAGCCGGTCCCCGGCGGGCTCCTCGCCGGGCAACGCCGGGCAGCGGTCGAGCAGTTCGGCCCGCCGCTGCTTGCGCCGCGTCCGCGCCCGGCCGATCTCGCGCGTCAGCATCAGTGCCGTCCACACGGCGCCGCAGGCCAGCGCGAGGGCGACGGGGGCGGCCCAGGGTCCGTACGCGGACAGCGCGTACGCCTCCACCACGCCCTGGGGCGCGGGGGCGAAGACATTTCCGCGCACGGCCTGCGAGGCCGCCGCCGCGGTCAGTGCCATGGTCAGCCCGCAGCACAGCAACACGGCGACCACCACGCACTGCCACACCCACAGGGCGAGCACGGGTTCGCGGTCGGCCCAGTCGGACCGGGCCAGCAGGCGGGGCGCCATTGCCGCCGCCAGGGCGCCGAGGCCCATCAGCGCGAGCGGGACCATCATGGCCGTTACCTTATGAGTGCGGTGTCGGGGCGGGTACGGTCCTGCGGCCGGAAGTGACGTACGCCACGATCACCGGAGGCCGGGCGAGACCACCCCTGTGCCGGGCACCGGCTCAGAGCGTCAGCAGCATTGCCAGCATCCCGATCCCCATGGACAGCCTGCACGCGTCGGCCAGTTCGGGCCGCCGCGACCAGGCGAGGCCACCGGAACCACTTCCCGCCCCGGCCGGCGCCAGCCGCGTCGCCGACCACACCACATACACCGCGAAGTACACGAGCAGCACGGCGGTGAGCGCCGGTACGCCGCCCGGCACCCGCCCCTGCGCCGCGTGCCCGGCGTGGCCGTGGCCCCTCGCCGGGGTGCCCACCGCCATCGCGAGCGCCATATAGACCATCGCCAACGCCCCGACCGCGTGGTGCAGATGATGCCCCAGGGCCCGGCCGCCGCGGTGCCACGCGGGCAGCAGCGCCCGTACGGCCGCCACGGCGAACACCGCCGCGAGCAGGGGCGGGCCCCACGGCCGGGGATCCAGCGCCGCGGCGGGCACCGCCATCACCGCCATCCCCCACCCCATCAGCGCCTCCGCCCCCGCGGCCCGCCGCACCCGGCCGGGCGGCTCGCCGCGCATCCGCAGCAGGCAGTACGACCCCGTGGCCGCGCACAGCGCGACCAGCAGCCAGCCGGCCAGCGGCGGTCCGTGCACGGCGCACCTCCCGGGACGGACGGATCCCCCGGAGGCTGCCCAGCGAGCGCCCGGCACACGGGAGCGCACGGGGGCAACAGGGGAGCGCGATCCCCCCGCCCCAGGGCCCGAAGTCGCGATCTTGACCTCGTGTGCACTCCAAGTCCTAGCGTCCCGGGGCATGAGCACCGAGCAACACAAGATCGGCAGCGGTTTCGGCGCGCACAGCACGGCGGACGACGTACTCACCGGCATCGATCTGTCGGGCAGGACCGCCCTGGTCACCGGCGGCTACTCCGGTCTCGGTCTGGAGACCACCCGGGCCCTCGCCCGGGCCGGCGCCCACGTCGTCGTCTTGGCGCTGGCCCCCGGCGGGGCGCGGGTGGTGTCTGTGGCCTCGTCGGGGCGCTTCCTCTCCGGCATCCGCTGGGACGACCTCCACTTCCGCACGGGTTACGACCGGTGGTCGGCCTACGCCCAGTCGAAGACAGCGAACGCCCTCTTCGCCCTGCACCTCGACACGCTGGGCGGAGACAGCGGAGTCCACGCCTTCGCCCTTCATTCACCCGGGCAGCATCCTCACCGTTGCTCAAAGTCTCGGTGACTTTCAGCATTCCAGACGTTTCCGCCTGAAAGGTCCGTGACGGTGTCACCAGAGCGCGAGTTGCGCTTCGGTGTCCTGACGATGGTCTCCCGTTTCCTTCCGCCGCGGATGCGGCAGGTTTGCGCCACCTGCCCGCCCGCCTCGGCCGGTGTTCCGGCCGGGGCGTTGGCGGCGGGTCTTATGGTCGGCTCCATGGGGCTTCGACACGCGTGGCGTGTCCTGGTCTCCGGCCACTCCGGTACCAGTGGTGCAGGCCGCCGCGAGGGCGGCCAGGTTGCGGGCCGAGTTCTCGTCCCGGTCGAGGACCAGGCCGCAGGCGTCGCAGGTGAAGACTCGGACGTGCAGCGGCAGCTTGGCTTTCACCGCGCCGCAGTTCGAGCAGGTCTTGGAGCTGGGGTACCAGCGGTCCGCCACGATGGTGGGGCAGGCGTTCCGCCGGCCCTTGTAGGTGAGCTGGCGCCGGATCTCCCCGAACCCGGCATCGGCCACGTGGCGGGCGAGCCGTTTGTTGCGGAGCATTCCGGCGACGTTGAGGTCTTCGACCACCACCGTGCCGTACTCGGCGCGCACGCGGGTGGTGAGCTTGTGCAGCGCATCGGCGCGCAGGTTCGCCACCCGGTGGTGGAGCTTGTTGCGCTCGCGGTTGGCCTTCTCCCACCGCCTGGACGGCTTCCGGCCGGTCCTGCGGTCAGGTCCCTGCCGCCGGCAGACGCGGCGGGAGTGGAACCTCAGCAGCTTGAGGGCGCTGTCCAGGTGCTTCGGGTTCGGCTCGTAACGTGTCTGCCCGGAGCTGTCGGCCAGGACCGCGAGGTGCTTGACGCCCAGGTCGATCCCGACCGCCGCATCCGGCCGGTTGACGCGGGTGATCTCCCGGGCTGTCTCCACCTGGAGGGAGACGAACCAGCGCCCGCGCTCATACCGGACGGTCGCGGACAGGAGGCGCGCCGTCCCGGCCTGGATACGGACAAGGAGTTTCCGCGTGGGTTCGTGGGTGCGGATCGTGCCGGTGGTGAACCGGCATGCCAGGCGGGCCTTCCGCTTCGGCTTCCGGCGCGGGACACCCAGCCGGCGCCCCTTACGTCTGCCCTGCTTGGACTTGGCGTAGTTGTCGAACGCGGCAGCCGCGTTCGCCAGGCCGGTGCTGTACGCCTCCTTGGAGTTCTCCTCCCACCACTCGGCGAATCTCGGGTCGGTGGTCTTGATCCGGTTGAACTCCTTGCGCAGCGCGGGCAGCGACCACGGCCGCCACGGCGTCAGCCCCTCCTCACCGATGCCATAGGAGGCTTCGGCCCTGCGCTGCCACCACGAGGCCGTCACCCACGACACGGCCCAGTTATAGACGGCACGGGCAGCACCACAGTGCGAGCGCAGCGCCCCCTCCTGCCCGGCGTTCGGATCGAGAGCGAACCTGTAGGCCTGCACCACACAGCCGGACCGCGGCCGGAACTTCCCCCTCACGTCGCTGCCTCCCCCGGTTCGAAGATCCCCTCACGGCACCCAACGAGCACCACACGCAAAGGTCACGCATTCGATGAAGGAACACCCGTTTCCGTCCGGGACCACCGCGACGAACAGCTCGCCCAAGGCTGGATCACCGCCGACGGCACACCCGCGGACGGCTTCAAGACCCCGGCCCAGGGCGCGGCGACGGCCGTATGGGCCGCCACCTCGCCCCTGCTGGACGGCCACGGCGGCGCGTACTGCCAGGACTGCGACGTCGCCGAGCCCACCACGACCGACGACATGCTGATCGGCGGGGTCAAACCCTGGCCCGTGGACCCCGCGGCGGCGGCTCGGCTGTGGGAGCTGTCCAGCGAACTCACGAACCTGGATGCGTTCTCGTAGGCCGGCTCGGACCCGGCCTCGGCGAAAGCCGGTGGCGGCGCGGCGAGCCCCTGCCCGATGATCGGTGTCATGGACGCTGTCGTTCAGTGGGTGCGCACCGAGTGGACCAAGTCCTCCCGCGGCGGCCCCGAAGCCGCACGGAGGAACGCGGCCCCCCTCGCTTTCCCCCTGCCACCGGGTTTCGCGTCGTCCGTGCACGAGGTCGTGATGCGGGAGGCGGATTCCTTCGAGTCCCACGCGTCCGTACGGGAGCTGCCGGACGCCGGAGTGGCGCTGCGGGAGGACGGGGGGCTGCTGCGGATCGGTCCGCTGCAGGTATCGATGTTCAGCATGCCGCGGCGGCATCGCCGCCCGCCCGCGGTGCGGCTCGCCCCCGGCGAGTGGCTGCGGTGGCAGATCAACCACCGCTTCGTCGGCCTCTGCGGCGGTGAGTGGTTCTACCGGCTCGACACCCTCAACGTCGCCTATGGTCCCGCCGCCCCGGATGTCTTCCTGGGCTCACCGACGCGTCGCGTCGACGAGCGCGCTCACCTGCGCTGACCGGGGCCGTATGTGCAGATGGCCGTCGCGGGGGAACGCGGGCGGTGCGGCGGGAAGGATCTTGGCCAGGTCGTATCCGCTCTTCTGCGCGACGCGGCACGACGCCGCGTTGTCCACCTGGTGCAGCAGCTCAAGGCGCGTCAGCCCGTCACCGCCGAAGGTGGTGAAGGCCCAGTCGGTCAACGCCCGCAGCGCCCGGGGGGCGACTCCCCGGCCGCGTGCATGCGCCGCCGTCCAGTAGCCGACCTCGGCCGAGGGCACGCCCGAGGTCACGTTCTTGAGCACCACATCGCCCGCCAACCGCCCCTCGGACGCCGTGGTTCGGGCTTCGACGACCGCGAAAGTGAAGCGCTCGCCCGTCTCCCATCCCCGCTGCTGTTCCTGGATCCATCGTGCCGCGCCCGCCTCGTCGTCCACGGCCGAACTCGTCCAGCGGCGCAGGACGTCGTCCCGGTACAGCTCGACGAGGTCGGCGGCGTCCGCCGGGCCCCACGGGCGCAGAACGAGGGCGGGCGCCGATGAGGTCGCCTGCGCTTCCAGCCGGACAGGGATCACGCCACCAAATCCTTTGCGATCGATTCGATAAAGGTGAACTTCTTGCCCCGTCCGGTCAGCACGGCGCCGGCCGGCAGCGACGGCGGCACCGAACTACGTCCCCGGTCGATAGCGAAGGGGATGATCGTGCGGGACCTCCACGAGAACGATCTTGACCCCGTCCGGATCGCTGATCCACATCTCGATCAGGCCCCAGGGCTCCTTCAGCGGTGGCCGCTCCACCTCGACCCCGTGGGCCGTCAGCTCCTCATGGGCCGCCGCGACGTCGGTGACCTGCAGCCACAGCTGGAGGCCGGGGGCCGGAGGGGTGTCGGAGCGGCCGGAGAGTTCGAGGAAGCCGCCGCCGAGGAAGTAGACCGTGCCGCGCTCTGGGCCCTCGCCGAATTCCCGGTAGACCGCGAGGCCAAGCGTCTCGCCGTAGAAGGCACGGGAGCGTTCCGGGTCGGTCGGCCGCAGCAGGGTGCGGCTGCTCAGTACATGCACCATGGCGCGACCTTACGCATCGGGGGCGCGTTAATGTCGACTGCCGTCGCAGGGCGGTGTCGCACACCGCAGGGCATACCGCAGGGCATACTGCAGAGAAAGGACATCCGACTCATGGAGACCGTGGACGCCACCCGGCCCGCCGCCGAGCCGACCTTCCGGGCCGCGACCGCGGCCGATGTGCCGGAGCTGGTCGCGCTGATCGAATCGGCTTATCGCGGGGACTCCAGCCGGGCGGGCTGGACGACGGAGGCCGACATCCTGGGCGGGCAGCGCACCGATCCCGAAGGGGTCGCGGCCGTGGTGACGGGGGAGAACGGCCGGATGCTGGTGGTCGAGCGGGGCGGTGAGATGGTGGCCTGCTGCCAGCTGGAGCACCGCGGCGACCATGCCTATTTCGGGATGTTCGCGGTGCGGCCGGCGCAGCAGGGCGCCGGGCTCGGCAAGGTGATCATCGCCGAGGCGGAGCGGTGGGTGCGGGCCGAGTGGGGTGCGCGGGAGATGCGTATGACGGTGATCTCGGCCCGCGAGGACCTGATCGCCTGGTATGAGCGGCGCGGCTACGCCCGTACGGGGGAGATGACGCCGTTCCCGTACGGGGATGAGCGCTTCGGTGTCCCGCGCCGCGCCGATCTCGAGTTCGAGCTGCTGGTCAAGCCGCTGGGGTGAGGCAGGAGTGGGCGGTCACGCCGTGTAGCGGGCCGCCCGCCTGATCTCCGGGTAGTCGGTGGTGCCGCCGTCCAGGCCCAGGCCGCGGGCCAGCTTCAGCTGGTCCGGGGTGTTGACCGTCCAGCCGATGACCTTGAGGCCGGCCGCGTGGGCGCGCTGTACGAGCTCGAGGGTGATCCGGCGGATGTTGAGGACCAGCATCCCGGCGTCGACCGCCTGCGCCCGGTCGATCACATCGAGGCCGTAGCGGCTGGCGACGAGCGCGGTGCGGGCGGTCGGCAGGAGGGTGCGGATCTCGGCGATGGCCTGGTCGTGGAAGGAGAGCACGTCCACGCGGTCCAGCAGGTTGCGGCGGGTGATCACCTCGGCGAGGGCCCGTGCGGCCGCGGTGTCCTTGATCTCTGCCTGGAGGGGTGCCTCCACGGCGTCCACGACCTCCTCGAAGACCGGGATGCGCTCGCCCTGCCCGGCGTCGAGCTCGCGCAGTTCGGCGAGGGTGAAGTCGCTGATGGGGCCCTGTCCGTCGGTCGTGCGGTCCACGTCCGCGTCGTGCATGACCACGAGCGCGCCGTCCTTGCTCAGATGCAGGTCCAGCTCGATGACGTCCAGGCCCTCGCGCTCGGCCCGGAGGAAGGACCGGAGGGTGTTCTCCGGCTCGACGCCCATCACTCCGCGGTGTCCGATGGTGAGAAAGGTCAACGGTGTCTCGCTCTTCTGTCGGCTCTGCTGGTCGTGCTGAGGCGGCCGCCCGGACCGGCGCTCAGCGTAACGGCCCACCGCGACGCGGAGGTTAAGACAGGGCCGCGGCAGAGGCGCGGCTCGGCTACCGGTCCATGACCGAGCCATGTCCCGCAGGAAAAACATCGGTGGGAAGGGAGCGGGGCAGGATAATTTCCGGCGGCCCCACTTGAGCCGGAGAACCGTCGATGGATACGGTGTCTTAACGCGAGTTTCTTCGGTGGAGGTGTGGTTATGGCGGAAATTCTTTCGTCTGTGGTGGCGGAGGGTGTCATTCTGCCTGCGGAGCGTGTGGATCGCGTAGTGGAGCACCTGTCCTGGGCCGCGCTCAAGGACGCCGTGGAGGCCATCAGGCCCTGGCAGTCCAAGGACGGTTCGATCGACTTCGAGGCCGACGGCGCTCCACCCCGCGCCGCCGCCCAGGACGCCGTCGACCAGGTCGTACGGGCAGTCGAGGAGCTGGCCCCGCTGCTGCCGCACGACACCGCGTACCACCAGGCGCTCGTCGCCGATCTGCGCCGCTGGGCCGAGGGCGGCTTCGGGGTGCCGGACTTCCTCGACTCGCTGCTCGCCTTCCAGCCCGCCCGCGGGCGCGCCGACGGCCTGCAGCACCTGGTCGTCTTCCCGATGTACACGCAGAACGGCAACCCGGACCGCAACCTCGAGGCGCTGGTCGTACGGGTGGTGTGGCCGGACTGGCTGGCCGAGCTCGAGCGCACCCGCTACGACAACCCGCTCTACATCGGCCTGGCCTTCGAGGACTTCACCTCCGGCTACGACACCAACTCCGCGGTGCTCTTCCCCGAGACCATCGCCGTCCGCGAGGTCCCGGAGCGGTTCAGCTGGGGAGGGATCTTCTGCGACCGCGAGGCCGCCCGCTTCCGGCGGGTGAGCGAGGCCGCCGTCCAGGCGCTGGGCATCGAGCTGCCCGCGGACGTCCGGGACATGCTCGCCGACCAGCGGCGCTGCCAGGAGGCGTTCGCCCTGTGGGACATGGTCCACGACCGCACCCACAGCCATGGCGATCTGCCCTTCGACCCCTTCATGATCAAGCAGCGCCAGCCGTTCTGGATGTACGGCCTGGAGGAGCTGCGCTGTGACCTCACCGCCTTCAAGGAGGCCGTGAAGCTGGAGGCCGAGGGGATTGCCCAGGCCCGCGACGTCCAGTACGCCGTGATCTTCGACCGGATGTTCCGGTTCCCCGTCACCGGCGACCGCGTACGCAACTACGACGGGCTCGGCGGCCAGCTGCTCTTCGCCTACCTGCACCAGCACGACGTCGTACGCTGGACGGACAACACCCTGCACATCGACTGGGTCCGCGCCCCGCAGGTCACCAACCAGCTGTGCGGCGAGATCGAGAAGCTGTACCGCGACGGCATCGACCGCCCCAAGCTCGTCCACTGGTTCAAGGCGTATGAGCTGGTCTCGTCCTATCTGGCCCCGCACCCCGGCTCGGTGTGGGCCAAGGGCCCCGACGCCCTCGACCTCACCCAGCCGCCGCGCAAACTGGTGGACGACGTGCTCCCCGACGAGTTCCCGCTCAGCATGTTCTACGAGGCGCTTGCCAAGAAGCTGCGCGCCGTGGTCGCCTCCACCAAGGGCATCACGGCCGACAGCGACGTCAAGGTGGCCGCGTGAAGCCGATGGCAGGGATGAGCGGAGCGCCCGAGGAGGCAACGACCATGACCACACCGACGTCGAGCCCCACGCCGAACGAGCCGAACGGCAAGGGGCCCCTGGACGGAGCCGTGGTCGCGGTGGCCGGCGCCGCGGGCCCGGCGGGCCGCGCCGTGCTGCTCCGCCTCGCCGAGGCCGGGGCCACCGTCATCGCCTCCGACGCGGACCCCGCCCGGCTGGCCGAAGCCGTGGACGCCGCCCGCTACGCCCACGGCGGGGCCACCGTCACCGGCGACACCGTCGACCTGCTCGATCTGCGCGCGGCCCGCGAATGGGCCGACCGCACCGAGAAGGAGTTCGGCCGGGTGGACGGCCTGGTGCACCTGGTCGGCGGCTGGCGCGGCGGCAAGACCTTCGCCGACGCCCCGCTCGCCGACTGGGACACCCTGCACAACCTGCTGATCAGGACCGCCCAGCACACCTCGCTCGCCTTCCACGACGCCCTGCTGCGCAGCGGCAAGGGGCGCTATGTCCTGATCAGCGCGGCGGGCGCCTCCCAGCCCACCGCCGGGAACGCCGCGTACGCCGCCGCCAAGGCCGCCGCCGAGGCATGGACCCTCGCGCTCGCCGACTCCTTCCGGAAGCTGGGGGACGAGGGCGGCCCGGCCGCGGCCGCTGTCATCCTGGTGGTCAAGGCGCTGGTGCACGACGCCATGCGAGCGGAGCGCCCCAACGCGAAGTTCGCGGGCTTCACGGACGTCAAGGAGCTGGCCGAGGCCATCGCCGGACTCTGGGACCGGCCCGCCCGGGAAGTGAACGGAACCCGTCTGTGGCTGACCCCCAAGCCGTGAACCCAGGGCGCACCGACGCCCGCCGCCACCACGACCCCGATCTGCGCGGATTCGCCAGCGACAACTACGCGGGAGCCCATCCGGAAATCCTCGCCGCGCTCGCCCTCGCCAACGGCGGCCACCAGGTCGCCTACGGCGAGGACGACTACACCGAGCATCTGCAGCGGGTGATGCGCAGCCACTTCGGGGCCGCGGCGCAGACCTTCCCGGTCTTCAACGGCACCGGCGCCAATGTGGTCGCCCTCCAGGCGCTCACCGACCGCTGGGGCGCGGTCATCGCGGCTGACACCGCGCATATCCACGTCGACGAGTGCGGGGCTCCCGAGCGCGTGGGCGGGCTGAAGCTGCTCACCGTGGCCACCGAGGACGGCAAGCTCACCCCCGAGCTCATCGACCGCGAGGCGTACGGCTGGGACGACGAGCACCGGGCCATGCCCCAGGTCGTCTCCATCGCCCAGAACACCGAGCTGGGCACCGTCTACACCGTGGACGAGATCCGCGCCATCTGCGACCACGCCCATGAGCGCGGTATGAAGGTCCACCTCGACGGGGCCCGGATAGCGAACGCGGCCGCGTCCTTGGACGTGCCGATGCGCTCCTTCACCAATGTGGTGGGCGTGGACGTGCTGACCTTCGGAGGCACCAAGAACGGCATGCTCTTCGGCGAGGCCGTGGTGGTCCTCGATCCGGACGCCGTCCGCGGCATGAAGCATCTGCGCAAGCTGTCCATGCAGCTGGCGTCCAAGATGCGGTTCGTCTCCGTACAGCTGGAGGCGCTGCTCGCCCGCGACCTGTGGCTGCGCAACGCCCGCCACGCCAACACCATGGCCCGGCGGCTGGCCGAGGGGGTCCGTACCGTCGAGGGGGTGCGGATTCTCCACCCGGTCCAGGCCAACGCCGTCTTCGCCCGGCTGCCGCACGACGCGGCCGAGCGGCTGCAGAAGCGCTACCGCTTCTACTTCTGGGACGAGGCGGCGGGCGATGTGCGGTGGATGTGCTCCTTCGATACGACGGAGGAGGACGTCGACGGGTTCGTCGCCGCGCTTCGCGAGGAGATGGGCAGGGCGTAGCGCTTCCCCGGGCCCTGTATGGCCGATGGCCAACCGGTCGGACAGGGCCCGGACGGAGCGGGGTCAGCGGCGGTCGAGACCGGCCGCCTGGGCCGGGGTGGGCGCGGTGCCGCCGAGGTGGGCCGGGACCCACCAGGTGTCGTCCGCGTTCTTGGGCCGCACCGGATACGCCCGCTGCGCCGCCTCCAGCAGCTCCTGCACCCGGGAGCGCAGCCGCTCGGTGAGGGTGTCGGACGGCTCGGTCGGGTCGGCCTCCATGGGCGCGCCCACCCGCATCGTGATCGGGAAGTGGTTACGGCCGAGATCGCGCTTGTGGCCCTTGGTCCACAGCCGCTGGGTGCCCCACAGTGCCATCGGCAGCAGCGGTACGCCCGCCTCCTGGGCCAGCCGGGCCGCGCCTGTCTTGAAGTTCTTGAGGGTGAACGACTCGGAGATCGTCGCCTCGGGGAACACCCCGATGATTTCCCCCGAGCGCAGCGCCTTCAGCGCGTGCCGGTAGGCGTCCATGCCCGCCGCGCGGTCGACCGGGATGTGCTTCATCGCGCGCATCAGCGGCCCGGCGACCTTGTGCCGGAAGACCGACTCCTTGGCCATGAAGCGGACCAGCCGCTTGGTCGGACGCGCGGTCAGTCCGGCGAAGACGAAGTCCAGATAGCCGATGTGGTTGCTGACCAGAACCGCGCCGCCCCGTTTGGGGATGTTCTCGGTGCCCTTGATGTCGAACCGCAGATCCAGCGCCTTGAACATGGTGCGGGCGGCACCGATTACGGGCGGGTAGACGAGCTCTGCCATGGGGGGACCCTTCTCTTTTCCTGGGAGGGCTCTCCCGACGGAAGTTACGCGGCCGTAGGTTCTGGGCTTCTGGCAGATGGTGCCCCATACCGCACCCGTCTGCCTACTGGGCGAACCTCTGGGGCCGGGAGATCCTCATCACGTCGGCGGACGGGCGTACGCCGGGGCGGGCGCGGGGAGGAATGTCCCCCGGGGATCCGGTGCTGCATCCGTCGAGGGACGATCGAGAGGGACGATCGAAAGGACAGCGGGTGCGTAGCGGACAGGGCGAGGGCGACCACGGCGGGCGGCTGGACGCCGCGGAACTGGGTGCGCGGCTGGGGGAGCGGGCGACGCTCGTGCAGTTTTCCAGCGCGTTCTGCCAGCCGTGCCGGGCCACCCGGCGCGTCCTCGCCGATGTCGCCCGGATGGTGGATGGCGTGGCGCATGTGGAGATCGACGCCGAGGCGCGGCTGGACCTGGTGCGCAGACTGGATGTCGTACGGACCCCCACGGTGCTGGTGCTCGACGCCGCGGGCCGCATCGTGCGCCGCGCGGCCGGGCAGCCGCGCACGGCGGATGTGATCGCGGCGCTCGGTGCGGCCGTCTGAACGGCCGACGGCTGCCGTTGGCAAGGTCACAGTTCAACCGGGTTGCTTACGGGGAACGAGCTGGATGTACTGACGAGTAATATTTCTGTCGGTGCAGCGGCCGCCCCGGTCTCCGACCGGCCGGAATCCGCACCCGAAGGCGCCTATGCTGCCTGGACAAGGCAGCACGAAGAGACGATGCAGTAGGAGAGCCGGCGTGAGCTTGAGGATCGTTGTCTGTGTGAAGTACGTGCCCGACGCCACGGGCGATCGGCACTTCGCCGAAGACCTGACCGTCGACCGCGACGACGTGGACGGCCTGCTCTCCGAGCTGGACGAGTACGCGGTCGAGCAGGCGCTGCAGATCGCCGATGAGGCCGATGACGCCGAGATCACCGTGCTGACCGTCGGCCCCGAGGACGCCAAGGACGCGTTGCGCAAGGCGCTGTCCATGGGTGCCGACAAGGCCGTCCACGTCGAGGACGACGATCTGCACGGCACCGATGCGCTGGGCACCTCGCTCGTGCTGGCCAAGGCGGTCGAGAAGACCGGCTACGACCTGGTGATCTGCGGAATGGCCTCCACCGACGGCACCATGGGCGTGCTGCCGGCGCTGCTCGCGGAGCGTCTGGGCGTCCCGCAGGTCACGCTGCTCTCCGAGGTCTCGGTCGAGGACGGTGTTGTGAAGGGCCGCCGGGACGGGGACACCGCGAGCGAGCAGCTGGAGGCTTCGCTGCCCGCCGTCGTGTCCGTCACCGACCAGTCGGGCGAGGCCCGTTACCCCTCCTTCAAGGGCATCATGGCCGCCAAGAAGAAGCCGGTGACCTCCTGGGACCTGGAGGACCTGGAGATCGAGGCGGACGAGGTCGGCCTGGAGGGCGCCTGGACCGCGGTCGACGGCGCCACGGAGCGCCCGGCCCGTACCGCGGGCACGATCGTCAAGGACGAGGGCGAGGGCGGCAAGCAGCTTGCCGCCTTTCTCGCGGAGCGCAAATTCGTCTGAAAAAGGGCAGCCTTGCAGGTCAGAAGTTCATCTGACCCGGCCGCGCCCGACGCACCGCCAACCGCCCGCACTTTTTCCGCAGGAGATCGATTCCCATGGCTGAAGTCCTCGTCTATGTCGACCACGTGGACGGCGCCGTCCGCAAGCCCACCCTCGAGCTGCTGACTCTCGCCCGCCGCATCGGCGAGCCCGTCGCCGTCGCCCTGGGCAACGGCGCCGCCGACACCGCCGCCACGCTCGCCGAGCACGGCGCGGCGAAGGTGCTCACGCATGACGCCCCGGAGTACGCCGACTACCTGGTCGTACCGAAGGTGGACGCGCTGCAGGCCGCCTACAAGGCCGTCTCCCCGGCCGCCGTGCTGGTGCCCTCCTCCGCCGAGGGCAAGGAGATCGCCGCCCGGCTGGCCGTCCGGATCGACTCGGGCATCATCACCGACGCCATCGACCTGGAGTCCGGCGACGAGGGCCCGGTCGCGACCCAGTCGGTGTTCGCGGCCGCGTTCACCACCAAGTCCCGCGTCAGCAAGGGCACCCCGGTCATCACCGTCAAGCCGAACGCGGCCGCCGTGGAGGCAGCTCCGGCCGCCGGTGCCGTCGAGGCTCTTGAGGTGTCGTTCTCGGAGCAGGCCACCGGCACCAAGGTCACCGCCCGCACCCCGCGCGAGTCCACCGGCCGCCCGGAGCTGACCGAGGCCGCGATCGTGGTCTCCGGCGGCCGTGGCGTGGGCGGCGCGGAGAACTTCCCCATCGTCGAGGCCCTGGCCGACTCGCTCGGCGCGGCCGTCGGCGCCTCGCGCGCCGCGGTGGACGCGGGCTGGTACCCGCACACCAACCAGGTCGGCCAGACCGGTAAGTCCGTCTCGCCGCAGCTGTACATCGCAACCGGCATTTCCGGCGCGATCCAGCACCGGGCCGGTATGCAGACCTCCAAGACCATCGTGGCCATCAACAAGGACGCCGAGGCCCCGATCTTCGACCTCGTCGACTACGGCGTGGTCGGTGACCTCTTCGAGGTGGTCCCGCAGCTGACCGAGGAGATCGAGGCCCGCAAGGGCTGACACCTCTGCCACTGGACGGCCCTCATGTGCGGACGACGCTCCGTGCGTGGGGGCCGTGTGCGTGTCCGGGGGGTGTTGACCTGGGGGCGAGCCGTAGATAACTTCGCTTTGCGGATTATGGATTCCGCATTTCGGAAAGATCGGCTGATGTGATGGAGGGTGCGGGGATGGGGCAGCAGGAGACGTTCGCGACCAGTCTTCCCAGCGCCGTACGTGACGGAATCGCCGCCTCCCTCGCCGCCGTCGACGCCGAACTCGCCCGCCGCTACCCCGGCGACCCCGGCACCCGCCAGCCCGTCCACACCGTCTACGTCCCCGCCGACCTCTACACCGCGGGCACCGTCCGCGACTGGGGCGACCAGGCGCTCGCCGCGCTCGACGAACACGCCCCCGACGCCGCCGCGCTGGCCGCCGTCCTCGGCATCCAGGACGACCTCGCCGAGCCGGTTTACGCGCGGATGCGCGCCAAGCTGATGCGCGAGCCCATCGAGGACCTGCGCATCGACTTCGAGGACGGCTACGGCCCGCGCCCCGACGCCGAGGAGGACGCCGCGGCGGCCCGCGTGGCCTCGCTCGTCGCCGCCGCCGTCGCGGACGGCACCGCGCCGCCGTACCTCGGCATCCGCATGAAGTGCATGGAAGCCGCCGTCCGTGACCGTGGCATCCGTACCCTCGACATCTTTCTCACCGGGCTGATGGACGCCGGGGGCCTGCCCGGCGGACTCGTCCTCACCTTGCCCAAGGTCACCTACGCCGAGCAGGTCACCGCCATGGTCCGGCTGTGCGAGGCGTTCGAGCGGGCGCACGGCCCGGCCGCGGGCCGGATCGGCTTCGAGATCCAGATCGAGACCACCCAGGCCGTCCTCGGCCCCGACGGCCGCGCCACCGTCGCCCGTATGATCGACGCCGCCGAGGGCCGGGCCACCGGGCTGCACTACGGAACCTTCGACTACAGCGCCTCCTGCGGGGTCAGCGCCGCCCACCAGTCCATGGACCATCCCGTCGCCGACCATGCCAAGGCCGTCATGCAGGTCGCCGCAGCCGGTACCGGCGTCAGGCTCTCCGACGGCTCGACCAACGTCCTGCCCGTCGGCTCGTCCGAGCAGGTCCACGAGGCCTGGCGGCTCCACCACCGCCTGGTGCGGCGGTCGTTGGCGCGCGCGTACTACCAGGGGTGGGACATGCACCCCGGCCATCTGCCGACCCGTTACGCCGCCGTCTACGGCTTCTACCGGGAGGGCCTGCCCCAGGCCGCGGCCCGTCTGGCCGCGTACATCGACCGTGCGGGCGGCGCCGGGGGTGCCATCGCCGACGAACCGGCCACGGCCAAGGCCCTCAGCGGCTATCTGCTGCGCGGCCTGGACTGCGGCGCGGTGGACGGCGCGGAGGTGGAGCGCCTGACCGGCCTGGACCGCGCCGCCCTGAACACCCTGTCGGGCCGGGCCCCCGCCACGAATTGACCCCGCCGGGGGCCACGCCGCATGCGTTCACTCTGACGCCTCACCCGGGATGCGGTCCCGCCGTTGAAGGCGGGAGATGTTGTCATGACCGGCGCCCCCGACGAGTCACCGGGCAGCCCCCCAACGCCGACGCCACCGAAACCGCCGAAGTCACCGCACGACCACTCAGCCGCGGGGGCACGGGGCGGTCGGGTGCGCCGTCGCGGGGTCCGCGGCGTCGGGGGGATCGCCAGGAGCGCCGCGTCGGGGTTGCTGATCTCGCTCGCCTGTCTGCTCGTACCGGTGTCCCTGGTGTCGGTGTGGCTCCATGACGTTCTCCTCGACACCGGCCGCTACGTGGCGACGGTCTCCCCGCTCGCGAAGGACCCGGCCATCCAGGACGCCGCGCTGCGGCACGTACGTCAGGCCCTGGACGCCCGCCGCAGCGGCCGGGACCTCACCTCGGACATCGCTTCCTGGCTGCGCCGCCAGGGGGTTCCGCCCAAGGCCGCCGACGCCGTCGAGGGGCTGGGGTCCAAGCTGGACCCGGCCGTCGAGCAGGCGTTGACGAGGGTGGCGGCGCATGTGGTGCGCGGCGACCAGTTCCCGGCGGTGTGGGTCGGCGCCAACCGGGCCGGCCACTCCGCTCTCGTGCACGTGCTCACCGGCGAGGGGCGCGGGGCGGTCGGGGTGGACGGCGACACCGTGACCCTGGACGTGGGCGCGGCCGTCAAGAAGGTCAAGCGGCAGCTGCTGAACGTCGGACTCTCCTCGGCGAGCGCCATCCCCGACGTCGACCGGCGCATGGTCCTGTTCCACTCCGACCAACTGGGCCGGGTCAGATTCGGGGCGCGCCTGCTGGACCTGGCCGGCGTCTGGCTGCCGGGGCTGACCGCGCTGCTCGGCACCTCGGGCGTCCTGCTCGCGCGCCGGCGCCGCCGCGCCCTGGCCCGCGCCGCCCTGGGGACCGCCGTCACCTCTCTCGCCCTGGGCGCGGGCCTGGCCGTCGCCCGCCGATACTGGCTCGACCACCTGCCGCCGAGCGTGCTGCCCCGGGCGGCAGCGGCGGCCGTATACGACACGCTGCTGCGCGGATTGCGGACCACCGTCCGCACCGCGGGGGTGCTCGGCCTCGCCGTCGCGCTGGGCGCCTACCTGGCGGGGCCCGGCCGACTGCCCCGCGCGGCGCGCAACCGCGCCGACCGCGCCGCCGACGCCGCCGCGCGCTGGAGCGCGGCGCGCGGGCTGTGCACCGGGCGGGTCGGCGCCTGGGCGGCGGGCCACCGCCGGGGGCTGACGTTCGGGGTGCTGCTGCCGACGGCCGCCGCGTTCGGCGTCTGGAACCACCCCACCGCGGCGACGGTGCTGCTCCTGACGCCGGTGCTGCTGGCCGCGCTCGCCGCGATCGCGCTGCTGGCCGCGACCGGCCGCGTGCCCCAGCCTCGCGCGGCCCGACCCCGGGCGCCCACCGGGCGCGGCGGCCGGTAGCCGGTAGCCGGAGCCGCTACGTGAGGATGAGCACGATGAAGAGCAGACAGGTGGCGATGGTGACCACCCAGCTGTGCGAGGTCAGCCACTCCCGGACCCGGGGCATGGCCCGCCGCCCGCGCTCGCCGGCGAGCAGATAGACCAGCAGCGGCAACGCCGCGATCAGCACGGTCAGGCCGATGAACGGCAGCGCCGCCGCCACACCCCCGCCGTGCTGCTCCAGGGACGCCCCCACCGTCAGCATGACCACGATGTCGGACGGCATGACCAGGATGACCAGGAGGCCGACCGTGAACGCCTTCCAGGCCCCCGCCTCCATCAGCGAGCCCAGCCACTTCGGCGGCTCGGCCGTCTCCCGCCTCACGTACGCCTTCACCGCCGCGAACACCAGCAGCGCCACCAGCACGAGCTGGACGACCGTCCCGGCCGAACCGCGCTCGGACGGGCTGCCCGGCGCGACCACTTGGCCCAGCAGCGCGAAGATCCCCAGGGTGATCGTGACCCCCGCCGTCGTCGCGATGGCCACCCCGAGCAGGAACGCCAGGGACACCCGTACCGGCCGCGGCGTGGTCACCAGGATGACGGCGGCCACGATCTGCGGCCCCGCCATCATGGTGACGGCGAGCGGGAGAATCTGCAGGTCCATGGGGCACCCTCTCCGGCCTCCGGCTTGCGGCGACTTCGCTTCCTCCGGACGACTTCGCTCTCTCTCCATTCGTACGCGCCCGTGCGCCTACGGCATCCGGTGCTGCGCCGACCGGGCCCGAGAAGGCGCCGTACGCTTGGAGTGTCGGCCCCGGTGGGAGCCTTCTGCCCCTTCGTTGGGTCCGCCGGGCGCGTCCGATAGGAGGCGGATGATGAGCTATCCATTGCTGGACGTATTCCTGACCACGGTCTGGGTTTTTCTGTGGATCCTGTGGTTCATACTGCTCTTCCGCGTCATCGGCGACCTCTTCCGGGATGACTCGGTGAGCGGTTGGGGCAAGGCGGGCTGGTGCGTCTTCGTCGTTGTGCTGCCCTTCCTCGGCGTCTTCGTGTACCTGATCGCACGGGGCCGCGGGATGGGCGAGCGCGAGGCCAAGGTCGCCCTGAAGGCGGAGGCGGATATGAAGGCGTTCGTGCGCGAGACCGCCGCGAGCGGTCATGCCGAGGAGCTCTCCAAGCTGGTGGAGCTCAAGAACCACGGCGACATCACCGCCGAGGAGTACGAGCGCGCCAAGGCCAAGGTGCTCGCGGCCTGAGTCTGTGTGTGAGGTGGCTGCGCGCGCGTTACGGGGCCGGTGTCAACTCGCCGGAGCCGCGGGCGATCAGGCGGGTCGGCAGGACCACCCGCCGAGGCTCGCCCCCCGCCCCGTCGAGGCGGCGGAAGAGCAGGTCCGCGGCGGTACGGCCGAGTTGGGCCGAGTCCTGGGCGATGACGGTGATACCGGGGGAGAGGAGATCGGCGAGTTCGAAGTCGTCGAAGCCGACGAGGGCCACCGGTCGGGGGCGCCCGGCCAGGACCCGTACGACGGTGACCGTGACGCGGTTGTTGCCCGCGAACAGCGCGGTGACCGGCTCCGGGGCGTCCAGCATCTCGATGGCCGCCGCCCGTACCCGCTCGGGGTCGGTGGGGCCGAGGGACACCCAAGCGTCATCGACCGGCAGCCCGGCCTCGGCCATCGCCGTGCGATAGCCGCGCAGCCGCTCCTCGGCGGTGTGGATGCCCGGCTGGTCGCCGAGGAAGCCGATGCGGCGGTGGCCATGGGCGATCAGATGCGCGACTCCGTCCCGCGCGCCGCCGAAGCTGTCGGAGAGCACGGCGTCGGCATCGATACGGCCGGCCGGGCGGTCCACGAACACCGTGGCGACGCCCGCCGCTATCTCCGGGGCCAGGTAGCGGTGGTCGCGCCCGGCCGGGATGACGACGAGGCCGTCGACCCGCCGCGCGCACAGCGCGAGCACGAGCTCCTGCTCGCGCTCGGGGTCCTCGGCGCTCGAACCGTTGATCAGCAGGGCGCCGTGCGCGCGGGCGACCTCCTCGACGGCGCGGCTGAGGGGCCCGTAGAACGGGTCGGCGAGGTCTTCGAGGACCAGTCCGATGCTGGCGGTGCGGCCCTTGCGCAGAATGCGGGCGCTGTCGTTGCGGCGGAAGCCGAGCGCGGTGATGGCCTCCTTGACGCGCCGTTCGGTGTCGGGCGTGACCCCCGGCTCGCCGTTGACCACTCGTGAGACCGTCTTGAGGCCGACCCCGGCGCGCGCAGCGACATCCTTCATGGTGGGCCGGGTGCCGTAGCGGCGCGAAGTGGTGGCGGTGCCCGGAGCGGTGTCGGTCACGGTGCGGTTGTCCCGTCGCTGGTCGTTCGCTAGTCGTTCGCTGGCCGTCCGCTGGTGGTCGTGCGGAAGGGTGTCCGAGCATAGCCCCTGGACAACGTTGTCAGCGGCAGGGAAGACTGTTGCCCCACAGCGATACGTCTAGGTCTGCCGGGGGAGTCGACTCATATGCCACGTGACCTCATTGCCGCACTGGATATCGGCGGTACCAAGATCGCGGGTGCCCTGGTGGACGGCAGCGGCAAACTGGTCGCACGGGCCAGACGCGCCACCCCCGCCCAGGAGCCGGGCGAGACCGTGATGCGCGAGGTCACGGCGGTGCTCGACGAGCTGTCCGGCAGCGCGCAGTGGTCGCGGGTCGCCGCGGTCGGAATCGGCAGCGCGGGCCCGGTCGACGCCTCCGTCGGCACCGTCAGCCCCGTCAACATCCCCGGCTGGCGCGACTTCCCCCTCGTCGCCGGGGTCCGGGAGACGGTCGGCGAACTGCCGCTCGCGCTCGTCGGCGACGGGGTGGCGATGACGGCGGCCGAACACTGGCAGGGCGCGGCGCGCGGGCGTACGGGCGCGCTGTGCATGGTGGTGTCCACGGGCGTCGGCGGCGGCCTGGTACTGAACGGCCGACTGCACCCGGGCCCCACGGGGAACGCCGGGCACATCGGCCACATCAGCGTCGACCTCGACGGCGACCCGTGCCCGTGCGGTGCGCGCGGCTGCGTCGAGCGCATCGCCAGCGGACCCAACATCGCCCGCCGCGCCCTGGAAGGCGGCTGGCGCCCCGGCCCGGGCGGCGATACGAGCGCGGCGGCCGTGGCGGCCTCGGCCCGGACCGGCGACCCGGTCGCGCGGGCCTCCTTCGAACGCGCCGCGCAGGCGCTGGCCGCCGGGATCGCGGCCACCGCGACGCTCGTCGAGATCGAGGTGGCCGTGGTCGGCGGCGGGGTGGCGGGCGCCGGGGACGTGCTCTTCGCACCCCTGCGGCGCGCGCTGCGCGACTACGCGACCCTGTCGTTCGTCAGCGGCCTGGAGGTCGTCCCCGCGCAGATGGGCACGGACGCCGGCCTGGTCGGCGCCGCCGCGGCGGCGGCCCAACAGGCCGGACTGGATGGCTTCGGAACCCCTTCCCGGGAGCTGGGCTAGCCGAGGGGGGCGAAGCGAGCCCACGAACATCGTCCCGACAGGGCCCGCACGCCCGCGAGTTGAGCGGGACTGTCGGTGCTTGCCCCTAAGCTGTTGCGCGACCACGGCTTACAAGGGGGACTGAGGCACGGTGTCACCGGGGGACATGAGCGGGGACCTGACCGGCAGGCTGTTGGGCGGTCGATACCGAGTGACCGGCACGCTCGGCCGGGGCGGTATGGGCGTGGTCTGCAAGGCCGTCGACGAGGTGCTGGGCCGGGAGGTCGCGGTCAAGGTGCTGCGCGCCTACACCGACTCCTCCGGGCCCGAACTGGCCGATCTGCGCATCCGGATGCAGCGGGAGGCCAGAGCCGCGGCGCGGATCCGCCACTCCGGCGTGATCACGGTGCACGACGTGACCGAGGAGAGCGGGCTTCCGGTCATCGTCATGGAGCTCATCGAAGGCCGGTCGCTGGACGACCTGATCGACGAGCGGGGCGTCGTGGAGCCCCTGGAGGCCGCGGCGATCGGCGCGAAGGTCGCGGACGCCCTCGGCGCGGGCCATCACGCCGGCGTGCTGCACCGGGACGTGAAACCGGGCAATGTGCTGCTCGACCACGACGGCCGGGTCGTCCTCACCGACTTCGGCATCGCGAGCATGGAGGCGCCGGGCGACGACGCGACGACCAAGCTGACCCGCAGCGGCGAGCTGATCGGTTCCCTCGACTATCTCGCACCGGAGCGCGCCCAGGGCCAGGAGCCCGGCCCGGCCTCGGACATCTGGGCGCTCGGCATGACGCTGTACGCGGCGGTGGAGGGC
>NZ_MUNE01000299.1 GCF_002154605.1 Streptomyces milbemycinicus | reverse complement strand
CGTAGCCCATGCAGGAGTACGCGTACTCGACGTGGTAGGCCTTGGGATCCCGGGCCCGCCACAGCTGCTGCAGATCGCCGGGCATGGAGCCGGCCGCGTTGATGACCACGTCCCGGTCGTCGAGGACATCGCCCAGCGCGCCGAGGATCTGGGTCTGCGCGGGCAGGCCGCCGGTGTTGCGATCGGGGGCGAAGCACTCCTCCTCGATCTGCCGGGTGCGGGCGATGAGGTCACGGACGCGCGCCCGGTAGGCCGGTTCGACCTCCCAGCCGCCCAGCGCCCCGGCCAGAGCCTCGATCCCGAGCCGGGCGTCGGCCACCAGCGGCTCCGCGGAGTGTTTGACCGCGTCCAGGCGGGCCACGTTGAGGTTGACGAACACCACGTCCGGGTTGCCGAACACGGTGTGGCTGGCGGTGGTGAAGTCGGAGTAGCGGGTGCCGATGCCGAGGACGACATCGGCCTCCTTCGCCAGCTCGTTGGCGGCATACGACCCCGTGGAGCCGATGCCACCGACCGCGCACGGGTGGTCCCACGCCACCGCGCCCTTGCCGGCGTGGGTGTCGGCCACGGGGATGCCGGTGGCCTCGGCGAAGGCCCGCAGCCGGGCCCCGGCACCCGAGTACACGGTGCCGCCGCCCGCCACGATCAGCGGCTTCCTCGCGTTGCGCAGCAGCCGTACGGCACGCTCCACGGCGTCCGGCTCCGGCACCGGGCGGCCCACGTGCCAGACCCGGCGCCGGAAGAAGGACACCGGCCAGTCGAAGGCTTCCGCCTGTACGTCCTGCGGCAGCGCGAGCGTGACGGCGCCGGTCTCCACCGGGTCGGTCAGCACCCGCATGGCCGCCAGGGCCGCGGGGATCAGCTGCTCGGGCCGGGAGACGCGGTCGAAGTACTTGGACACGGCCCGGAAGGCGTCGTTGACCGTGACGTCCCCGCCTCGGGAGTCCTCCAGCTGCTGGAGGACCGGCTCGGCGACGCGGGTGGCGAACATGTCGCTGGGCAGCAGCAGGACCGGGATCCGGTTGGTCGTCGCGAGCGCGGCTCCCGTGATCATGTTGGTGGAGCCGGGCCCGGTCGACGCGGTGCAGGCGAAGGTCGCCAGCCGGTCGCGCATCTTCGCGTACGCCACCGACGCATGCACCATGCCTTGCTCGTTGCGCGCCAGGTAGTACGGCAACTCCGGAAGACCGGCCTCGCCGGTGGTGGCGGCCTGGAGCAGCGCCTGCCCGACACCGGCCACGTTGCCGTGTCCGAAGATGCCCCAGACCCCGGGGATCAGCCGCTGCTCCTGCCCGTCGCGCTCGCTGTACTGGTTGGCCAGGAAGCGGACGAGGGCCTGCGCGGTGGTCAGTCGTACGGTGTTCGCACTGGTCACAGCAGGCTCACCGCCCGGTCCACGGCAGCGGCCACATCGCCGCCCGTGGGGTAGAGCAGGGACCGGCCCACGACCAGGCCCTGCGCGGTCGGGAGTTTCAGGGCCCGGCCCCAGGAGGCGAAGGCCGCGTCGGGGTCGGTGACCTCGCCGCCCAGCAGCAGCGCGGGCAGCGTCGACGAGGCGAGCACCCGCTCCATGTCGTCGACGGCCGGCAGCTTGAGCCAGGTGTGGGCGGTGCGCCGGCCGAGCCCCGAGGCGATGGTGATCGACTTGATGACCGCGTCGGGGGTCAGATCGTTGTGGATCCTGCCGTCACGCCAGTGGGAGAGGAACGGCTCGACCATCGCCACCAGACGGCGGTCGTTCAGCTCGTCCACCGCACGGGCCGTGTTCTGCAGCGCCGCCGGGGTCGCCGGGTCCTCCAGGGCGATACGGGTGAGCATCTTGCCGCCGTCGAAGCCCATCGCGGCGATCGTCTCGGCGTCGTAGCCGGTGAAGCGGTCGTCGATCTCGAACACCGAGCCCGCAAGACCGGCCCGGTTCATCGAGCCGAAGACACTCTTGCCGTCGAGAACCCCGAGCAGCAGCAAATCCTCCAGAATGTCGGCGGTGGCCAGCACACCGGTCACACCCGGCCGCTCCAGCGCGGTGCACAGCCGGTCCAGCAGCTCGAATCGGTCGGCCATGGCGGTGGGGTCGCCGCCGACGCCGTTGGCGCCGCGCGCGGGATGGTCGGCGGCGATGATCATCGCCTTGCCGTGCTCACCCAGCAGCGAGGTGGCCTTCACCCGCCGCTCGGCCGCCGCCGCGATGGCGCCGGGGTCGCTGACCCGGGCCTCCACGATACGGCTCACCTTGTCGGACAGCACGTCCTCACACCTCTCGCTGAAATTCGTCATCGGTCGTCATCGGCCGTCATCGGTCGTCTCGCGCAGCGCCGCTGCCACCTCGGCCTCGGTCGGCATCGCCTCCGAGCAGGCCAGGCGGCCGGCCACGAGCGCACCGGCGGCGTTGGCGAAGGACACCGTGCGCCGGGTGTCCCAGCCGGACAGCAGCCCGTGGCACAGCGCGCCACCGAACGCGTCACCGGCGCCCAGGCCGTTCACCACCTCCACCGGCACCGGCGGGACCTCGACGGCGAAGCCGTCCCGGTCCATGGCCAGCACACCCTTCGGGCCCTGCTTGACCACAGCCAGCTCCACCCCGGCGGCGAGCAGCGCCTTCGCGGCGGCGTACGGCTCGCGCTCACCGGTCGCCACCTCGCATTCGTCGAGATTGCCGACGGCGACGGTGGTGTGGCGCAGGGCCTTCGCGTAGTACGCCCGGGCCTCGGCGGGGTCACCCCCGGCCGCGCTCTTCCGGGCTGTGCTCTTCCAAGCTGTGTTCTTCCAAAACATGGGCCGCCAGTCGAGGTCGAACACCGTCGTGCCCGCCTTCGCCCGGTGCTCGAGCGCGGCGAGGGTGGCCGTACGGCTCGGCTCCTCGCTCAGCCCGGTGCCGGTGACCCAGAAGATCCGGGCGTCGCGCACTGCTGCCAGGTCCAGCTCCTCGGGCTGGATGTCCAGGTCGGGTGCCTTGGGCAGCCGGTAGAAGTAGAGCGGGAAGTCGTCCGGCGGGAAGATCTCGCAGAAGGTCACGGGGGTCGGCGCGATGTCCGACGTACCGACGAAGCGGGTGTCGACGCCGTATCCGTCCAGGGCCGTGCGGACGAAGTCCCCGAACGGGTCCGCGCCCGTCTTGGTGATCACGGCCGAGGTGCGCCCGTACCGGGCGGCGGCCACCGCGACATTGGTCGGGCTGCCGCCGAGGTACTTGCCGAACGAGGTGACCTTGGCCAGCCCCACGCCCGTTTGGAGCGGATACACATCCACTCCGACGCGGCCCATGGTCAGTACTTCGAACGGCATCACGCTGGTTTCCCTTCGCTCCGGAGATCCGGGGAAATGGTCGGGAGAGGGGGTTGCTGTCGCGCTCTACTAGCGCGCTCTAGTGCGAGTACGATGACCCCTGTCCTAATGTCATGTCAATAGCTTGTTGCCGGAGGATTTCGCGGCTGTCTGCGGCTGTCTTAGGGTCGGCTCCGTCGAAGGGTGGGATCAGTGGTGGATGCGGCGGGCAGGCAGCGGCCCACGATGGCCGATGTCGCCGACAGGGCGGGAGTGTCCCGTGCGCTGGTCTCGATCGTGTTCCGCAATCAGCCGGGGGCGAGCCAGGAGACCCGCGAGCGGGTGCTACGGGTGGCCGATGAGATCGGCTACCGCCCCGACAGCGCGGCCCGCCTCTTGGCCCGTGGCCGCAGCCGCACGCTCGGCGTCATGTTCACGGTGCATCAGACCTTCCACAGCGACCTCATCGAGGGGATCTACCCCGAGGCCGAGCGCCTTGGTTATGACGTGCTGCTCTCCGCGGCGGCCGAGGGGCGGAGCGAGGCCAAGGCGGTCGAGGCGTTGCTCGGCCACCGCTGCGAGGCGCTGATCCTGCTCGGCCCCGATGTGGTCCCCGGCTATCTCGATGAACTCCGGCAGCGCGCCGTCACCGTGTCGGTCGGCCACCGAGTGCCGCGCGCCCGCGTGGACTTCGTGCACAGCGCCGAGGCCAAGGGGGTCCGGCAGGCCATGGACTACCTCGTCGAACTCGGCCACCGGGCGATCGTGCACATCGACGGCGGCCGGGGGCCCGGGTCGGCCGAGCGGCGGCGCTCCTACCGGGCCGCGATGCGCCGGCACGGACTGGAGCCGGAGATCCGGGTGATTCCCGGTGAGCACACCGAGCAGTCCGGTATCGAGACCGGCCAACTGCTCCTCGCGGAGCGCGACCGAGGTCTGCCCCTTCCGACGGCGGTCCTCGCGGGCAACGACCGGTGTGCCATGGGGGTGTGGATGGCCCTGGCGCGGGGCGGTGTCGACGTCCCGCGCGATATCTCGGTCGTCGGTTACGACGACAGCCACCTCTCCCATCTCATGCCGATAGGGCTGACGACTGTCCGTCAGGACGCGGTGCTGATGGCCGAGTACGCTGTGCGGTTCGCCGTGGAGCGGCTGGAGAACCCGGAACTGGAGCCGCGGGAGGCTGTGTTGGACCCCAAGCTCGTGGTGCGGGGGACCAGCGGGCCGCCGCCGGGGGCGGCCTGAACGCTCACTCGTCGGCCTGATCGTGGCCGAAGAGCAGCCGTACGAAGTCGGTGACGGGGCCGACGATATCGAGATCCTGGTCGAGTACCCACTGCAGTTGGAGCCCGTTGAGCACGGCGTGGAAGAGGATCGCGGCGCTCTCGGGGCTCAGGTCCTCGCGCAGCCTGCCGCGGGCCGCTTCGTCCTGCAACCCCTCGGCGAACTGCGCCCGCCCGCGCTCGTAGCGCTCGACGAAGTAGTCGTGGGCGGGGTGGTCCGTGCGTGAGGCCGCGGCGGCGAGTTCGATCCACAGGCGCATCAGCTCGGGCGCCTTCTGGTGGTGGCGGATGAGCTCGCCGAGGTAGGGCGTGAGCTGGTCGAGGCTGTCGACCTGTGTGAGGCCGTGCTGCCACTCCTGGGAGTCCCGTTCGGCAAGCACCTCGGCAAGGAGCTCGTCCTTGTTGCGGAAGTGGTGGAGGAGGCCGGCGTGGGTGATGCCGGCCCGTTCCGCGATATCGCGCAGGGAGGCTTTGGTGTAGCCGTTCTCGGCGAAACTGTCGCGCGCCGCCCGTACGATCTCCGCTCTGCGGGCCGGTGTCCTGGCGTACGGACCACGCGCCTTTCCCTGGCTCACGATGCGCTCACTCTCCTCGATGACCGCCAGTAGATAACGCTCTGATTACGAACGCCGATCGTACTCTTTCCGGCGCTTACGGCGCGGGCTTAACGTCCGGCGAAAACCAACCAGCTGGTAAGGGTTGGTGCTGCACAGCCTTGAAGGGAACTGAGCCGTGCCCGAGGAGAACAGAAGCGCGCTGAGCCGTCGACACATGCTCGGCATCATGACGGCGGCGGCAGCCGGGGCCTCCCTCCCGCTCGCCACCGCACCCAGCGCCCGGGCGGCGGGCGCGACGACAACCGGCGGACACGGCTCCGCGCCCGTGGATCTGCAGATCAACTCCCGGATCCAGCCCCTGGGGACACAGACCGCGCCGACATTCGGCTGGGTGCCCCCGGTGGACCGGCAGACCGCGTACGAGATCCAGGTCGGCACAGCACCCGGCCGGGCTGACGTCTGGCACAGCGGCAAGGTCGCCGGCTCCCACAGCGTCGACGTGGCCTACGGCGGCGGCGCGCTGCGCTCGGAGCGGCCGTACTTCTGGCGGGTGCGGACCTGGGACGAGGAGGGCGCACCCGGCCGCTGGAGCGAGCCCGCAAAGTGGGAGACCGGCCTGCTGAGGGGCGAGAAGGACTGGTCGGGCGCGCTGTGGATCGGCGGACGCCAGCCCCAGGACCACGACTGGAAGGACCTGACCGCCACCGTCGTCTTCCGCGGCGGCGCGGACCCGGCGAGCGGGCTGTCCCTGCTGCTGCGCGCCGAACCCATCGGCAAGACCTGGGGCGAAGGGCTCGACTGGACCATCCGCCAGAGCGGCGACGATATGCAGCTGACCATGAAGACCAGCCACTACGCCGGCAACACCTGGGTGGACGACGGCACATCCGAGCCGAACTGGGGCGTCGACTTCTACGACCCGCAGAGCGAGACCAACCCCACCACCGCCGGCACCCGCGGCGTCCCGGTCGGCACGGTCACCCTCCCCGCCTCGACCGGACTGACGAAGGACACCTGGGCCTCCCGCGACCACACCGTGCAGGTCACGGTCCGCGGGCTCACCGTGACCACGGAGGTGGGCGGCGTCGAGGTGGACCGCCGCACGCTCACGAAGGACCAGATCCGCCGCCATGGCAGCTTCGGCTTCGGCGGCGCCACCTCCGCCACCGTCCGCCGCGTCACGGTGACGGGCACCGGCGCCCCCGACTTCTCCGCCGACCTCACCACCGGCGCCAACCCGTTCGAGAGCGGCATCGGCACCCTCGACGGCCTGACCTTCCCACCCAAGAACCCCTACATCCCCGCCAAGAACGCCATGCTGCCCATCGCCAACCCGGCACCGGTGCTGCGCCGCGCGTTCACCCTGCCCCGCGGCCGGCGCATCGCCACGGCGCGTCTGCACCTGAGCGCCGCGGGCAATGTCACCTTCACCGTCAACGGCGATCCGATCACCGTGGACGGCAAGCAGCCGGCCGGGGACCGGACCAACGTCCCCCGGCTGCTCACCGACCAGAGCACCTACGACCGTACGGTGCTCTACGACACCTTCGACGTCACCGCGCTGCTCCGGGCCGGCCGGGACAACGTCCTCGCCGCCGAACTCGGCCGCGGCTGGTACGGGGTGACCACGCCACAGGAGTGGTACTGGCAGCTCGCCCCCTACGCCGGCTCGCCGCGCCTGCGTGCCAAGCTCGTCGTGTCCTACACGGACGGCTCGGCCACCACGCTCGTCACCGACCGGGACTGGCTCACCGCGGACGGGCCCACGACCTTCGACTCCGTCTACTCGGGCGAGAAGTACGACGCCCGGCGCGCGGACCGGCTCGGCGACTGGCGCTCGGTCGGCTACCGCGCCCGTGGTCAGTGGCGTCCGGCCACCGCGCTGATGCCCCCGGGCAGTTGCTCCGGCCCCGCACCGAAGTACCATGGCGTGCTGCCCGCCACCACCGTCCCCGAGGGCTTCAAACCGGCCGTCCTACGGGCCCACGAGGCGGAGCCGGTCCTGGTCAACCAGACGCTGCGCCCGGTCTCGCTCACCGAGACCGCCCCCGGCTCGGGCGTCTGGGTCCTGGACTACGGTCAGATCCTGACGGGCTTCGTCCGGCTGTCCCTCACCGATGTACGCCCCGACAAGGAGGGCATCACCCTGCGGATCCGCGGGGGCAACCGCATCGCGGGCGGCGACGGCGGCGCAGGCTCCCCGCTGTCGGTCGAGGAGGAGAACTTCCAGCACGACGCCAACCTCCAGACGCACTACTACACCGTCGGCAAGCGGCCGGCGCAGACCTGGGAACAGCGGTTCAGCCACTTCGGCTTCCGCTACCTGGAAGTGATGAACCTCGAAGCCGTCCTCGGCCGGACACCCGACCTCAAGCGGGACGCGGATGTGCTGACCGTCGACGTGGCCCGCTCCGGCTTCGCCCGCACCGGCACGTTCACCACGGACAACGCCCTGCTCAACCGACTCCAGCGCAATCTGGAGTGGGCCGAGCAGAACAACCTGGTCCAAAAGCCCACCGACACCCCCTCACGGGAGAAGAACGGCTGGACCGGCGACGCCATGGCCAGCTCCGAATCACAGTCCCTCACCTGGGACGTCAACGCCGTACTCACCAACTACCTGCGCCACTTCCCCGACACCCAGATCTCCACCGGCCAGCTGCCCATGTTCGTGCCCGTCGCCAAGGGCGGCTACGGCTACGACCACACCCCGGGCTGGAGTGCCGCGTGGAAGGCGGTGCCGGCCTGGGACTCGGCGTACTTCGTCATCCCGAGGGAGCTGTACGCGTACTACGGCAACAGCAGCCTGTTCGCGGAGCTCTACGACCACCAGGACACCCTTCTCAAGTACTACGAGACGCTGTTCACCGCCGAGAACCACTACATATTCGAAGCGTCTCTCGGCGCCTACTCCGGCGCCGAGCCTCCCGGCAGCAACGCCGTGATCAGCCTCGCCTTTTACATCCACTTCTGCGACTACATGGACGAGGTGGGCACCAGGCTCGGCCGCACCGAACGCGCCGCTCACTACGCGAAGCTGGCGCGCACCCTGCGCAGGGCGTTCATCGCCAACTACTGGGACGCCTCCTCGGGACACTTCACCCAGGGCAGCATCTCCAGCGAGAACGCCCTGGCCATCGCCTTCGACCTGGTGCCCGGTTCGGACCTGGACCCCGACGACCCCTGCCACCTGGCCGGCACCAAGACCCTCGCCGAGAACAAGAAGGCCCTCGCGAAACTGCTCGCCGACCGCATCGTGGCAGCGGACCACCACATCCAGAACGACATGTACGGATCGCGCTACGAGTTCAACATCCTCAGCGAGTACGGCTACACGGACATCGCGCTGGGATCCGTCACCCAGACCGGTGCGCCCGGCTATGTCCACCAGATCGCCAAGGGCGCCACCTCGCTGTGGGAACAGTGGACCGACCGGCTCTCGGTCAACCACCACTACCGCTCCAACGTGGCGACCTGGTTCTACCAGAGCCTCGCCGGTATCAAGCCGACCGCCACCGCCTACGCGTCGCTGCGCATCCGCCCGTACATACCGTCAGTCGCCGTCAACAGCCGGGTGCCGAAGGACACGCGCGACACCGATCTGGCGCCCGCGACGCTCGACCACGTCAGCGCCTCCATCGACACCGTGCGCGGCACGGTGTCCTCGCGGTGGCGGCGCCTGCCGGACGGCAGGATCGACCTCGCGGTCACCATCCCGTACAACACCGACGCCGAGATCTGGGTCCCCACCCGGAACAAGCCCGTCACCGCGCCCCGGGGTGTCGCCTTCGTCCGCGACGACACCTCCGGGGGATCCCCCTACAAGGTCTACCGGGCCCGGGCCGGCTCGTACCGCTTCAACGCCGGATGACCCGTGCGGTGATCAGCCCCCGGCCGGACATTCCGGGCGCTTGGCGGTCAGGACCACATAGCCGAGCTTGAGCGACGAGTTCATCTGCGCCCACTCCGCCACGAGCGTGTCGAACTGTTCGGTGTCGACGCCGAAGGCCGCCGCGTAGGCGGCGGAGTTGGCGGCGACGGCACCGCCCAGGGCATCCATGGACGGGCGGATGATCTCGTCGCCCAGGTCGGCCATCTCCTCCAGCCGCAGGCCCGCGCCGAGGATCAGCCGGGGGTACTCCACCAACTCGATATGGGCCGGGACCGCGAACATCGAGCGGCCGCGCTCGACGGCGCCGCGGTCCCGCCTCGCGATCGGCTCCCGCAGCACGACGTCCATGACGGCGAGCCGCCCGCCGGGGCGGAGCACGCGTGCGATCTCCCTCAGCACCTGCGCGGGGCTGGGCATATGGAACATGCACTCCAGCGCCCACACGGCATCGAACGAGGCCTCCGGGAACGGCAGCGTCATGGCGTCCGCGCGGACGAAACGCACCCGGTCGGCGACCCCTTCCCGCTCGGCGAGCGCCGTCGCCCGCTCGATCTGTACGGGGCTGACGGTGACGCCGACGACCTCGGTCGGCGCGCGCTGCGCCAGCCGTACGGTCGGCCTACCGGAGCCGCAGCCCACGTCCAGGACCCGGCGGCCGGCGACGTCGCCGAGTTTGCCGATGAGGTGGTCGGTCAGCCGGTCGGCGGCGACCCCGAGGGGGCTTCCGTCGTGCGGATGCGGCCAGTGGCCGAAGTGAAGGTTGCCGCCCGCCGCCTCGCCGATCAGGTCGGTGAGACGGTCGTAGTAGTCGGCCACGTGGTCGGGGGAGATGTTCTGCGATGCGGTGGTCATGGCACTCCGGTTGTTCGTCCCTGGCTTTGTGCGTGTCGTCGTTCAGGAGAGGCCGAGGTCGTTCCTGATGAAATCCAGCACCTCGGCGGCCGTGGCGGACGCCAGCCTGCCCGCACCGTCACCGCCCGTCGCCGGACCATCGGACTCGTTCCACTTCAGGAGAAGGGCCTGCAACCGGGCCGTCACCCTCGCCCGGACCGCATCGTCCCCGTCCACCCGGGACAGCGCCGCTTCCAGCCTGTCGAGCTCGGCCAGCACCGGGGCCACCCGCGCCGCTTCGCCGTCGCCCAGCACCTGCTCCCGGACGTGACGGGCGAGTTCGTCGGGCGTGGGGTGGTCGAAGACGAGGGTGGTGGAGAGCCGGAGGCCGGTGGCGGCGTTGAGCCGGTTGCGGAGCTCGACCGCGGTCAGGGAGTCGAAGCCCAGGCCGCGGAAGTGCGCGCCGGGATGGACCGTGTCCGGATCGTCGCGGCCCAGCACGAGGGCGGCGTGGGAGCGGACCAGCGAGAGCAGCATCTCGTGCTGCTCGGCCGGGGCGTGACCGCCGAGGCGGGTATGCAGGGGGAACGGCCCGGTGGCGGCGGCCGCGGGGGGTGTCCGCCGGGTCCTGGATCCGACCAGGCCCCGGTACAGGGGCGGCCCGGTCGTGAGCGGGCTGATGCCGAGCCGGGCCAGCCGGGCGCGGTCGGCCTGGTCCAGGTGCCCGGTCATGCCGCTGGTCTGCTCCCACAGCCCCCACGCCAGCGACACCGCCGGAAGGCCAGAGCCGCGCCGGTGGTGGGCGAGCGCGTCCAAGAAGGCGTTGGCCGCGGCGTAGTTGCCCTGCCCGGGCGAGCCGAGCAGACCCGCGACCGAGGAGAAGAGGACGAACGCGGCCACGTCGGCGTGGCGGGTGAGGGTGTGCAGATGCCAGGCGGCGTCGGCCTTGGCGGCCAGGGCGGCGTCCAGGTGGCGGGGGGTGAGGGACCCGAGGGTGGCATCGTCGACGACACCCGCCGCGTGGATGACAGCGGTCAGCGGCCGCTCGGCCGGGATCGCCCCCAGGAGCCGGGCGACCGCCGCCCGGTCGCCGAGATCGCATGCGGCGATGGTGACCCGCGCGCCCAGCTCGGTCAGCTCCTCTCGCAGCTCCTCGGCGCCCGGGGCGTCGGGGCCGCGTCGGCCGGCCAGCAGCAGATGGCGGGCGCGCCCGGTACCCGCCAGATGACGGGCGAGGGCGGCGCCCAGGGTGCCCATACCGCCGGTGATCAGTACGGTGCCCTCGGCGTTCCAGCCGGCCGGGACGGTGAGCACGTTCTTTCCGATGTGACGGCCCTGCTGCAGATGGCGGAAGGCGTGCTCCGCCTGCCGGATGTCCCAGCAGGTCGTCGGCAGGTGCGCCAGGACACCGCGCTCGAACAGGTCCAGTACGGTGCGCAGGATCTGCCCGACCCGCTCCGGCCCGGCCTCCAGCAGGTCGAACGCCCGGTAGAGCACGCCCGGATGGTCCAGCGCCACCTGCCGCGGGTCACGGATGTCGCTCTTGCCCATCTCCAGGAACCGGCCGCCGTCACGCGCCACCAGGCGCAGCGAGGCGTCGACGAACTCATGGGCCAGACAGTCCAGGACGACATCGATCCCCCGCCCGCCGCGGGTCGCGGCGAAGCGCTGCTCGAACTCCAGCGTGCGCGACGAGGCCAGATGGTCGTCGTCGATGCCTTGGGAACGCAGGATGTGCCACTTGCCGGGGCCGGCCGTGGCGTACACCTCGGCCCCCAGATGGCGCGCCAGTTGCACGGCGGCCATGCCCACCCCGCCGGCCGCGGCATGGATCAGCACCGATTCCCCCGGCCGCAGGCGCGCCAGATCGACCAGGCCGTGGTACGCGGTGGCGAACACGATGGGGACCGACGCGGCCTGGGCGAACGACCAGCCGTCGGGGACCCGCGCCAGGGTCGCCCGCTCGGCCACGGCCACCGGGCCGAACGCCTCGGGGAAGATACCCACCACCCGGTCCCCGGGCGCGAGATCGCGGACCTCCGCCCCGACCTCGAGGACGATCCCCGCCCCCTCACTGCCCAGCGCCGTCCGCCCGGGCACCACGCCCAGCGCGATCAGCACATCGCGGAAGTTCAGCCCCGCGGCCCGCACCGCGACCCGTACCTCGCCCGGGCCGAGCGGCACCGCCGCGGCCGGGGACTCGGTCGTGGTCAACCCGTCCAGGCTGCCCGTGCCGGGACACTCCAACCGCCAGCCTTCCGGCCCCTGCGGCAGGGCCAGGCCGCTGTCGTCGTCGGCGTCACCCGGGCGCACCAGGCGCGGCGCCAGCGCCCGGCCGCCGCGCACCGCCAGTTGCGGCTCGCCGAGGCCGAGCGCGCCGAGCAGCGCCGCGCGGGACTCCTGGGCGCCGTCCATGTCCACCACGGTGAAGCACTCCGGATGCTCCGACTGGCCGGAGCGCACCAGACCCCAGACCGCCGCCCCCGCCAGGTCCCGCACCGGCTCGCCCGGCCGGGTGGCGACCGCGCCTGAGGTGAACAGCACCAGGTGTGCGTCGGCGAGCCCGTCCGCGCCGAGCCACCGCTGAAGCAGCTCCAGCACCTGACCCGTCCTTGTGCGCACCGTCTCGGGCTGTGGCTGTTCGCTCGCGCCGTCGGCTTCAGGGGCTGCGTGGCAGCCGGCGATGACGAGGTCCGGGGCGGGGGCGCCCGCCGCCACGGAGCGCACCAGCTCCTCCAGGTCGGCGTAGCGCTCCACGCCGTCGGTGATGCGGTCGGGCGCCGCGGCCTCGAGCGCGGGGACCAGGTCGAGCGTGTCCGCTCCGATCAGCGCACACCGGGGCAGGGCCGTCTGCGGCGTCGGCAGCGGCACATCCGTCCAGTCCAGGCCGTACAACGAGGTGCGCACCGCCGTCTCGGTGCCGCGCAAGGCGCCCCGCGGCACCGGCCGCAGCGTCAGCGACTCCACCGACGCGACCGGCCGGCCGGCCGCGTCGGCCACGGCGACGGCCACGGTGTCCGGCGCCGGCCGTCGCAGCCGTACCCGCAGGGCCGACGGGCCCGCCGTACGCAGCGAGACCCCCTGCCAGGCGAACGGCAGGCCCCGATCGGGGCCGCCCAGGCCACCGCTCGGCCGTGTGCCGTCGGGCTCCACGAGCCACATGGTCTGCAGTGCCGCGTCGAGCAGCGCGGGGTGCAGCCCGAAGCGGAGGGCGTCACCGGCCGGCTGGTCGGGGAGGCGGACCTCCGCCAGCGTCTCGTCGCCGTGCCGCCAAGCCGCGACCAGCCCCTGGAATGCCTCCCCGTACGTGAACTCGGCGTCGGCAAACCGGTCGTAGACCCCGGTGACGTCCAAGGGCTCGGCACCGGGCGGCGGCCAGGCCGTGGCCCACGACCCGAACGGCTCGTCGCCCGCCGGGGCGTGGCCATTGTGCCCCGTGCCATCGTCGAGGCCGACGCCGCGGGCCGATGCCAGCGTGCCGATGGCGTGCCGTGTCCATGTACCGTCGTCCGCCGGCCGGGCGTGGATGCTCAGCTCACGGCGGCCGGACTCGTCGGCGGCCCCCACCGCCACCTGCAGCACCACCTCACCGTCGGCGGGCAGCGGGAGTGGCGCGTGCAGGGTCAGCTCCTCCACACGGTCGCAGCCCACGTACGCCCCGGCCCGCAGCGCCAGCTCCACGAACGCGGTGCCCGGAAGGAGCACAGTGCCGGCGATGACATGGTCGGCCAGCCACGGGTGCGTACGCGGCGAGATCCTGCCGGTCAGCAGACAGCCGTCGCCCTCCGCGAGCCACACGGCGGCGCCGATCAGCGGGTGCTCCGCCGCGTCGAGCCCCGCGGCCGTCACATCGCCGACCGCCGCCGGGGCGGGCAGCCAGTAGCGCCGGTGCCGGAAGGCATAGGTGGGCACGTCGATCTGGTGTGGCGTCGGCCGCGGCCGTGCGGTGTAGTGGCGTGTCCAGTCGACGGGGCGGCTGTGGGCGTGGACCGCGGCGAGTGCGCCGAGGACGCTGTGCGTCTCGCACCGCTCCGGATGGAGCAGGGAGACGGCCACGGGATCGTGCGCGGCGAGATTGTGGTGGACGAGGGTAGTGAGGGTGGAGTCGGGGCCGAGTTCCAGGAACGTGGTGACGCCGCGGGCGCGCAGCCGCTCCACGGCCCGCGCGTAGTGGACGGTGCGCCGGGCCTGGAGAGGCCAGAACGCGGCCGTGCCCGGGTCGTCGTCGGCCCGCGGCTCGGTCGTGTCGTCGCCGCCGTCGGCCGACGCGGTGACGAGGGGAGTGTGGGGCCGGTGGTAGGTGAGGGTTTCGGCGGTGCGCCCGATCTCGTCGAGCAGGGGCTCCATATGGGGAGAGTGGAAGGCGCCGCTGACCTGGAGGGGAGTGACCTTCCTGCCCTGCCCGCGGAAGTCGTCGGCGATCTGGTGCACGGCGTCGTGGTCGCCGGTGATGACCAGGGACGCGGGGGCGTTGACGGCGGCGATGCCGACCCGGTCCGCCAACTCGGCGAGCCGGGGCCGCAGCTCCGCCTCGGTGGCCTCGACGGCGACCATGGCTCCGGTCGCTGGAAGGTCCCGCATGGCGCGGGCGCGGGCCGCCACCAGCGCCGCGGCGTCGGGCAGGCTGAGGATGCCCGCCAGATGGGCGGCGGTCAGCTCGCCCAGGGAGTGGCCGGCCAGATAGTCGGGGGTGAGCCCGAACTCCTCGGTGACCATGCGGTGCAGCGCGGTCTGGAGGGCGAAGAGGGCCGGTTGGGCGTAGGCGGTCAGATGCAGCAGCGCCGACGTATCGCTCTTCTCATCGGCGAACATCACCTCCATCAGAGGGTGTTCCAGATACGGGTCCAGATGGGCGCACACCTCCTCCAGCGCCCCGGCGAACGCCGTGGACGAGCGGTAGAGCCCGCGGCCCATGCCGGGGCGCTGGGTGCCCTGCCCCGAGCACACAAAGACGACCTTGCCCTGCCGCCCCACCGCCGCGCCCTGGACGACCGCGCCGTCGGGCGCGCCCGACGGCGCGGTCGT